>NZ_JBVHOQ010000018.1:0-47623 GCF_055568375.1 Streptomyces sp. NPDC026062
GGCGGACGAACTCCCACTCGGCATCCGACAGTTCATGGCGACGTATCACCCGACCATGATCCACCACACAAGATCATTTGACGACAGAACCTAGGGGACTCCGGGACTCCGGGACTCCGGGACTCCGGGAATCCGGACCATCGAGGCCTCCGGCGGCACCACCCCGAAGCCCCCGGCCGCCGTGGTCGGCCTCTACCCCGGTACCGACGTCACACAGATGTGGAAGGACGACGTGGCCGGAACCCGTGAGGCGGCCGAGATGTACACCGGCGGCACGCCGCAGCAGTTCCCGGACCGCTGCCGCGAAGTGTCCCCGGCCCCTCGACTTCCACACCGAGGACGCGCGCTGACCCCTCCTCTCCCACGCCGGGCCGGCCCCTCCGGGTGGGGGCCGGCCCGGCCACGTCCGAGCGGCACGCCCGGCCCGGGGCAGAGCGGGGGACAGCGTGATGGTTCAGCCGCTGAGCCGGGCCGGCATACGCCGTGAAGCCGCTCGCCATGTGCCGGCCGGCATGGTTCGGCGGACCGGTGCGGCCCTCCCGCCCTGTTGGGCGAGTCGGTACGTGTCCGCCTCGCAGATGAGCTCGCGGGAGCGGATCCGGTGCAACTCCAAGTGTGTGCCGCTCACTTCGGCTCCTGGGACTCGATGACGTCGGCGACCACGCAGCTGACGTTGTCGGGTCCGCCGGAGCCGTTGGCGAGGGCGACGAGTGCGCGGACCGCCTGCTCGGGCTCGCTGATGCCGGAGAGCACGCGGTGCATTTCCCCGGCCGGCACCACGGTCGACAGGCCGTCGGAGCAGAGCAGGTAGCGGTCTTCCCGCTGTGCGTCGTGCAGACGCATGTCGGGTGTGCCATCGGCTCCTTGGCCCAGGGCCCGAACCAGCAGCGACCGCTGGGGGTGGGAGACGGCCTCCTCCGGGCTGATGCGCCCTTCGTCGACCATCGACTGCACCATGGTGTGATCCTGAGTGATCTGGAACAGCTCGCCGCCGCGCAGGAGGTAGGCGCGGGAGTCGCCGATGTGGACGAGGGCCAGCTGCGAGCCGGTCCAGAGCATCGCGGTGAGTGTGGTGCCGGCCTCCTCGGAGGAAGGGCCGGCTCCGGCGACGCCGTGCACGGCCTGCTCGGCCTGGTCGATCGCGTCCTCGAGGACGTTGAGGAGACTGCTCGCCGGAATGCTGTCCGTGTCGAGACTCTTGAGCGCGTCGACGGCGGCGGCGCTTGCGGGGGCACCACCGCTGCCGAAGCCATCGGCGACGGCAAGCAGTCGGGACCCTGCGTAGACGGTGTCCTGGTTGCTCTCGCGGACGAGGCCGGGGTCGGAGAGGGCGGCGTAACGGATGGCCAGGGGCTTGGCGATCGGAGGCATGGCAGGGTCCTTCCAGGAGAGGTTGGCGATGAGGAAGGTGGCCAAGTCCCGCCGTGCGGCGATGTCGGCTTCGACCTGGGACCAGAACGCGCGGATCTCCTCGGCTGCCGGACCCGCATCCAGCGTGCAGACCTGCTGGATGCGGGAGAGAGGCATTCCGAGCCGTCGGAGCCAGGCGACCAGCCGAGCCTGATCCAGTTGCTCCGGCGCGTAGAGGCGATAGCCGGTCACCGGGTCGACGCGAGCGGGAGTCAGCAGGCCGAGCTCGTCGTACAGGCGCAGCGCCTTCGGTGACAGCCGGGACGCCCTCGCGAACGCCCCTATGGTCAGTAGCTCCATGCTCGTTCCTCCTCATGCCGGGCACATCGCCCGGCCCAGTCGATGCTGTGGGCTCCCCCAAGGTGAAGGTCAACTCGACCGCCGGATCGCGAGAACCGGGCCGAGTGCCGGTTCATCACCGGTGGGGCCGCCCCTGGGAGCATCAGTGGCTCCGCAGCCACCACTCAAGGACGACGACGGCGGCGGCGCCTGCGCGGTCGGCGAGGCTGAGCGTGATGCGGTGCACGCACTCGTGCCAGGTCTTGTGCCAGGTCTCGCGCCAGGACGGTGTCACCGGCGGGAGCAAGCGGCTGTGCGGGGAGGACGGGCGGCGGATGCGGCGGGGGTGGCCCACCTTCGGCACATGGCCGGCGGTGGTCCTGCGTGCACGGGTCACAGCGGTCTCCTGACGGTACGTCGGTGGTCTGACGGCGAGCCGGATCCGACGGTCTGGTGGCGAGCCGGATCCGGCTCCGCCCCCGACTCTCGACCGCGGTGCCACCGGGCGTCCCGACACCCGGGCGCCCCGGGCAGCGCGGCAGTTACCCTGCCTGTTCAGCGCCCCTTGAGAGCGGCTTCCCGGTTCGCCCGCCTCGGGCGGGTCCGGCCGACGCAGGGGAAACGGACAGGGGCGCGAAGGCGACCAGGGGGCATCGGTTCATGGGGTTCGCTCGCGAAGAACTACGCAGGGCACTGCTGGAATTGCAGGCAGCGGCAGCCCGGAAGGAGCCGGAACGTACCCAGGCCGATCTGCGGCGACAGGTGCGACGCACGGGGCTCACGGGCACGGACCGGTTCCATGGCCAGCGTGCCAGCGAGTGGGCGGCGGCATCGGCCGAGGACTTCCGGCTGCCGAAGAACGCGGACGTTCTCCTGGCGGTTGTCGCCGTCTGGCTGTCCTGGACGGAACAGCGGACCCTGGAATCGGACGGCCGGGTGCGGCGGGACTGGCTGGTGTCGCAAGCGGGCGGGCGCTCCTGGCTCCGTCGCTACGAGGAAGCCGCTGCCGAAGCCGCCGAGGACCGGCGGTCCCGGGACCGCCGGGGCGGCCTCGGCGCCACGACGGATGCCGCGATCGGCGCATACCTCCGGCGTCTGGTACAGACACATGGCCGGCTGAACATGGATGTGCTCGGCGAGGCCGGCCGGGCGGGCGAGCAGCCGCAGATCGGCTTGGGCGCGGTGTTCGAGGAGCCGCTCCTGGCATGGGACTGGCCGCGTCCGCACGTCTCGCCGCGACTCGTCCAGGACCTGCTGGAACACGGGGAACTGGACGAACGGGACGCCGACGAGGTGGCCTCGCGGGCGCTCGACGGCAGGAGGCGCCGGCCCACCCGCGTACGGCCCGCGCAGCCCGCCCTCGACGTCATCGGCTCGGAGGACGGCCGCCGTCTGGTGGTGCTCGGCGACCCCGGCGCGGGGAAGACGACGCTGGCGAAGTACCTGGCGCTGGCCGTGGCCGGCGGGCTGGACACGGTCCCCGACGGCGTCGTCGCGCTCAAGGACACCGTTCCGGTCGTGGTGGAGTTGCGGAGGCTCGCCGACCCCCGCTGGATCGGGGTGACGGTCGAGGAGTACTGGGCGGAGTACAACGCCGCCGAGCGGATGGGCCTGCCTCGTGAGGTCCTGGAGGATCTGCTGGCCGGCCGCCGGCGCCAGGTAGTGATGGTCTTCGACGGCCTGGACGAGGTCTTCGACCCCGCCCGTCGCGCCGACATCGCCCGGCAGATCACCGCCTTCGCCCAGAGCCACCCGGACACCCGCTCCGTGGTGACCTCCCGCATCGTCGGTTTCAGCGCGGGGGAGTTCACCCGCGCGGACTTCGGGATCACCAAGCTGGAGAATCTCTCGCGGGCACAGGTCGAGTCGTTCGTCGGCCGGTGGTACGCCGCCGCTCACCCCGACAGCCCCGGCGAGGGCGCCCGGCTCGCCCGTCGGCTGAACGACGCCGTACGCGACTTCCCTTCCGTGGCCGAACTCGCCGGCAACCCGCTGCTGCTGGCGATCCTGGCCGCCATCGGTCTCGGCGCCTCCATCCCCCGGGACCGCAAGGACGTGTACGAGCACGCCGTGGTTGTCCTGGCCAGCCGCTGGGACCGGGACGCCAAGCACCTTCGCCTTCCGCCTCACGCGCACCCGGACGTGGCGCATGCCATCGAGGAACTCGACGGCCGGGTCCTCCAGGAACTGCTGGAGCGGATCGCCTCCCGCATCCAGGAGGGGGTTGCCCCGGGCGGTCGGTCGGGCGGCGGCGACAGCCCGCTGATCGCCGTCGGGGCGCTGGAGCAGGTGGTTCGGGACTTTGTCTCGGAGCTGGGCTACTCGGTGCCTGTCGCACGTACGGTCGCACGCGCGATGATCGATCGACTGCATGAGCGCGCCTTCCTCATCCACCCGTTCGGAGCCGGCGCGTACGGCTTCGTGCATCGGACGTTCCTGGAGTACCTGACGGCCCGCGACCTCGCGCACCGCTACCGGCAGTGGAGCGAGGAGACGCTCCTCGACCAGCTGATGGAGCGGGTGGTCAACCCCAGCTGGCGCGAAGTCGTTCTTCTGTTCCTCGGCATGATCAGCCGTGACTCCGAGGCTCTCCACGCAAAGTTCATCGCGCGGCTGCTGAGGCTGCACCAGCACTGCGGCGGAGCCCCGCTCTTCCGTCCCCACGGCGACACCGCGTTCCTCGACTTCGCGCTCCAGGCCCTCGCCGAGGCGCATCGCATCGGCCGGCCGGCCGTTCCGCCCGAGCAGGCCGAAGCGTCACTTGCCCTGCAGAGCGACGCGGTGATCGATGCGGTCACGGCGGAACTCGCCATGTTCCCCGGAGTGGACTTCCCGCGCGGACGGGCGGTCCTGCTGGGCTTCCCGGGTTCGTGGAGCGGTCGCGAGCGCTTCCGCCGCTGGCTGTGGCCCCACCTCGTCAGCACGGTGGAAGCGAGCCACAGTGCCGTCCGCGTCGGGCTGGCGATGTGCCGCGACTCCACCGAGGCCATGGAGTTCACCCGGATCACCTGGAATGCGGCCGGGGCGGTTGCCGTACGTGCCCTCGGCGAGCGATGGCCGGACGATCCCGGGGTCAAGGCGGCGGTGTTCGCCCTGGCGCGCGGTTCCGGCGCCTACCCGGAGACGCAGTCCGAGGCGCTGCGGACGCTGGCGGAGCGATACGCGGCCGACGACAACGCACGGGCGCTCCTGGTCGACGTCGCCCATGATGCCGAGGCGGATTCGGACTGCCGGTGTGCGGCCCTGCTTCTCCTGGCCGAGCACTGGCCCTCGGACCCGGAGTGCCGGCGAGCGGTTCTGGAGGCTGTCGACGACACAGGCATTGACCCGAAGTCGCGGGCAAGGGTGATGGGCGCGCTCGCGCGTTACCTGGTGGGGGACCCGGGGGTGCGATCCCGGCTCCTGGGCGCGGCCGTTGACGAGAGGCCGTACGTGCGTTCCGGCACCTGGACGGAGCTACGTGGGCAATGGCCCGCTGACGAGGAGTTTCGGCTGCTGGCCGTGGCGGCCATGGACGACAGCGACCCACACGTGCGCGGGGCCGCCATGCGTTTTCTGGGCAGGCATTGGCCGCACGACACCGGAGTGCGTTCGGCCATGTTCGCCGCAGCCCGCGCGACCGGTGACATGGGAGCATTTCGCGCGCTGTGCGCGAGTTGGCCCGGCGACAGTGAGGTCCGGCAGGCCCTGATCGAGGCCGTCCGTGACGACACGCTGTCCGCGGGCGACGTCCATGCGGCCGTGTGGAGTCTGGGCGAGCAGTGGCCGGAAGATCCCGAAGTCCGGGAGCTGATCTTCGGGCTCACCCGCCATGCGGACCCTGAGGTCCGGTGGCAGGTGCTGGGAACAATGACGGAATTCTGGCCGGCGGATGAGGAAGCACGCCGGGCGACGATCTCCGCCACGCGTGATGTCGTGGCTGAGGTGCGCCAAACGGCGCTCGAATTCGCCGGATACGAGTGGTCCGGGGACCTTGAGCTGCGGGCCGCGCTCATGGCAGGCGTCCGGGACAGCGATTCCGATGTCCGGTGGTACGCGGTGGAGAGCATTGCCCAGCAGTGGCCCCAGGACGACGAGGTGCGCCAGGCCGTGCTCGCCGCCGTCGACGACAGCGACGACACCGTCCGGACCACGGCGATACGCGCGCTGGCCGAGCAGTGGCCGGAGCGCCCCGAGGTGCGGTCGGCCGTGCTCGCGGCGGTCGGCGACACGGACGGCACCGCCCGGGGCGTGGCCCTCGGCCTGGCGGGCGACTACTGGCCGGAGTGCGAAGAGGTCCGGACCGCCGCTCTCCAGGCTACGGACGATGCCGAGCCGTGGGTTGCCCTGAGAGCGCTTCAGGTGCTCGCGCAGCGGTGGCGCGAGCACCCCGAGACCCGCGCAGCCGTGGAGCGCCGCGTGGACGGCCCGTTGCGCGTTCCTGCCTTGAGGCTGCTGTCGCTGGTCTGGCCGCGGGACGCGGCGACCCTCCGGACCGTCGAACGGGTGGCACGGGAGGAGCCGGCTGAGACGCATGCCGTCACCGCGCCGCTCCTGGCCTTCCTCGCCGGGTTCCACGACGACGGCCCTCGGATCCGACGTCGGCCTGAAGCCTGTTCGAGCCGTTTCGATCCCGGTCTTCGGCACTGATCGATCGCGGCCCTCCCCCGTCGGGGTGGATCGCACGCCGAGACGACGGTGTCCTGCACATATGACCCCGTCGTGCCCAGCCTCAAGGGCCCGCCCGAGTGGTGCGGAACACTTTTGCAAGCACCTGCTTGCAAAAGTTAGCAAGATGGGTCCACTATCGGTACATGGCCTCACTCAACGTCGGCAATCTCGGCGAGTACCTGCGCGAGCAGCGCCGTACCGCGCAGCTGTCGCTGCGGCAGCTCGCCGATGCCGCCGGGGTGTCCAACCCCTATCTCAGCCAGATCGAGCGCGGACTGCGCAAGCCCAGTGCCGAAGTCCTCCAGCAGGTCGCCAAGGCGCTGCGGATCTCCGCCGAGACCCTGTACGTACGGGCCGGGATCCTGGATGAGCGGGAGCGGGAGGAGCTGGAGACGCGGGCGGTGATTCTGGCCGATCCGTCGATCAACGAGCGGCAGAAAAGCGTGCTGCTGCAGATCTACGCCTCCTTCCGCAAGGAGAACGGGTTCGAGGACGAGCCCGTGGACCCGGCGGATGACGAGGGGCGCGCGTCCGGTGCGGATGTGCCCCTCAGTGCCGACGGCAGTGCTGCCGATAGAGATACAGGTTCAGGTTCGAAGCCTGCGAAACCCTCACACTGAGTCTGATGATCCGGGAGGACCACAGTCATGGCCATCACCGATGACCTGCGTAAGACCCTCACCGACCCGACCCCCCTCTACTTCGCCGCCGGTACGGCCGATCTCGCCGTTCAGCAGGCCCGGAGGGTTCCGGCCCTGATCGAGCAGCTGCGCGCCGAGGCGCCGGAGCGTATCGAGGCCGTGCGCAACACCGACCCCAAGGCCGTGCAGGAGAAGGTGGCCGGGCAGGCCAAGGAGGCGCAGGCCACCCTTTCCGCCAAGGTCACCGAGGTGATCGGGGCGTTCGACACCGACCTGAAGAAGCTCGGCGAGAGCGCGCAGGACCTGGCGCTGCGCAGCGTCGGCGTGGCCGCGGAGTACGCGGTCCGGGCCCGGGAGACGTACGAGAAGGTCGCCGAGCGCGGCGAGCAGACCGTGCGGACGTGGCGTGGCGGGACGGCCGAGGAGATCGTGGAGATCGCCGTCGTCGTCGAGCCGCGCAAGGAGTCGAAGCCGGAGGCGGTGAAGGCGGAGGCGGTGAAGGCGGAGCCCAAGGCCGCGCCGAAGCCCGCCGCCAAGCCGGTGCAGGCCAAGCCCGCGCCCAGGGCCGTCAAGGCCGAGGCCAAGCCGTCGCCCGCCAAGAAGGCTCCCGCGCGCAAGCCCGCCGCGAAGAAGACGACACCGCCGACCGCCAAGTAGCGGCGCGATGCCCGGCAGGTGTGCCGGGGCGGCGGACGGGCACCATTTCGCGTTCCCCGGCCGTTGTCCCAGTACCTTGGCCGCGAGGCGCTCACTCACTCATTAGGCGGTGCACATCATGTTGCTCGAAGGCTTCAACACGTTCCTCGGCCTGATCTATACGGCCATGACGGTCCTTGCCGTGGTCGCCCTGGTCATGGCCGCGATCACCCGCGAGGACGCGTACCGTGCCGCGGACAAGCAGACGAAGCCCTTCTGGCTGATCATCCTCGGCATCGCGGTGGTGGTGAACCTCTGGGTTCCCATGCTGTTCGTGCAGCTTGCCGGGGTGGTCGCGTCCATCGTGTTCTTCGTGGACGTACGGCCCGCGCTCAAGGCGGTCTCGGGCGGCGGTGGCCGCCGGGGCGGCTCCAGCAGCGACGGGCCGTACGGGCCCTACAACGGCGGGCGTTGAGCGCCTGCGGGTGAGATCTGTCCGGGGCGGGGGCGCGGGATGCTCCGGCCCCGGTCGCCGTTCTGCGCCCGGTGGCGGGCGTTGCCGCGGGCCGCGTCGCGGGCGACGGTGTCGCGGGCCGTCGCACGTGCGGTGTCCTGGTCGCGGTCGAGCAGCAGGACCGCGACGTCGTCGGTGAGTTCGCCGCCGTTCAGCTCGCGGACGTGCGCGACCGCCGCCTCCAGAAGGTCCTCGCCGCTCAGCCCCTCGGACAGCTGGCGGTTGATCATCGCGACCATCCCGTCCTGGCCGAGGCGCTGGGTGCCGTTGCCGACGCGGCCCTCGATCAGCCCGTCCGTGTACATCATCAGACTCCAGGAGCCGCCCAGCTCCACCTGCCTGCGCGGCCAGCGGGCGCGCGGGAGCAGGCCGAGCGCCGGACCGCCGTCCTCGTACGGAAGCAGGTGCGCGGCCCGGCCCTGGCGGGCGATCAGGGGCGCGGGATGGCCCGCCAGGCACAGTCCCGCACGGCGGCCGTCCGGGGCGATGTCGACGGTGCAGAGCGTCGCGAAGATCTCCTCGCTCTCCCGTTCGTGCTCCAGGACCTGCTGAAGGGTGGAGAGCAGTTCGTCGCCGCAGAGTCCGGCCAGTGTCAACGCCCGCCAGGCGATGCGCAGTTCGACGCCGAGTGCCGCCTCGTCCGGGCCGTGGCCGCAGACGTCACCGATCATCACGTGCACCGTGCCGTCGGGTGTGCGGACCGTGTCGTAGAAGTCGCCGCCGAGCAGCGCACGGCTGCGGCCGGGGCGGTAGCGGGCCGCGAAGTGCAGATCGGAGCCGTCGAGCAGCGGGGTGGGCAGCAGGCCGCGTTCCAGCCGGGCGTTCTCCTGGGCGCGCAGCCGGGACTCGGTGAGCTGGTGCTGGGCGACGTCGGCCCGTTTGCGCTCGACCGCGTAGCGGATGGCGCGGCTGAGCAGCCGGCCGTCCAGCTCGCCGCGGAAGAGGTAGTCCTGCGCTCCCACCCGTACCGCTTCGGCGGCCAGCTCGGCGTCGTCCTCGGCCGTGAGGGCGAGCACGGCATGCCGGGGCGCGATCTGAAGGACGTGCTTGAGCGTGGCGAGCCCGTCGGCCTCCGTGTCCCGGTCGCCGCGCGTCTCGGTGCCGGACGGCAGGGCCAGGTCCAGCAGTATGCAGTCCACGTCGTCGGTGAGGAGCCGCTCGGCCTCGGTCAGATTGCGGGCCGCGCGGATGCGGACCCGGGCACCGGCCGCGGCGGAGAGTTCCGGGACGCTGAAGGTGCCCGCCGGATCGTCCTCGATCACCAGAAGGGTGAGGTCGGTGCCGCTGCTGGTCTCCGCAGCGGGAACGCTGCGTTGCTGCGGTACGGGTACGGGCATCGGTTCGGGTTTCCTTCCCTCCCCCCGAGGGCGCGGCGGGACGACGATCGACGACCCGCCAGACGGGGACCATAGCGTTACGGGATACGGGAACGGAATGGCGCACCGCGCCCCGCCCCCGGCATATGCACCGCCATAAGCCGCGTCAGGTCACGGATCAGGCGCGATGTGCCCGCTCCGCGGCGCTCTTGGCGGCATGACAAAGGTCACGCCCGCCGCCCCGGGCGAAGTGGCCCCGCTCACGCGGGTGCCCGGGGGGTGGGGCGGGGACCGTGTTCGGGACCGTTCGGGGTGGGGCGGAGGCCGTGTCCGGGAACGTCCGGGGTGGTGCGGGGCCGCCTCCCGGATCGTCCGGGATGCACCGCAGGGGCGCATGGCGGGGCCGGTTCTGTGCCGCCCGTCCGGGGGAGGCCGTGTCGCCCGTCCGGACGGGCGACACGGGCCGCTTCACTCGCCCCGTCCCCGGGCAGCGGTGCGTGGCACTTGTCCCGTCCCGGGCCGGGGCGCGTGTCACTTGTCCGGGCGGACCACTCCGAGTATCTCCATCGAGCCCGCTCCCGCGATGGTGACGTTGCGGCCGGGGCGCGGGGCGTGCACGATCGCGCCGTCGCCGATGTACATCCCGACATGGCTGGCGTCGCTGTGGTAGATGATCAGGTCGCCGGGGCGCATGTCCTTGATCGCGATGTGCGGCAGCAGGCGCCACTGCTCCTGCGAGGTGCGGGGGATCGGCCGGCCGGCCGCCGCCCAGGCCTGGGAGGTCAGTCCCGAGCAGTCGTACGACTTGGGGCCCTCGGCCCCCCACACGTACGGCAGGCCGATCTTGGAGGTCGCGAAGGCCACCGCCTTCTTGCCGCCCGCGCTCGCCCCGCGGTTGATCTCCTTCAGCGCGCCGGAACTCAGCCAGGCGGTCTGCGACTTGTACTCCGCCTCCTGCTCCAGCTTCAGGAGCCGGGCGCGCTCCTCCTTCTCCAGCTGGGACTCGATCTTCTTGGCGGCCGCGATCTGTGCGTTGATCTTCTTCTTGGCCTTGGCCTGCTTGACGCGATTGGCTTCGAGCTTCGTCCAGTTGGTGCTCGCGTCCTGCGTGTACGTCTCCAGGTCCTGCTGGGTTCTGTTCAGTTCCCCCAGGAGGCCGGTGGCGGCCTTCTGGCCCTGGCGGGTCCGGCTGATCCCGTCGAGGAAGAGCTGCGGGTCGCCGCTGAGCATGAGCCGGGCGCCCGGGGGCAGTCCGGCGTTGCGGTACTCGTCGCGGGCCTGGGCGCCCGCCCTGTCCTTGAGCGCGGCGATCTTCGCCTGGCCCTCGACTATGGCCTGGGCCAGCTTGACGATCTCGCCCGACTGCTTCTCGGCTTTCTCCTCGGCGAGGTTGTACGCGTCCGCGGCCGATCCGGCGGCCCGGTAGAGGCCCTCGATCTCCTGGCGCACCTCTTCGAGGCTCTTCTTCCCCGGCGTGGCCGGGGCGGGTGTGGGGGGTACGGGTGCGGCGAAGGCCTGAACGGGCGAGGCCAGTACGGCCATCGCGCAGACCAGAGTGATCGCGGCAGCGGCACAGTGGCGTCGGTACACGAAGCTCCCCCTCCGAGCTGATCCCCACGGATCTGATTTACCGTCAGTAACTTATGGTGCCGTCGAGATCGTGCCATGCCCTACCCAAAAGCAACAGAGGCAGACACATCTGTGCAGGCTCGCGGGGCCCCGTGGCACTCCCGGGTCGACGCATTCGGTCCGGGTCCCCTGTTCTGGGACGAACGATGCCGCGCCGACGTTCCCGATGCCGGGGGAATGCCGGGGCGTGTCGGGGGGAATTCACCCTGTCTGCCGCGCGCCGGGCTACCGTTCGGGCCGCAGTGCCGACCATTTCACCGTGACTTCGCCCTGACGCCACCGGCGTACGCCGTCCGTCAGCGGCCACTCGCCCGACAGCGCGCGCACGGCGGTGATCCAGCGCTGCCGGGCGCCCAGCGAGGCGTACGGCGCGGCCGCCGCCCAGGCCCGGTCGAAGTCGCGCAGGAACGCGTGGACGGGCTCTCCCGGCACATTGCGGTGGATCAGCGCCTTGGGCAGCCGCTCCGCGAGGTCCGACGGCCGGTCCAGCGAGCCGAGCCGGGTCGCGAAGGTCACCGTGCGCGGCCCCTCCGGGCCCAGCGCCACCCACACATGACGCCGCCCGATCTCGTCGCAGGTGCCCTCCACCAGCAGTCCGTCCGGGGCGAGCCGGCCGCACAGCCGCTGCCAGACGGTGGCCACCTCACCCTCGTCGTACTGGCGCAGCACGTTCGCCGCCCGGATCAGCGAGGGCCGCCCGGCCAGCGGGATCTCGAATCCACCGTGCCGGAAGGTGAGCCCCTCGCGCTCGTACGGACGCGCCGCCTCGACGCGCTCCGGGGAGATCTCGATGCCGACCACGCGGGTGCGTGGTTCGGCGGTGCGCAGGCGCTCCAGCAGCTCGACGGCGGTCCAGGGGGCGGCGCCGTACCCGAGGTCGACCGCCACGGGGGCGTCGGCGCGGCGCAGGGCGCGGCCGTGCGTGGCGGCGATCCAGCGGTCCATGCGGCGCAGCCGGTTCGGGTTGGTGGTCCCGCGGGTCGCGGTGCCGATCGGGCGCATGACACAGAGCGTAACGACCTCACGCGGGCGCGCGCGGTCCGGCGGCGCGCCGGACGCATACCGTAATGATTTGGTAAAGCGGAAATGAAAGGAGGGGTTTCACTGTTCCAGACCTTCGAAGGGACCCTGGGCCCCTTCGGTGCCATGCCCGTGAGCGGGTCGGTACCAGTGCCCTGAGTGAGGAGGAGCGGACGACGTGAGCCAGTACGTCTCCCGGCTCGGCAGCAGCCGTGTCGCACCGCGTCTCAGGTTCCCCGCAGGCTTCCCCGGCGGCCATCGCAAGCCCCGCAGGATCGCGATGCTCTCCGTGCACACCTCCCCGCTGCACCAGCCGGGGACGGGTGACGCGGGCGGCATGAACGTGTACATCGTGGAGCTCGCCAAGCGCCTGGCCGCGATCAACATCGAGGTCGAGATCTTCACCCGCGCCACCACCGGGGCGCTGCCGCCGGCGGTCGAGATGTCGCCCGGCGTCCTGGTCCGGCACGTCGACGCGGGGCCTTACGAGGGCCTGGCCAAGGAGGAGCTGCCCGCCCAGCTCTGCGCCTTCACGCACGGCGTGATGCAGGCGTGGGCCGGCCAGCGCCCCGGCTACTACGACCTGGTCCACTCCCACTACTGGCTCTCCGGCCAGGTCGGCTGGCTCGCCGCGCAGCGCTGGGGCGTCCCGCTCGTCCACGCCATGCACACCATGGCGAAGGTCAAGAACGCGGCGCTGGCCGAGGGCGACACCCCCGAGCCCGCCGCCCGCGTCATCGGTGAGACCCAGATCGTGAACGCCTCCGACCGGCTGATCGCCAACACCGCCGAGGAGGCGGACGAGCTCGTCCGCTTCTACGAGGCCGATCCGAGTGCCGTCGCCGTCGTCCACCCCGGCGTCAACCTGGACCGCTTCCGCCCCGCCGACGGGCGCGCCGCGGCCCGCGCGCGCCTCGGGCTGCCGCAGGACGCGCTGATCCCGCTCTTCGCGGGCCGTATCCAGCCGCTGAAGGCCCCGGACGTGCTGCTGCGCGCCGTCGCCGCCCTGCTGGACCGGGACCCCTCGCTGCGCTCCCGCATCGTCGTGCCGGTCGTCGGCGGACCGAGCGGCAGCGGGCTCGCCAAGCCGGAGGGGCTCCAGAAGCTTGCCGCCCGGCTCGGCATCGCCGATGTCGTACGGTTCCAGCCGCCGGTCGGGCAGGACCAGCTGGCCGACTGGTTCCGGGCCGCGTCCGTGCTGGTCATGCCCTCGTACAGCGAGTCCTTCGGCCTGGTCGCCATAGAGGCCCAGGCGGCCGGCACCCCGGTCGTGGCGGCGGCCGTGGGCGGTCTGCCGGTGGCGGTACGGGACGAGGTCAGCGGCTTCCTGATCCCCGGGCACGATCCGCAGGCGTACGCCGAGGCGCTCCATCGCTTCGCGGTCGCGCCGGAGCTGGTCGCGCGCATGGGCGCCGCGGCCGCCGCGCACGCGCAGCGCTTCGGCTGGGACACGGCGGCGGCGGCGACCGCGGACGTGTACACGGAGGCCATGCAGGACCACCGCCGCCGGGTGCGCACACACCACGGCTGAGCCGGGCGCACGCGGGGCGCTCCGCGTGGGCCGCCGGAGGCGCACACCGTACGTACGCCCGGCGTACGCGCACACCACACGTGACACCCCGGACAGCTGCCCCGCACCTGAGCCCGCCGTGGGCGGGCCGCCCCCGGACGGGCGTACGCTCGCTTCATGGCTGACGTACCCGAGGAAGCGGCGACGCCGCAGGTCACACAGGTCGCGCAGGTCATCGAGGCGACGCTGAAGGATGCCGGGCTCGACTGGGAGAGCCCCGCGTCCGGCAGTTATGTCGTCCAGCTGCCCGGCACCCGCAAGCTCGCCACCACCTGCTCGCTCATCGTCGGCACCCACGCGCTGTCCCTCAACGCCTTCGTCATCCGGCACCCCGACGAGAACGAAGAGGCGGTGCACCGCTGGCTGCTGGAGCACAACCTCCGCCTCTTCGGGGTGGGTTACGCGATCGACTCGCTCGGAGACGTCTACCTCGTCGGCAAGCTGCCCCTCTCCGTGGTGACGCCCGAGGAGCTGGACCGGCTGCTCGGCGTGGTCCTGGAGGCCGCCGACGGTGCCTTCAACCCCCTGCTCGAACTCGGTTTCGCGGGCGCGATCCGCAAGGAGTACGCGTGGCGGGTGTCGCGCGGTGAGTCCACGCGGAACCTGGAAGCGTTCACACATCTGACCCAGCGCCCCGCCAACTGATGCCTGCCGTCTGACGGTTCCCCTGGCGGAGAATCCCTGGTGCGCGCCCCTTTCGTCGCGCCCCGGGCGCATGGCGGCCAAGGCGACGCAGAGGGGCTTCAGCAGGCGCGGCCTGCTCGGCGGCGCGGTGGCCGTCGTCGTGGCCGCGGCAAGGGACGCGTTGGGCGGCGGGCCGGCCTTCGCCGCGAGCGCCGCGGCCGGCGGGTGTCCACGGCCCACCCCGCTCCGGCGGGAGTCCGCCGCGGCGCCCTTCACGTACCCGCAGATCCCCTTCATCGGCCGGGCCGGCCTCGTGCGGACCGACGGCCCCGCCCCGTACAGCGCGATCGTCCGTTCAGCGAGGTCACGGAGTTCGGCCAAGACCGACGTCCCCGACGTCCCCGACGTCCCCGACTTCACCGGCGACCTGCACACGCGCCTGGAGGCGTACGGCACCCCGGAGGCCGTCAGGCCGGCCGATGTGCCTCCGGCCGGCGGGCGCAGGAGGCGAACGGTTCCGGTGGTCCCAAGGAGCCGAGCGCGGTGGACAGTGCGGAATCCATCGGCATCGGAGAGCCCCGTGAGCGGTCGCCGGGGGCGTGTTGCTGCTGTCTGTGGCAATTGCCCAGTTCAGAGCTTTCGCGGAGTGATCACGACGTCGTCACGATCACGGGCGATGCCCGCTTTGACGGATTGCCAAACCACAGCGCACTCATAGAGTTGGCGCACCCCCACGATTCCTCACTGCCGCGCCGAACCCGGTGCCGGCTGCTCTCGTGCGGGCGAATCACCTTGAGACAGAAGGACGGGCCATGCGACCCACTTCCATACGCCGTACCGCCGTTGCCGCCACCGTGATGTCTCTGGCCCTGCTCACCGCGGCCTGCGGTTCGGACGGCGGGGACGACGCGGGCAAGGACAGCGGCAAGGCGGGCGGTTCGGCCTCCGCGAAGCCGGCGGACAAGGGCGCGGACACCTCCGCAGCCAAGGCGCTGACGGCGGCCGAGCTGGAGACGGCCTCGCTGGCCCAGGGCGACGTCAAGGGCCACAAGATCACCAAGGCCGGTCCGGCGGACGCCATCGCCGCCGAGGACGTCACCGCCGACAAGGCCGCCTGCGACGTCTTCGCCGACGCCTTGATGGGTGCCAAGGCCGGCAAGCCCGCCGCGTCCACGCAGCGCAAGATCGTCAGCGAGCCGAAGACGGTCGGCGACAAGGAGAGCGACGACCCGGCGGAGGCGTTCAAGGCCGCCTTCGACATCACGACGACGCTCACCACGCTCGCCTCGTACGACGGCAAGGGTGCCGAGGAGACGCTGGCCGGGCTGCGGACCGCCGCGACCGACTGCGCCTCCGGCTTCACCCTCACCGCGGCCGGATCGAAGCAGAAGGTCGCCAAGATCGCGGAGGTGCCGGTCAAGGGCGGCGAGGAAGCCGTCGCCTGGACGGTGACGGTCGAGTCGGAGGGCGAGAAGAGCGCCATGAAGCTCATCCAGATCCGCCAGGGCACCACGCTCGCCTCGCTGACCTCGCTCAACCTGGGCGCGGCAGGCGCCGGCGGCGACTTCGACCTGCCGACCGCAGTGATCAACGCCCAGGCCGCCAAGCTGGCCTGAGGGACGGTCAGGGGCGGGGGAGCGGGACGGTCCGTTCCGCGGTGACGGCCGGGGAAGCGCCACGAGCCGTACGACGGTGACGGTCAGGGGAGCGGGACGAGCCGTACGACGGTGACGGTCAGGACCGATCCGGAGACGTAATAGAGCACGATCGCCCCGGCGACCGTCGCCTCGCGGCGATCGTGCTCGTGCTTGACGGCGGACGAGCCGTGCCCGTAGGGCTCACGCCCCAGCGTGCACGCCATCTCGTCCCGGAAGGTGTCGCCGTCCCGCATCTTGGCCAGGGTGTCGTCGGCGGGCGGCGCGTAGGAGATCCGGAAGCTCAAGCGACGCTCCGCCTCTCGGCCTCGTCCCGCGCCAGCCGGTCCAGGATCCGCTCGGCCTCCGGATCGGGTACGGCCTCCAGCATCCAGTGCCGCATCACGGCCTGGATCTCGTGTACCCCGGCCTCGTTGATGGCGCGGTCGAACTCCTCGCGTCTCGCCTCGGGCAGGGCATCGCGGATGGTCGGGATGCTGTTGGGCACCTCGACCTCGGCGCCACCGACGAAGGTCTTCAGGGGCTCACTCATGGCTGCTCTCCCCGCTCTCCCCGCATGCGCCACAGGGTACGACGCGCCGTGAGGCACGTCACTTCCGGCAGCCCCGGCTCGGGGTCGGGTCAGGCATCCGACGTGTGCGGGCGGCCCGTTGGTCGTCCCCGTGCGGGGCGGAGCGGTGAGCGCGGCGGGGCGGCTGCGCGGCCGGACACCGAGGGCCGGGGCCTCAGGGGCGAGGGCCGGGCCGGAACAGAAAGCAGCCCCTGACCCGCACCGAAAGCGCGGGTCAGGGGCGTGATCGCTGGGGCTGTTACTTCTTGCCCTGGTTCTTCACGGCCTCGATGGCCGCCTTCGCCGCGTCCGGGTCGAGGTAGGTGCCGCCCGGCTTCAAGGGGCGGAAGTCCTCGTCCAGTTCGTACGCGAGCGGGATGCCCGTCGGGATGTTCAGGCCCGCGATGTCGGCGTCCGAGACACCGTCGAGGTGCTTGACCAGGGCGCGGAGGCTGTTGCCGTGCGCGGCGACCAGGACCGTCTTGCCGTCGAGCAGGTCCGGGACGATGCCGTCGTACCAGTACGGCAGCATGCGGACGACGACGTCCTTCAGGCACTCCGTGCGCGGGCGCAGCTCCGGCGGGATCGTCGCGTAGCGGGCGTCGTCGCTCTGCGAGAACTCGGTGCCGTCCTCCAGTGCGGGCGGCGGGGTGTCGTACGAGCGGCGCCAGAGCATGAACTGCTCCTCGCCGAACTCGGCGAGCGTCTGGGCCTTGTCCTTGCCCTGAAGGGCGCCGTAGTGGCGCTCGTTCAGCCGCCAGGAGCGGTGGACGGGGATCCAGTGGCGGTCCGCGGACTCCAGCGCGAGCTGGGCGGTGCGGATGGCGCGCTTCTGGAGCGAGGTGTGCAGCACATCGGGGAGCAGGCCGGCGTCCTTGAGCAGCTCACCGCCGCGGACCGCCTCCTTCTCGCCCTTCTCGGTGAGATTGACGTCCACCCATCCGGTGAACAGGTTCTTCGCGTTCCATTCGCTCTCGCCGTGGCGGAGGAGGATCAGCTTGTACGGTGCGTCGGCCATGGGTCCGAGCGTAATCGAACCCGTACGGGCCGCGCGCGCCCGGCCACAGGGCGGACAGGCGGGGCGCGTGCGCCGGGGGCGGGCGGTGCTCGATTGACGGCGGCCGTCAATCGAGTGGCGGGGCCGAGCGCAGGATTCGTAATGTTCGGACCGTCGGCGAACCTCATACCGCCCGCATCAGATCTCGTACCTCCCTGGGGGAACCCGCATGCCTGCCGCCGGTCTCGGACGGGCCGTCCGTGAAACGGTCTCCGGTCTCCCCAGGGAGTTCTGGTGGCTGTGGACCAGCACTCTGGTCAACCGCCTCGGGGCGTTCGTCGCCACCTTCATGGCCCTGTATCTGACCTTGGACCGGGGCTACTCCGCCTCGTACGCCGGGCTGGTCGCCGCCCTGCACGGGCTCGGCGGGGTCGTCTCCTCGCTCGGGGCCGGGGTGATGACGGACCGTTTCGGCCGGCGGCCCACGATGCTGATCGCGCAGCTCTCGACCGCCGTGTCGGTGGCGGTGCTCGGCTTCATGGTCCATCCGGCGGCGATCGCCGCTGTCGCCTTCGTCGTCGGCATGGCCGGCAACGCCTCCCGGCCGGCGGTCCAGGCGATGATCGCCGACATCGTCCCCGCGAAGGACCGGGTGCGGGCGTTCTCGCTGAACTACTGGGCGATCAATCTCGGGTTCGCGGTCTCGTCCGCCGGGGCCGGGTTCGTCGCCGAGCACAGCTATCTCGCGGGCTTCGTGGGCGAGGCGGCGATGACGCTCGTCTGCGCGGTCGTCGTCTTCATGAAGGTGCCGGAGTCCCGGCCGGAGAAGGCCACGCCCGCGTTCCCGAGCGCGGCCCCGAAGGCCGCCTATACCTCCGACGGTGTACGGCTCGGCACGGTGCTGCGCGACGGGCGGTTCATGGGCGTCGTGGGCCTGTCGTTCGTGATCGCCCTGATCTTCCAGCAGGGGTACGTGGGGCTGCCCGTGGCCATGGGGGCGGACGGGTTCAGCAGCTCCGACTACGGTACGGCGGTAGCCGTCAACGGCGTCCTCATCGTGGTGCTGCAGATCCCGGTCACCCGGTTCATCCAGAGCCGCGACCCGCGCCGGCTGCTCATCGTGTCGTCACTGCTCGCCGGTTACGGCTTCGGGCTGACAGCCTTCGCCGGCTCGGTGGGGCTCTACGCGCTGACCATCTGCGTCTGGACCGTCGCCGAGATCGTCAACGCGCCCGTGCAGAACGGTCTGGTCGTGCAGCTCTCGCCTGCCCATGGCCGGGGCCGCTACCAGGGCATGTACACCTTGTCCTGGTCGGCGGCGGCGCTCGTCGCCCCGCTGATGTCCGGTGTGGTGATCGACCACTTCGGGGCCGGCTGGCTGTGGGGGACGTGCGCGGTCCTGGGCACCGCGGCGGCGTTCGGGTACTGGCTGCTGATGCGGAGCCTGCCGCGGGACGGCGCGACGACGTCCCCCGCAGCCGTGGCCGGGAGCGGACCGGCCCGCGTCGCGGACGAGGCCGGGCCCGTGGCGGAGCCGGCGGGCTGAGCGACGCCCGTTGCGGAGCCGGCGGGCCGGCACAAGCCTTCGTGGAGCGGGCCGGCGCAAGCTTTCGTGGAGCGGGCCGGCTGACGCGCGACAGGGGCCGGGGGCGCCCCGTGCGGAGTGTTCCGCGCGGGGCGCCCCGCTGTCGCGCGGGTCCGTCAGCCGGAGCAGCCGCCGCACTGGCACGGCGCCCCGGACTGGCAGCCGCACCCGCAGCCCGATCCGCACCCGCAGGCGCCGACGACGCCGCGGTGCGCCACGTCGGCGGGCGTCTCCTGCTGGGGTTCGGTCATGGGGGAATCGGCCATGGTTCCTCCTCAAGGTGTACGGCAGGGCCGTACACCCGCACGGGGCCCACGGCCGGGGCGTACGGACAAGTCGTGGCGCCCCGTCCCATTGCATGCCCAGCCGGGCGGGCGCATCAACGGCGCACACGCGCAGGAACACATGTGCGTATCCAGATGTCCCGTACGGGCGCCGCTACGCGCCGTCCACCGGTGCCGGCTGCTGGAGCTCGTCCGCGTGCTCGCCCGTCACCAGGTAGACGACGCGCTTGGCCACCGAGACGGCGTGGTCCGCGAACCGCTCGTAGTAACGGCCCAGCAGGGTCACGTCGACGGCGGTCTCGATGCCGTGCTTCCAGCGGTCGTCCATCAGGTGCTGGAACAGCGTGCGGTGCAGCAGGTCCATCTCGTCGTCGTCCTGCTCCAGCTGGAGCGCGAGGTCGACGTCCTTGGTGATGATCACCTCGGCGGCCTTGGCCATGAGGCGCTGCGCGAGCTGCCCCATCTCCAGGATGGTGGCGTGCAGGTCGTGCGGGACCGCCGACTGCGGGAAGCGCAGCCGGGCCAGCTTGGCGACGTGCTGGGCCAGGTCGCCCGAGCGCTCCAGGTCCGCGCTCATCCGCAGCGAGGTGACCACGATCCTGAGGTCGGTCGCCACCGGCTGCTGGCGGGCCAGCAGCGCGATGGCCCTGGCCTCCAGGTCGTGCTGGAGGTCGTCGACCTTCTGGTCCGCGGCGATCACGGTCTCCGCGAGCTTGAGATCGGCGTCGAGCATGGACGTCGTCGCCCGGCCGATCGCCGACCCGACGAGCCGGGCCATCTCGACCAGTCCCTCGCCGATCGAGTCGAGTTCCTCGTGGTACGCGTCACGCATGGTGTCCCTCTCCAGTCCTGAACCGAGTCCGGGGCCGTCCCTGAACCCCACGCTGCCACCGTGACGGGCGTACGCGTCGGGTTCCGGCCTGCCAAATGAACCGATGCTTGCCCCTCGGTGAACTCTGGGCGACGAGTGTTCGGACAGGCACTCGGACGGCTGGGAGAGTGTCCGCCGGGCCGCATAACCTGGAGACATGGACGTGAACGCGGCGGTCGCCGCAGCTGCAGCGATCGCCGGGGTGTGTACCGGTGTGATCGCCATGCTGGCGTTCCGCTGGAGCGAGCGCGACCAGAAGAAGCCCACGCGTACGTCCCTGCGGCCCGACAGCGGTGCCCCCCTGCCTCCCGGGGTCGACACGGTCCTGTCCGTGCTCAGTTCCTCCGCGGTCGTGCTCGACGAGAGCGACAGCGTCGTCAAGGCCAGCTCCGCCGCGTACGCGCTGGGACTGGTCAGGGGAGGGCGGCTGGCCGTCGAGCCGATGCTGAACATGGCCAGGGACACCCGCCGCGACGGGGAGATACGACAGGTCGAACTGGACCTGCCCCGGCGCGGCACGGGCCGCGGCGAGGCCCTGGCGGTGTCCGCCCGGGTCGCCCCGCTGGGCTCCCGGCTGGTGCTGCTGCTGGTCGAGGACCTCACGGAGGCCCGCCGCATCGAGGCGGTCAGGCGTGACTTCGTCGCCAACGTCAGCCATGAGCTCAAGACCCCGACCGGTGCGCTGTCCCTGCTCTCGGAGGCCGTGATGGACGCCTCCGACGATCCGGAGGCGGTGGAGCGGTTCGCCGGGCGGATGCAGATCGAGGCGACCAGGCTCACCAACCTCGTCCAGGAGCTCATCGACCTCTCCCGGGTGCAGAACGACGACCCGCTGGAGGACGCCGAGCCGGTGCGCGTCGACGAACTGGTCGCCGAGGCGATCGACCGCTGTCGTCAGCAGGCCGGCTCCAAGCAGATCACCATGGCCGCGGGCGGCACCGCCGAGCTCCGCATATGGGGCAACCGGGGCCAGCTCGCCGCGGCACTCGGCAATCTCGTCGAGAACGCCGTCAATTACAGCCCCGCCCGCACCCGCGTCGGCATCGCCGTGCGCCGGGTGGTCGTACCCGGCGGGAACGAGATCGAGATCGCCGTGACCGACCAGGGCTTCGGCATCTCGGAGAAGGACCGGGAACGGGTCTTCGAACGCTTCTACCGCGTCGACCCGGCCCGCTCGCGCGCCACCGGTGGCACCGGCCTCGGCCTCGCCATCGTCAAGCACGTGGCCGCCTCGCACGGCGGGGAGGTCACCGTGTGGAGCTCGGAGGGACAGGGCTCCACCTTCACCCTGCGGCTGCCCGAAGCGGGCTCCGCACGGGACCGGGACCGCACATCGGGCGGCCCGCTCATCGTCAACGGCGACGAGGCGTCCGGTCCGGACGCCGCACCCGACACCTTTGATTCATTCCCTGCCCCGGAGGCTCTTCCGTGACCCGAGTGCTTGTCGTCGAGGATGAGGAATCCTTCAGCGACGTCCTGTCCTACATGCTCCGCAAGGAAGGCTTCGAGGTCGCCATCGCGGCCACCGGACCCGACGGCCTGGACGAGTTCGAGCGCAACGGCGCCGACCTCGTGCTGCTCGACCTGATGCTGCCGGGCCTGCCCGGCACGGAGGTCTGCCGGCAGCTGCGCAGCAAGTCCAACGTCCCCGTGATCATGGTCACCGCGAAGGACAGCGAGATCGACAAGGTCGTCGGTCTGGAAATAGGAGCCGACGACTATGTGACCAAGCCGTTCTCCTCGCGCGAGCTCGTCGCCCGCATCCGCGCGGTGCTGCGCCGCCGCGGGGAGCCGGAGGAGGCCAGCCCGGCCGCCCTGGAGGCGGGCCCGGTGCGGATGGACGTGGACCGTCATGTCGTCACGGTCTCCGGCGGCAAGGTCGACCTGCCGCTGAAGGAGTTCGACCTGCTGGAGATGCTGCTGCGCAACGCCGGCCGGGTGCTGACCCGGATGCAGCTGATCGACCGGGTCTGGGGCGCGGACTACGTCGGCGACACCAAGACGCTCGACGTCCACGTGAAGCGTCTGCGCGCCAAGATCGAGCCGGACCCGGGCGCCCCCCGGTTCCTCGTGACGGTGCGGGGCCTCGGGTACAAGTTCGAGCCGTAGACCGGCCCGCCCCACCGTCCGGGGCCGGTACGACAGCAGGTGTGGCTGAGGCGCCCCCGGGACCCGGGGGCGCCTCAGCCACACCTGCCATTCGGTGCGGGGTGCGGTCAGCCCGGCTGCTGGGAGTCGGACGCCGCGTCGTCCGGGGTGGCGGAATCGCTTGCCGAGGCCGATCCGTCCGGGGTCTCGGACGCGGAGCCGGACGGCGACGTCTCGGGGGACTCGGCCGACTGCTCCGGGAGCTTCGGCAGCGAGCTGGGACCGAAGCCCTTGAAGTAGTTGTCCGAGGGCACGACGGACGCGCCCAGCTTGATGTCGCCGGTCCGGCTGAACTTGAAGACCAGCGACTGCACGTTGCCGTTCTGCGTGGCCTCGTTGCCGTTCTCGATCACGGCGGAGGCGTTGCCCGCACCGCCGAGGATCACGCGGCCGCCGGCCGGTACGACGACAGGTCCCGCGCCCTTGGCGGCGTGCAGCTGCACGGAGCCGCTGCTCCCCGTCAGGGTGATGGCGTCGAGGGTCTCCGCCTTGGAGCCGTTGTTGAACAGCGTGGCGCTGACCACGGCCGGGCCGTTGGCACCGCGCACCGGCTGGGTGATGACGTTCGCGTTCTGGATCTTGATGTCGCCGGACGACGTGGCGGCGTTGTCAGGCCTGACTTCGAGCGTCTGCGCGTTGTTGCCGGCTCCGCATGCGGAGAGCCCGGCGATCGAGAACGCGATGGCGGTGGCGGCGAGGGCGCCGTGTCGAAGGCTGCGGCTCACGGCGGCGGCAACTCCTTGAACGAGCGGACTTACGGACGGGGTCGGGCGGCACGGTGCAAAGCCGCCCCAAGCGTGTTTCAGCGGCCAGGTTACCGAGCCGCCGTCCCCGCCCCGCACCCGACCCGCCCCTGACGGTCCCGGGGATCGCGGGCTGTCGCACGCGAGATCATTCGCATCCTGGTTCACATAACACGCTTGATCAATTCCGCCGCGCGTTCGTCCCGCGTTCCGCCCCCGTGCTTCGCGCCGCTGTTCAAGCGGCCGTGGCGCATTCATTGCGCATAACTCTCGCGGTGTCCGACGTTGATCAATTTTATTGGCCACCGGCACTTAGTGACGCACGAGTGATCGATCTCCGAACGGAACGCGGAATGTTCACCATCCGGAACCCGGCAAACCGGGACTTCTCGTCTCTTCCGAGCGGGTTCCGGCGGGTGTAACGTGCGCGTTTCTCCTTGCCCGCGCAGCCGCTCCGACCTGCGAATACCGCTCTCCGCGAGCCTTCCGCAGCACGTCCCTGTTGCAGTTGTCAAGCCCCGAGATATGCCCTGACCTGCGAAAACGTCATTCAGGAGAAGCTGTTCTCGTGTTACTCTTGATAGCCACGGAAGGGGTACCTGTCACATGACGTTCAAGGTTGGCGACACCGTGGTCTATCCCCATCACGGGGCCGCGCTGATCGAGGCTATCGAAACTCGCCAGATCAAAGGCGTGGACAAGACCTACTTGGTGCTCAAGGTCGCCCAGGGCGACTTGACGGTGCGTGTGCCGGCGGACAATGCGGAGTTCGTGGGCGTGCGTGACGTGGTCGGGCAGGAAGGGCTGGACCGGGTCTTCGAGGTGCTGCGCGCACCGTATGCCGAGGAGCCGACGAACTGGTCCCGACGCTACAAGGCAAATCTCGAGAAGCTCGCATCCGGTGATGTCATCAAGGTCGCGGAAGTCGTGCGTGACCTGTGGCGTCGCGAGCGTGAGCGTGGACTCTCCGCAGGTGAGAAGCGCATGCTCGCCAAGGCGCGCCAGATCCTGGTGAGTGAGCTCGCTCTCGCGGAGAACACGAACGAGGACAAGGCCGAGGCTCTCCTCGACGAGGTTCTCGCGTCCTGAACCGGATAGGACCGGTCCTCAATAATGTGCCGCGGTGCCCGCTGACCAGCCGTATACACGGTGTGTCGTCGGGCGCTGCGGCATGTCCGGATCCGGTATGCGCGACATGGCCGTACACACGGCCCTGCCCGGGACCCCGCAGCGACACGCCCGGCTGCGGCACATCCGGCTGTGACACCTCCGGCCGTGCCGTGCCCGATCGTGCCGTACCCGGCCCGCGACGGCCGGCCGCGGGCGCCTCGGTGCGCGGAATCCGGGCAGCGGCCACCTGTTCGCGGACGCCTGTGGGCGACGCGGCCCGCCGAACCCGGATGTTCTCCCCGATGCGTCGACGCGTTGGCCTCATCGACGATCCCCCGGTACTTTGCTCGCGATCTTGTGAAGTCGACGTGTGCGGCCGATCCCGAGCGGCCGGGGCGGCCCCCGCGACTCGCCCGGGGTCACGGAAAGGGTCCCGGTCGAGTCATGGCGTAGCGCCCGGCTCGCTTGTGGCCATACCCACGTCCGCCGTGGAGACAAACATGCCGATGCTTCGGAGTGCAACCGATGTCTGATCAATCGCGTTCTTACCGCACCGCAGTCGTGATTCCCGCGGCCGGCCGCGGCGTACGGCTCGGCCCCGGGGCCCCCAAGGCGCTCCGCGGGCTGGGCGGGACGCCCATGCTCGTCCACGCCGTACGGGCCATGGCGGCCTCCCGCCATGTCTCCCTGGTCGTGGTCGTCGCACCGCCCGACGGTGCGGCCGAGGTGCGGCACCTGCTCGACGAGCACGCCCTGCCCGAGCGCACCGATTTCCTCGTCGTGCCCGGCGGTGAGACCCGGCAGCAGTCGGTGAAGCTCGGACTCGACGCGCTGCCGGCCGATGTCCACGCCGTCCTCGTCCATGACGCGGCCCGCCCGCTCGTGCCCGTCGACACCGTGGACGCGGTGATCGAGGCCGTACGGGACGGGGCGCCCGCCGTCGTGCCCGCGCTGCCGCTCGCCGATACCGTCAAGGAGGTCGAGCCCGGTGCGCCGGGGGAGCCGGAGCCGGTGCTCTCGACTCCGGTGCGGGCCCGGCTGCGCGCGGTGCAGACCCCGCAGGGCTTCGACCGCGACACTCTGGTGCGCGCCCACGAGGAGGTCGCCGTCAGTGGCGAGGGCGCGACCGACGACGCGGGTCTGGCCGAGCGGCTCGGGGTGCCCGTCGTGGCCGTACCCGGGCACGAGGAGGCGTTCAAGGTGACCCGGCCGCTGGACCTGGTCCTGGCCGAGGCGGTACTCGCACGCAGGAGGGCGAACGATGGCTTCTGAGGTATCCGGCGGGCGCGGCGCGCCCGTGATCCCGCTCGTCGGGATCGGCACCGACATCCACGCCTTCGAGGAGGGCCGCGAGCTGTGGTGCGCGGGTCTGCTCTGGGAGGGCGAGGGCCCCGGTCTCGCCGGCCACTCCGACGCCGACGTCGTGGCGCACGCCGCGTGCAACGCGCTCTTCTCGGCCGCCGGTCTCGGTGACCTCGGGCAGCACTTCGGCACGGGGCGCCCCGAGTGGTCCGGCGCCGCGGGCGTCACGCTGCTGACCGAGGCGGCCAGGATCGTCAGGGCCGAGGGCTTCGAGATCGGCAACGTGGCCGTCCAGGTCGTCGGCGTACGGCCGAAGATCGGCAAGCGGCGCGACGAGGCGCAGAAGGTCCTCTCCGCCGCCGTGGGTGCCCCCGTCTCGCTCTCCGCCGCGACCTCGGACGGACTCGGCTTCACCGGCCGGGGCGAGGGCATCGCCGGCATCGCGACGGCTCTGGTCTACCGCACCGGCTGAACGGGCTGCGGTGTCCTGGGGGTCCGGTCCGGCGCACCCCTGGGGCCCGCGGGCTTGTTGCACATTAGTCGCACGTACGCTGGTGCGGCAATGGTGGTGCGGCAAGGGACGGTGAAGCTCCGGGATGGGCACGACGACGATCGCTCCGGTGCGGGCCGATGCCGACGGGTACGTCGTGCGCACCGCAGGTCCGCCGGACATCGGCGGGGCGCGGGCCGTGATGCTCGACACCGTCTACCGTGACCTGCGCTCCGGCTACGTACCGCGCTGGCACGCCGACATCATCGACCCCGAGGCCGCCTATCTGCGGCCCGCGCGCTGCACCCTGCTGGTGGCCGAGCGGGACGGCGAGATCGTCGCGACGGGCGCCGTGCGGGACCGGGGCCCCCAGGCGCCGCCCAACCCCCGCTGGGTCGCGGACCGTTTCCCGTCCGGCACCACCGCCCAGCTCTGCCGGATCTACGTCGCGCCCGAGCACCGCAGGCACGGGCTCGCCCGCCGGGTGGTGCGTGAGCTCTGCGACTTCGTGGCGCGGGCCGGCGGCTACGAGGCGGTCTATCTGCACACCGACCCCGCCGTCCCCGGCGCCGAACCGTTCTGGCGGTCGCTGGCGCGCGAGGTGTGCGACGAGCGCGCGCTGCCGGGCGGCGGCCAGGGCATCGTCCACTTCGAACTGCCGCTGCCGCCGCTGCCGGAGTCCGGGCCGTCCGGAAGGGCTGCGGCCCGCACTGCGCCCCACCCCTTCTAAGTGACAATCATTTTCATATAAGGTCGTTCCATGTCTGCACCCCGACGCCGTCGCTCCGCGCTGCCGCTGGCTCTGTCCGCGACCGCGCTCCTCGTCCCGCTCGCCACCGCCTGCTCCGGCAGCGCGTCCGACGCCAAGGGTGCGGGGGACGGCGGGCAACGCCTCCGGGTCGTCATGGCCTTTCCGCCCGCCCAGGCGATGTCCCCCTACGGCGACGACGCCGTCACCCTCAGCCGCCTCGCGGTCATCGAGGGCCTCACCACCCTTGACCGCGAGGGTGCGGCCAAGCCCGCGCTCGCCGCCTCCTGGAAGCGCGACAGCGCGAAGGAATGGACCTTCACCCTGCGCAAGGCGTCCTTCCAGGACGGCACGAAGGTGGACGCGGCGGCCGTCGTACGCTCACTGACCGCCGCGGAGAAGGCCTCGCCGAAGCCCCGCGTCCTGTCCGACACCCGCCTCACCGCCACGGCCCGGGACGCCACCACCGTACGGATCGTCACCGACGAGGCCGACCCGCTGCTGCCCCAGCGCCTCGCCAACCCCTCCCTCACGATCCTTTCCGCCGCCGCCTACGCCGACGGAAAGGTGAACCCCGCCGGGCACGCCACCGGCCCCTTCACCCTCGCCGCCGTCAAGGGCGCCGTCAGCGCCACCCTGGAACGCAACGGCACCTACTGGGGCGGTAAGGCCAAGGCCCCCGGCGTCGACGTCACCTTCGTCGCCGACGGCACCGCCCGCGCCAACGCCCTGCGCACCGAGGCCGTCGACATCGCCGAGTACGTGCCCATCTCCCAGGCCTCCCTCCTCGGCGACGGACTCGTCCACGAGTTCCCCTCCGCCCGCACCAACGGGCTCTCCCTCAACACCGGGCGCGGCGTCTTCGCCGACCCCGCGATGCGCGCCGCGGCCCGCGAGGCCATCGACTCCAAGGCCCTCGTCAAGGCCGTCTACGAAGGACGCGCCGACAGCGCACAGGGCCTCCTCGGCCCCGGCGTCCCCTGGGCCGCCGGGGCCCGCATCACCCCCGTCGGCCGGACGAAGGCCGCCGGCAAGGCAGAGGTCGCCAGGACGAAGGAGATCGTCCTCGCCACCTACACCAACCGGCCCGAACTCCCCGAGGTCGCCACCGTCGTCCAGCAGCAGCTGACCAAGCGCGGCTTCACCGTCAAGCAGGTCGTCCGCGACTACGCCCAGATGGAGGCCGACGCCCTCGCCGGGAAGTACGACGCCTTCATCCAGGCCCGCAACACTCTCCTTGACACCGCCGACCCGGTCTCCTACCTCGCCTCCGACTTCACCTGCGACGGCAGTTCCAACATCTCGCAGCTCTGCGACAAGCGCGTCGACGGCGCTGTGCGCAAGGCCGCCGCCACCGCCGGAACCGACGCCCGCCACACCGCGACCGCGGCGGCCGAGGCCGACGTCCTCGGCACCGACGCCCTCGTCCCGCTGCTCCACGAACGCTTCGTCCAGGGCTACGACGACACCCGTGTCCGGGGCGTCTCCCTCGACCCCCAGGAACGCACCCTCATCACCGCAGACACCCACGTCGGGTGACCGGGTGAAGCGCCTCGCCGGCGGGCACGCCGGGAGCACGCACCGGGCGCCGCTCCTCCACCGGCGCACGTTGCCGGCCGCGGCGCTCGCCGGAGGGCTCACCGCACTCCTCGCCGTCGTCGCCGTCATCGGACTGCTGCCCCGGCTCACGCGCACCGACCCCGCCCGCACGATCCTGCGCGCCCGGTACGCCGACCGGCCGCCCACCGCCGAGACCCTCGACGCCATCCGCGCCGAGACCGGCCTGGACGGCGGACCCCTCCATGTACTCGGTGACTGGCTGGCCGGACTCCTCCGAGGCGACCTCGGCACCTCCTGGGTCTCCGGGCAGCCGGTCGCCCCGGACGCGATATCCGCCCTCGGGGTCTCCCTGACCCTCATGGCCGTCTCCTTCGCCGTCGCCCTGGTGACCGCCGCCGCCCTCGCCGCCCGCACCCTGCGGCGCGGGGCGCGGAGCCGCGTCGTCTCCGCCGGGGCCGGCACCGGCGCCGCCGTACTCGCCGCCCTCCCCGAGTTCCTGATCGCCGCCGTTCTCGCCGCGGTCGTCGCCGTCCGGCTCGACTGGCTTCCCGCGCTCGGCTGGGGGACCCCCGAGCAGACCGTGCTGCCCGCCCTGGCCATGGGCGTCCCCGCCGGGGCCCTCCTCGGCCGTCTCCTGGACGACGCGCTGCCCGCCGCCTTCGCCGAACCCTGGGCCCGCGCCGCCACGGCGGCCGGGATGCCCGGGCACCGCACCGCCCGCAACGCCCTGCGGCGCACCCTGCCCGGACTGCTGCCCCAGCTGGGCCTGACCACCGTCGGACTCACCGGCGGAGCCGTCGCCGTCGAGACCCTCTACGCCATCCCCGGCCTCGGCTCCACCGCCCTGTCCGCCGCCCTCGCCCAGGATCTCCCCGTCCTCCAGGCCTCCGTCCTGATCCTGCTGCTCCTCGGCACGGCCGCCGGACTCGCGGCCCGTCTCGTCTCCCGCGTTCTGCTCGGCCCCGCGCTGGACGACGGCGCCCTGCCCGCACTCGTCCCGCCGGCCGCCCGCGCACGCCGGTCCCTGATCGCCGGCGCGCTGCTCCTCGCCGCGCTCTTCACGGCCGTCACGCTCGCCGGGCTCCTGCGGGACCCGCTCCACATCGACGCCGCCGCCCGCCTCGCCGGTCCCTCCGCCGCCCACCCCCTGGGCACGGACTCCCTCGGCCGCGACGTCCTCGCCCGCCTCGGACACGGAGCCGCCCGCACCGTTCTGACCGCCGTCATCGTGTGTGCCGCCACCCTGCTCATCGGCCTCGTCCTCGGAGCCGTACGCGCCGGAGCCCTCACCGAGACCGCCAACGCCCTGCCCGCGATCCTCACCGGTCTCGTCGTCGCCGGCATCGCGGGCCCCGGCCCCTGGAGCGCCGCGGCCGCCGTGACCGCCGTCGCCTGGGCACCCCTGGCCGCCCACACCGCCGCCCTGTACGCCCAGGAGCGCGCCGCCCCCCACCTCGCCGCCGCCCGCGCGCTCGGCGCCGGACGCCTCCATCTGCTCCGCCGCCACCTGCTGCCCGGCGTCCTGCCCCCCGTCGCCCGACACGCCGTCCTGCGTGTCCCCGCCATCGCCCTGGCCCTCGCCTCCCTCGGCTTCCTCGGCCTCGGCACCGCGCCCCCCTCACCCGAGTGGGGCCGCATGCTCTCCGAGAACCTCCCCTACGCCGAGCGCGCCCCCTGGTCCGTCCTCGCCCCCGCCGCCGCCCTCGCCGCCCTCGGCGCGCTGGCGGTCCTCACCACGGCAGCGGTACGGGGCAGGCACCCTCGCAAGCCCGCCGACGGCGGCCGCGCGCAGGCCACCGACGAGAGCCGCGCGCAGGCCACCGCGTGACGGGCGAGCCGAAGCGCGCCGGCCAGCGGGTGACGGACGGGCCGAAGCGCACAGGCCGCCACCTGCCGGACGGGCCGAAGCGCGCCGGCCACTACCTGCCGGACGGGCCGAAGCGCACAGGCCACCACCTGCCGGACGGCAGCCCTGCGCAGGCCGCCGCATGACGGCCGCCACCACCCCCTACCTCCGCCTCCTCACCACCACCCAGTTCGCCTTCAACACCGGCTTCTACGCCGTCCTGCCCTACCTCGCCACCCACCTCGGAACCGGCCTCGGGATGACCGGCTGGCTCGTCGGCCTCGTCCTCGGTCTGCGTACCTTCAGCCAGCAGGGCCTCTTCGTCATCGGCGGCACACTCACCGACCGCTACGGCCCCCGGCCCGTCGTCCTCACCGGCTGCGTCCTGCGCATCGCCGGCTTCGGCTGGCTGGCCTTCGCCGGCTCCACCGCCGCCGTCATCGGCGCCGTCCTGCTCACCGGGTTCGCCGCCGCGCTCTTCTCGCCCGCCGTCGAATCCGAGACCGCCCGCGAAGCGGTACGGCACGAGCGGCGCACCGGCATCCCCCGCGCCCACCTGCTCGCCCGGTTCTCCGCCGCCGGACAGGCCGGTGCCTTCCTCGGGCCGCTGCTCGGCTCGCTGCTCCTTCTCCTGAACGGCGGCTTCCGGGCCGCCTGCCTCGCCGGCGTCCTCGTCTTCGTCGCCGTCCTCGCCGGACATGCCCGGCTCATGCCGCGCCGCGCCCCCGTCACCCGGACGGCCGTACGTACCGGGGCTGCCCTGCGGCAGGTCCTCACCCACCGGCCGTTCCTGTTGCTCTGCCTCGCGTACAGCAGCTACCTCGTCGCGTACAACCAGCTCTACCTCTCGCTCCCGGCCGAGGTGTCGCGCGCCACCGGGTCGCAGGCCGCCCTCGGCTGGTTCTTCGCGCTCTCCTCCCTCCTCGTCGTCTGCGTCCAGCTTCCCCTGACCCGCTGGTCCGCCCACCGGCTCACCCCGCGCACCGCCCTCGTCACCGGGCTCGCCACCGTCGCCGCCGGGTTCGCCGCCGTACCCCTGACCCCCGCGGGCCCCGCCGGGCTGCTGCCCCCGGCCGTTCTCGTCGTGCTCCTCACCCTGGGCCAGATGCTCCTGGTGCCCGCCGCCCGGGGCTTCGTACCGGATCTCGTCGACGACCGGCACCTGGGTCTGGCCACCGGAGCGCTCTCCTCGGTCTCCGGCCTCGCGGTCCTCGGCGGCAGCGCCGCCACCGGTGCCCTGCTCGACGCCCCCGCGCCCGTCCGCTGGGCCGCCCTCGCCGCCATCCCCCTCACGGGCGCCGCCCTGGCGCTGACCCTTCCGGGGGTCGCGGGCGGGAAGAGGCACGGTGGGGGCGCGGTTGGGGTAGGCGTAGAGGCATCACCGACCCGCTCAGGAGGACGTACGCCATGACCGCCGCACTCTCCCCCGAACTCAAGGCACTGCTCGACACCCCGGTCTTCGTCACCGTGGCCACCATCCAGCCCGACGGCAGCCCCCAGGTGTCCCCGGTCTGGGTGAAGCGGGACGGCGACGACGTCCTCATCTCCACCACCACCGGCCGCCGCAAGGAACAGAACCTCGCCCGCGACCCCCGGGTCTCCGTCGTCGTCCAGCCCTTCGACGCCCCGTACACCTACGCGGAGATCCGGGGCACCGCCACGCTCACCACCGAGGGCGGCCAGGAACTCATCGACGAGCTGTCCCGGAAGTACACCGGCAAGTCCTACGCCGAATTCAACCCCTCCTCCGGTGACGACGACGCCCGCGTCGTCGTCCGGATCACCCCGCGCAAGGTCGTCGGACGCATCTGAACGGACCCCGACGCCCGCCTGTCACGGCTCCGGCCCTCACCTGTGACGGCTCCGGCCCGCCCGGAGCCGTAACAACTGTCCACGCAATCTCCCAAGGGGGCGCTGGGCACTGGTGCGCGCCCACTACCCTTGAGGCGTGACTATTCGCCTGTACGACACCAGCGCCCGGCAGATCCGTGACTTCGTCCCGCTCACAGCGGGCTGCGTCTCGATCTACCTCTGCGGCGCTACCGTCCAGGCCGCCCCGCACATCGGGCACATCAGGTCCGGACTGAACTTCGACATCATGCGCCGCTGGTTCGCCCACCGCGGCTACGACGTGACCTTCGTCCGGAACGTCACCGACATCGACGACAAGATCATCAAGAAGTCGGCCGAGCAGGGACGCCCCTGGTGGGCCATCGGTTACGAGAACGAGCGCGCGTTCAACGACGGCTACGCCGCCCTCGGCTGCCTGCCGCCCACGTACGAGCCCCGCGCGACCGGCCACGTCCCCGAGATGATCGAGATGATGCGCGGTCTCATCGAGCGCGGGCACGCCTATGCCGCCGACGGCAACGTCTACTTCGACGTGCGCTCGTTCCCCGGCTATCTGGAGCTCTCCAACCAGGACCTGGACGACCTGCGCCAGCCCTCCGGCGACAACGAGACCGGCAAGCGCGACAAGCGCGACTTCGCCATGTGGAAGGCGTCCAAGCCCGGCGAGCCCAGCTGGGAGACCCCCTGGGGACGCGGCCGTCCCGGCTGGCACCTCGAATGCTCCGCCATGGCGCACAAGTACCTCGGCGCCGCCTTCGACATCCACGGCGGCGGCATCGACCTGATCTTCCCGCACCACGAGAACGAGATCGCCCAGGCCAAGGCCTTCGGCGACGCGTTCGCGAAGTACTGGGTCCACAACGCCTGGGTCACCATGTCCGGCGAGAAGATGTCGAAGTCGCTCGACAACTCCGTCCTCGTCAGCGACATGGTCAAGACCTGGCGACCCATCGTGCTGCGCTACTACCTCGGCACCCCGCACTACCGGTCGATGATCGAGTACAGCGAGGAGGCCCTGCGCGAGGCCGAATCCGCGTTCGCCCGCATCGAGGGCTTCGTCCAGCGCGTCACCGAGAAGGCCGGCGAGACCGTCGCCCCCGCCGCCGAGGTGCCGCCCGCCTTCGCCGAGGCCATGGACGACGACATGGGCGTCCCCCAGGCCCTCGCCATCGTCCACACCACCGTCCGCCAGGGGAACTCCGCCCTCGCCGCCGACGACAAGGAAGCCGCCGTCGCGCGCCTCGCCGAGGTCCGCGCCATGCTCGGCGTCCTCGGCCTCGACCCGCTCGACGACCACTGGGCCGGTGAGAGCGACCGCGGCGACGACCTCCACGGCGTCGTCGACACCCTCGTACGCCTCGTCCTCGACCAGCGTCAGTCCGCACGCGAGCGCAAGGACTGGGCCTCGGCCGACGCCATCCGCGACCAGCTCAACCAGTCCGGCCTCGTCATCGAGGACAGCCCGGCCGGACCGCGGTGGACACTCGGCCCGCGCCAGTAGTCCTCCCGAGTGCCGCCTGGCCCGCCGGGCGGCACACTTCACTTATACGTACGCACGACTGAAGCAACGAAACAGGTAGGTCATGGCCGGGAACAGCCAGCGCAGGAACCGCCGCACGTCCAACAAGAAGGGCGCCACGGTCGGCAGCGGTGGCCAGCGACGCCGTGGCCTCGAAGGCAAGGGACCGACGCCGCCCGCCGAGGACCGCAAGAAGCACAAGAAGAACCGCATCGCCACCGCCAGGGCCAAGCAGGCCGCCAACCGCCGCCCCGCCCCCCGGCGCGGCGGCGTCAAGGGCACCTCCGAGATGGTCGTCGGCCGCAACCCGGTCTTCGAGGCCCTGCGCGACGGCGTGCCCGCCACCACGCTGTACGTCCAGCAGTACATCGACAACGACGAGCGCGTCCGCGAGGCCCTCCAGCTCGCCGGCGAGCGCGGCAACATCAACCTGATGGAAGCCCCGCGCCCCGAGCTCGACCGGATGACGAACGGCCTCAACCACCAGGGGCTCGTGCTCCAGGTGCCCCCGTACGAGTACGCGGACCCGCAGGACCTCACCGCTGCCGCCTACGACAACGGCGAGGACCCGCTCATCGTCGCCCTCGACGGCGTCACCGACCCGCGCAACCTGGGCGCCATCGTCCGCTCCGTCTCCGCCTTCGGCGGCCACGGCGTGGTCGTGCCCGAGCGCCGTGCCGCCGGCATGACCGCCGGAGCCTGGAAGTCCTCCGCCGGCACCGCCGCCCGCACCCCGGTCTCCAGGGTCACCAACCTGACCCGCGCGCTGGAGGCGTACAAGAAGGAAGGCATCGCGATCGTCGGCCTCGCCGCCGACGGCGAGCACACCGTCGAGGACCTCGAAGCGCTCGGCGGCCCCGTCGTCATCGTCATCGGCAGCGAGGGCAAGGGCCTCGGCCGCCTCGTCGGCGAGACCTGCGACTACCGCGTCCGCATCTCCATGCCGGGCGGCGCCGAGTCCCTCAACGCCGGTGTCGCCGCCGGCATCGTGATGTACGAGGTCGCGCGCCGCCGCGCCTGACCCGCCGCCGGGACGGGCCGCGCGGTCCGTCCCGCGGAACCACCCGCACGGGCGGCGGCCGACCGGGTCCGGACCCACCCGCGGTACCGGCGGCCGACAGGCCCCGCGGGGGTGCGCCGGGGGCGTGTCCGGGTGCGCGCACGCCCCGGCGCACCCCGCCACCACCTGTTGACTGGCCTCGGACACTTCGACACCGTCAAGGCAGTGTCCTAACCACACATCACTCGGTTAGATGAGTGTGGACACCAGAACGCCTCGGTTCGACGAACTACCCGCCCTGAGCATGACCAAGGTGGACTGCGACCCTGCGCAGGTCATCGTCAACCACGCCAGCTTCCGGGTGCAGCTCGCCCCCGGCCAGCGCGCACGGCTCCGCGGCGTGGCCCCGGCCGGAGCGCCCAGGATCCCCGCCATGAGCGGAACCGGAGCCGGCCGCGGCCGGCGCGCCCCCGTCGTGTGGAGCGGCAAATCCGCTCCCGGCGACCCAGGCGCCAGCGGACTCCTCCAGGCCGTACGGAACTCCACCGCGGGTCTGCCCGACAGCGGCTACGACCCCTACGAGCCGTACCCCGCCTACGATTTCGACGGCGGACGCGGCGGCTCCGGCACGCAGGTCATCCCGCGCCTCGACGAGACCCAGCCCAACCCCGTCATCTCCGCACCGCACCAGCCCCGCCGCCACCCGGGCGGCCCGCTGCTGCCCCCCATGCGCCAGGCTGTCGGCGCCTACGACACCGTCGAGCCCGGCCCGTACGACACCGACGGACCCGGCCGGGACGGATACCACCAGGACGGATACCACCGGGACGGATTCGACGACGCCGACGCCGACGTCACCGACACCCGCGACCCGCGCACCGGCGCCGACAACGTCCGGCACGCGTACTACCCCGGCCGGCGGATGAACCTCGGCGTGGTCCTGCTCCCCATGCGGGTCTTCCTCGGCTTCATCTCCATCTACGCCGGCATGGGCAAACTCTGCGACCCCGTCTACTTCGACGGCGGCGACCGGGGCTCCATGGTCAAGTGGCTGAACTCGCTCCACCCCTGGGCACTCGCCGAACCGCTCCGCGAATTCGCGCTCTCCCACCCCGTCGGCGCCGGTCTTTCGATCGCCTTCCTCCAGGTCGTCGTCGGCGTCCTCACCGTCCTCGGCCTCTGGCAGCGCGTCGCCGCCTCCATCGGCGCCCTGCTGTCCGCCGCCCTCCTGGTGACCGTCAGCTGGCGCACGGTCGCCGCGTACGACGCGCCCGACATCATCTACCTCGCCGCCTGGAGCCCGCTCGTCATCGCGGGCGCCCCCGTCTACTCCGTCGACGGACGCCTCGCGGGCGAAGCCTGGCGCAAGCTCGGTCCCCGCTCGGAGATCTGGGACCTCCGCCGCCGTGTCCTGCGCCGAGGTGCCGTCGTCGCCACCGTCGTCGTCGGCCTCACTCTCCTCATCGGCTCCATGCTCGGCGGCGCCGTCCGCTCCTCCGGTGTTGTCACCGTTCCCGGCCCGAACGGCGTCCCCACCAACCAGCTCCCCGGCTCCCCGCTCCCCGAGAAGTCCCGGAGCGGCAAGGCCTCCCACACCCCTGCGGGACAGAGCCCCACCCCCTCCCGCACCACCGCACCCAGCATCCCGTCCGCCCAGGCATCCACCCCCGCGGCGGACAGCGTCCGCGAGTCCGGTCAGGCGGCCGGCGCCGGTCAGCCCAGCGAGACCCAGGGCACCGGCCAGACCGCTCCGCGGCAGACCACCCCCCAACAGCCCCCCGCCACCTCCTCCGGCCCCAGCTCCGCCGGTCCCAGCGGCGGCGCCACCACCGGAGGCACCGACCCCAGCGCCGGGGCCACGGGCGGCACCGACACCTCCGACGGTGGCGGCGGTGGCCGCAACCCCATCGGCGGCCTCCTCGGCTGACAGCACCGCACCACGCACCAGGGGCGGGCACCGGAATCGATTCCGGTGCCCGCCCCTGGTGCGTGGCCCTCGTGCCCGCCCCTGGTGCCCGCCCCTGGTACGTGGCCCCTGGCGCGTGCTGCGGCGGTGACGCGTACGGACAGCCGACGGGAACCTACTGCCCGTCCAGCTCCTTCGCCGCCTCCGTCAGGTCCTTCGCGGTGTCGATGGCCCGCCAGTACGCCCCGTGCGGCAGCGGATACCCGGCCAGGCTGCGTGTGCGCGCCAGCCTCGGGAACGTGGTCCGCTCATGGTCGCCGCGGTCCGGCAGCAGCCCCGTGAACGCCGGGGAGAACACGTACACCCCCGCGTTGATCAGATACGGCGAGGGCGGGGACTCGATGAAGTCCGTGATGTGCCCGAACGCGTCCGTCTCCACCGCACCCCACGGAATGCGCGGACGTGCCAGCGCCAGCGTCGCGGTCGCATCACGCTCCGCATGGAACGCGGCCATCTCACGCAACGAGAAGCGGGTCCAGATGTCGCCGTTGGTCGCGTACCAGGGCTGCTCCGGATCGGGCAGCCGGGCCGCCGCGTACTTCAGTCCGCCACCGCGGCCCAGCGGCTCTGACTCCACCACCGTCGTCACACGCAGCGGCAGGACCGCCTCGGCCAGCCATTCCTGAAGCACCTCGGCGAGATGCCCGCACGACACCACGGCGTCGGTCACGCCCTCGGCGGCCAGCCAGGCAAGCTGATGGCCGATGATCGGCGTCCCGGTGCCCGGGATCTCGACCATCGGCTTGGGGCGGTCATCGGTGTACGGGCGCAGCCGTGACCCCTGGCCACCCGCCAGGATCACGGCCTGCGTCGGAAACGTATGCATGCCAGGCACGATATGCGGTGCCCGGTCGGGAGCGGTCAGCTGAACTGTGCGACACCCGAGGCGAACGACGTGTCACAGACCGGACGCGAGAAGCGGTGCGCGCGCGTCGGGCCGTACTGCGCGACGGCGGCCTTGCCCAGCGCCTTGGCGATCGACATGCAGTGCCGGGCGAGCGACGGACGCCCCTCCACAGCACGCTGGAGATCCGTCAACGCGACGCCCGGGTCCTTCTCCTGGAGCTCCAGCAGAAGCTTGTCGCGCAGGATGTCCTGCGGCGTGCGCGGCTCGGCGCGCTTGGAGACGGTCCGGGCCGACGCGGTGAGCATCGTCGAATCGGAGTTGTCGGCTGCCCACGGCACGGCGGTGACCGCGAGGGTCCCGGACAGCACCATGACGACAGGCAGGACGAAAGCGAGAGATCGGCCGATACGGCGCGCGGTATGGGTCACGCAGCGAGCGTAGCGGGCGGTGATGACTGGACAGCACTACGTCACCCCTGTGAGGGATGGTTCGACTGCGCTTTTCGAATCCCGTGTTGACGGCCCGGAGTGAAATGACCGTTGTGCCGGGGAATTCGGCCTGTCCGGTCCAAACCCCCGAACGCGCGGTGGCCCCGCACGGACAACGTGCGGGGCCACCGTGGAGCGGGTGCGGATCAGGCGGTGAGGCGCTCGCCCGTCGACGTCGCGAAGACGTGCAGCTCGTCCGGGCGCGGCACGACGTGCAGCTTGGTGCCCTTCTCCGGGACGGCGCGGCCGCCGACGCGGACGACCAGGTCCTTGTGCTCGCCGCCGACCTCGGCAGCGCCGTAAACGAAGCCGTCGGCGCCGAGCTCCTCGACGACGTTGACCGAGACGGCCAGGCCGGCCGGGGCGTCGGCGGAGTCCTTGGTGAGGGACTTCGCGGCGGCGCCGCCGTGCTCGACGATGTCGAAGTGCTCGGGACGGATGCCGACCGTGACCGTGCGGTCACCGCGGTTGGCGGCGGCGGTGAGCGCCTCGCGGGAGACCGGGACGACGCTGTTGCCGAACTTCACGCCACCGTCGGTGATCGGGACCTCGACCAGGTTCATGGCGGGGGAGCCGATGAAGCCGGCCACGAAGAGGTTCGCCGGCTTGTCGTACATGTTGCGCGGCGAGTCGACCTGCTGGAGCAGACCGTCCTTGAGGACCGCGACGCGGTCACCCATGGTGAGGGCCTCGACCTGGTCGTGCGTGACGTACACGGTCGTGATGCCCAGACGGCGCTGGAGCGAGGCGATCTGCGTACGGGTGGAGACACGGAGCTTGGCGTCGAGGTTCGACAGCGGCTCGTCCATGAGGAAGACCTGCGGCTCACGCACGATCGCGCGGCCCATCGCCACACGCTGACGCTGACCACCGGAGAGCGCCTTCGGCTTGCGGTCCAGGTAGTCGGTGAGGTCCAGCATCTTGGCGGCCTCTTCGACCTTCGCGCGGATCTCGGTCTTGTTGATACCGGCGATCTTCAGCGCGAAGCCCATGTTGTCCGCGACGGACATGTGCGGGTAGAGCGCGTAGTTCTGGAACACCATGGCGATGTCCCGGTCCTTCGGGGGCAGGTGCGTGACGTCGCGGTCACCGATGCGGATGGCGCCGCCGTTGACGTCCTCAAGACCCGCGAGCATGCGCAGGGAGGTCGACTTGCCACAACCGGAGGGACCGACGAGGACGAGGAACTCACCGTCCGCGATGTCGATCTCGAGCTGGTCGACGGCCGGCTTCGTGGAGCCGGGGTAGACGCGGGACGCCTTGTCGAACGTGACACTGGCCATGCTGAATCTTCTCCTCAACCGGCAGGAACGTGCCGGACGATCCGTTGTAAAGGGAGTGGTCTGGTCCACCTGGGTGAACCACCAGCGACGCTACCTGGCGATTTCGGATCTGTCAGTAGTTCTCTGGGGAGAAATATCTCCTGGTCGGCGCCGCCCGGGGTGGAACGGCCGGGCACCAGAAGCCGGCGTCGAGCCCCGCCCGGATACGGGCGCCGGGCGGCCGCGTGGGGCGCCGGGCGGCCGGGAGCGGCGGCGCCCCGGCGGGTTGCGGCAGGGGTCGGAAACATCGTGGATCGGCGCGTGGGGCGCTGTGTAGAGTGAGGGCTCGCGCGCGTGGTTTCGGCGTGCGCGCTGCCTCCTTAGCTCAGCTGGCCAGAGCAACGCACTTGTAATGCGTAGGTCATCGGTTCGAATCCGATAGGGGGCTCGGCGAGAACCCCAGGTCGTACAGCCCGTGACCTGGGGTTTCTGCTGTTTCGGGGGTGGTGTGCCGGCCGCCGTGATCCAAGACGGGCCTCTGTGGACGGACGGCCGGAATCTGCGGGCCGGGCACCGCCGACGCCGACAGCGGACCGAGCGTTCGCGAACAGCTCGGCCGGTGTGGTCGGTCTCGGGAACGGATTGGGCTGATGAATCGCGCGCGGTCCGCCCGGCTCCGGCAGGTCAGGAAGCGATGAGACGGCTGGTGAAGCCGTCGTGGACGAGGGATTCGTACGCTCCGTGCACGTTCTCCGGGACCTCCTGCTCGATGGCGAATCCGCGCTTCGGATACTCGATGACGCGCTGGAGGTCGCCGACGAGCATGTCCACGACGAGGTTCTCGTCACCGATGGACTTCACGTAGTGGTCCATTCCCAGCGGCTCCGACGTGCAGAGGATCTCGACGTCGGGCCACAGCTTGCGGGCTGTCGCGAACGACCGCCTCTCCATATAGGGCTTGGAGACCAGCAGCACGGTGGTCGGGGTGATTCCGGCCGCGGTGAGGACCTCTCGCGAGAGAGTGATGTTCTGCCCGGTGTTGGCGGCGTTCGGTTCCAACAGGATGGCCTCGGAGGGAATGCCGAGGCCGATGGCGTGCTCGCGGAAGTGGACGGCCTCGCCGCGCGGGAAGACCTTGGCGGTGGTGGGGCTGTTGCCGCCGGTGAAGACGAGGGTCGGAAACAGCCCGGCGCGGTACAGCTCGGCGGAGTGGGTGGCGACGCCGAGGTCATGACTGCCCAGCCCGATAGCCACGTCGACAGGGCCCAGTTGGTGGTGCATCTGGTGGTAGTTCCAGATCAGCGCGGCCTGGCGCCACTGCTCCTCGGTGATGGCCTGCTGGTTGTCGCTCACGCGTCTCTCCCTGATCACCGTCGCCGGGGGCGATTTACGTGGAGTCCATCATCCCGGGACGCCGCGTCGGAGAGCAGGATGTGGCCGGACCGGTCGTCGGGTTGGGTGAGGCCTCCGAAGTCGCGGGTCGCGGCCCGCATGACGCGGGTCGCGTCGTTGTGCCGACCGTTCTTGCTCAGCGCCGTCCACACCCACCTGCGCGTTCGCTCACCGATCAAGGGTGAGCAGCGGTCTTCCTCCAGACCACGTGACGGTCGGTGGCCGTCGCTATCGTGGCTCTTGAGTACGTGCGGTCAGGCGATCGGGGGCATGGAGTGATGGGTGCGGGGGAGTCGGCGTGAACACGGTTGAAGCTCGGGTCTGGCGGTTCGAGCCGCGGTCGAGTGGTCAGGGTGCGGCTTGGATCATCGGTCGCGGGCAACTGCCGGTCGGATTGGCTCGGCTGGTCCACATCAACGCGCTGGCCTGTGACCTGCAAGGCGTCGTCGACCTTCGGACCAAGGAGCTGGAGGCCCGCCTTCTGCTCAGTTACGTCGACGCTCCAGGAGGGAGTCCCCTGCAACTCGATCATCCCTCCCTTATGGCGAGTTCTCGGCACATACGGAGCTTCGTCAGCGAGTGCGCAGGGCTCGGGCTGCTGACCGCGGCGAGTGAAGCTCTTTTCTCGTGGACGGACGGAACCCACGCACTGCACAGCTTCGATGCTCTGCCGAGACCTCTGTCGAAGTCGTATCGGGGCAGTGGTGTACGCCCTGATCTGCTGTTCCATGTGCCAGCGGGCCCAATCGCGGGAGAGGCTCGTGGGCGGTATCGCAAACAGAAGGATCTGCTGCCCAAGCGCCTTCTCTCCGTACAGCGACGGCGACTCGCTCAGCTCACGGCCTGGTCTGCTGCTCATGGCGACCACTCCTACTTCATGAGCTGGGTCTACGTCGGTCCGGCCGGGGTGGCTGTGGACATTTTTATCCCCGAAGGCAGCGAATCGGGCGACACGCTGATGACCGACTGGGTAGAGACGGAGGACGGGGACGGCCAGGAGCAGGCCTTCCACTGGGGCGAATCGGGGGCGGACGCAGCGTCCGGCCCTGACGTTCTCCCGTCGAGTCAGCCGTCCCCGGCGGGGGGAACGGTTTCCAGCGGCGCCGCAGGCGAGGCGATCACGGACCTCGAATCACTTGTGTCAATGGCGGCGGAACCCACGCGGCCTCCCCAGGAAGTCGCAGAGGATGTGGTGAGCAGGCTCTACGCATCCGCTCCTGAACCGGACCAAGAGGCCACCCTCGCCGGGATCGCCGTGCGTGGCCGTTGGGTACCGGCCGACGCCTTGGGACCTGCGAAGCACGAGGTCATGGTCGGAGTACTTGCTGAGAGGCCGCCCCGGCAGGTGGCGATTCGGGAAAGGATGGCACGGTCGGAAGGGCGGTTTGACGTGTGTCTCGACGGGCGGCTTCTCACCGTCGTTCGGCCTGCTGCGGCGCCCGAGCCTGAGTGGCGTCAGTTGGAGCGGGTGCTGTTCGACCCCCGCCAGTGAGGCAGGTGCTCCCCCTCCATCTTCGCAGAGCAGGCAGGGCGGGCTGGTTCGACAACTACGCTCAGGGTTTCGAAGCTGTCCGGGCCACTGCACGGCCCTACACGAACCCGAACCACATCGTGGCCTACACCGACGGCGAGATCCGCCAGCAGTACGAGAACACCTACATCGGCCGACCCGTGGGCGGCGAGCCCACGATCAACGACGAGGCCGACGGCGTTCGCTACGTCCGGTCGAGCGACCTGGACCAGTACGACATCCACCCGAGCATGCGGCAGCAGATCGGCGACTACCTCGCCGGCACCTACCCCTACCTGGGCTGAGCCGCCAACGCCGCCTCCACCCGCCCCACGGCCGCGTGGATGTCGGGCTCAGCGGATGTCGGGCTCAGCGGATGTCGGGACTCAGCCCTGCCGGGCAAGCGGCGGTTCACACGATGCGTCCCGACTGCCTTCCGGACACGGGGATGTCGCAGGTGTCTGTCCCCAATGAAGCGCGGAGAAAGAGGTGTTGGCCGGATCGCTCCTCCTGATCGGCCGATTCCGGGTGCGGGCCCTGCCCGTGCTGCGGCGGGCGGAGAGCGGTGGCGGGGCTTCTGGGCCCAAGTGCCCACGAATTCACCGACGCCCGTCCGGGCGTGCGCGGTGGCTGCCTGGCGGGCCGGCAAGTCCCCCACGGGACAGTTGAGATGCCAGTGGCTCGGAGGGGCAGGCCCGCCGGTCGCGTCACCACGAGCAACGTCTCGGTCAGTCTTCGAGGTTCCTGATCGTGCGGACCTTGCTGCAGTAGAGGGCGAGGGGGGCGAAGACGACGAGGGCGCAGCCGGCGTAGAGGGCGCCGCGTGGGCTCAGGGTGTCCGCGAAGGTGCCGCCGAGGAGTGCGCCGATGGGGATGGCTCCCCAGGTGAAGAAGCGGACCGAGGCGACGACGCGGGGGAGCAGTTCGGCTGGGGTGACGGTCTGGCGGTGGGTGCGGGTGAGGATGCTGAGGATCGTGATGCCGGCCGCGAAGCCGGCCAGGCCGAGACCGAAGCAGACGACTGTCCAGCTGGAGCGGGCGAGGGGCAGCAACAGGGTGGCGGCGGCTCCCGTGACGGTGGCGGCCACGATGGCACGTGCGGTGCCGAGCCGGGCGGCGAGCCGGGTGGTGACCGCGGCTCCGGCCAGAGCTCCCACACCGTCGCAGGCGAGGACGAGTCCGACGGTGCCGGCCGGGAGGTCGGCGGTGCGGACGAGGAAGACGGGGGCGACTGCCAGGACGACGCCGGAGGCGAGGTTGAAGGCGGTGGAGGCCAGGACGGAGGGGCGTATCACCGGGTGCTGGAGGACGAACCGTACGCCCTCCCTGATCTGCCGGACGAAGGGTTCGTGGTGGCGTGCCGGGGGGCGGGGGCTCTCCGTGCGGATGCGCCCCAGGAGGACCGCGGACAGCAGGTAGCTGACCGCGTCGGTGAGCAGGCTGGTGGCCGCGCCGAGGAGCTGGACGAGGAGGCCGCCCAGTGAGGGACCGGCCAGCTGGGTGGTGGCGAGGGTGCCGGAGATGAGGCTGTTGCGGGCTGTCAGCTCCTCCTTGCTGACGATGGAGGGGAGATACGCGGTGTTGGCGACGTCGAAGAGGATGTTGGCCAGGCTGATGAAGAGGCCGACCAGGACGAGTTGCGCGATGGTCAGGATGTCCAGCCACGCCGCGATGGGCACCGAGGCGATCAGGACCGCGCGGACCAGGTCCATGACGACCTGAAGGCCCCGCATGGGGAAGCGTTGCACGATCACGCCGGCCGGCAGTCCGAGGAGGACCGCGCCCGCGTAGCTGGCCGCGGTGATGAGGCCGACTTCGAAGGCCGAGGCGTGGAGGATGACGAGGGCGGTCAGCGGCAGGGCGACGGCGGTGATACCGGACCCCAGGCTGCTGGTGCCCGAGGCGGCCCAGAAGTACCAGAATCCTGAGCGCGACGAGGTCCCGCCGGGCACCTCGGTGAGCTTGGGGCCAGTAGTCATAACAGCATTCCAATCCCTCTTCGTGGGGGGTTTGGCCGGGTGCGGGTCTCAGATCGTCCGGCTGTCCCGCGGGCGGGCACCGAGCTGGAACTCCAGCTGCGACACCGCTTCCCGGGCGGCGGCCAGTGCGGCTTCGGGGGTGTCCGCGAGCGCGCGGACGGAGGCGACGCGTGCGTCGGAGTCGGTGAGCGCGCCGATCTCGGTGCCGGGCTGGACGAGGACCGAAACCTTGCTGACGCCGGGCACGGCCGCCGCCCTGTCGGTGCCGGTGACCGAGACGAGAGTGCCGGAGGTGTCGAGGGAGGCGAACCAGATCGCCGAGGCCCGGCTCGGCGACCGGGTGTCGGCGAGGGTGTCCCGGATGCCGGGCAGCACTTGTTCGCCGAGTGCCTGTCGGGCCGTGCAGTCGTCCATGTCGACGCCGGTGGCGTCCAGGGTCAGGTCCGGGATGCTGTCGCCGCCGACGCGGACGTGCGTCTCGATCAGCCGCGGGCCCTTGGCGGTGAGGACGACCTCGGTGTGGGTGGGACCGTTCTGCACGCCGAGGGCGTCGAGTATCCGCTTGAGGTACGTCTCGATGTCCAGGCGCTGTTCCTCCTGGAGGCCGGCGGGGGAGACGTGGCCGAGCTCGACGAAGCCGTCCGGGTCGGAGCACTTGGCGGTGATGCCCACCAGTACGTGCTCGCCGTGCTCGGAGAACGCCTCGACGCTGTACTGCGGTCCTTCGAGGAACTCCTCGACCAGCACGCCCGCGTGGGCCTGGGAAGCGTCGCTCTGGCTGACGGCCCGTGCGAAGGCGTGTTCCAGATCGCCTTCGGCGCTGACCTTGCCGACTCCCGCGCTGCCCGCGCTCGACACCGGTTTCACGATGCAGGGCAGGCCGTGGCGCTGGGTGAAGGCGCGCAGTTCGTCGAGGCTCTCGACGCGCCGCGACGCCGTGGAGTCGATCCCCTTCCCGCGCAGCCAGGCGCGCATCGCGGCCTTGTCATGGGCCAGGTGCACGGTCTGCGGGCTGTGCGCCGGCAGTCCCAGGGCCTGGGCGACCGCCGCGTAGGGGATCTGGTCCGACTCGCCGAACGAGCCGACGCGCGTGAACGGATCACGTGTGTGCACGGCCGTGGCGAGGTCGATCCATTCCTGCTCGGGTGCGTTTCTGCGCAGGCAGATGACCCGGACGTTCTCGGCCGGCTCGCGCACCCGGCCGATGTAGGTGATGTCGCACAGGACGGTGGTGCGGGTTCCGGGCCTGACCCGGCGGAGGCGGGCAGGGAAGTCGCGGCCTGGGCCGACGATCAGAATGTGCTCGGACTCGGACATGGTCTGTCTCCTGGGTCTCGGGGCCCCGCCGGAAGAGTGGGCGGGGTACGGGCGGGACGGCCCGCCGGGGCCTCACCGCGCCGGGGGAAATCCGGTGCGGGACAAAGAGGGGTGGGGCAAAGGGGGGTGGGCCAAGGGGGTACGGGGTACGGGTACGGGGCACCGGGTGCCCCGGCCGACCCCCCTGCCGCGTGCGCCCGGGCGCACGCGGCGGCTGCGGTGTCAGGCGAGTTTGTGGCGGGCGCCGCCCTCGACGTGGATCGTCTCGCCGGAGACGAATCCGGCGCGCAGGAGCCACATCACCGCGTCGACGATGTCGTCGCTCTCGCCGTGCCGGCCGACCAGGGTCCCCGCGGCGCTCTTGCTCAGCAGGGCGCCCTTCTTGTCACCCAGGCGGTCCCAGAGGCCCGAGTCCACGACACCGGGGGAGACGGCGTTGACGCGCACCGGGGCCAGATCCGCCGCCAGATGGCGCGCGGCGTACTCGACCGCACCGTTGGTGACCCCCTTGACGAGGGATCCCGGCCCGGGGCGCCACCCGACCACACCGGAGAACAGCACCATCGATCCGCTCGGGCGCAGTACCGGCGCGAAGTGCTTGGCCACCAGCATCGGGCCGATCACCTTCGCCGTGAACGCGGCCACCAGCTTGTCGTGGTCCAGCTCGGCCGCGCGCACGTCGTGCGGCGCCGAGCCTGTCGTCACGATGTGGTCGATGCCGTCCTTCAGCTGCTCCGCCGCGGCCGCGAGCGTCGACTCGTCCTGGAGATCGCACCGCACCGCCGTGGCCCCGATCTCCCGGGCCGGCCCCTCGGCCGCTGCCAGGTCGCGGGTGCCGATCATCACCTCGTAACCGTCCTTGACCGCACGCCGCGCGATTGCCGCGCCGAGCGCCCGGGTACCGCCGATGACCAGGATTCGCTCCATGGCTCGCACTCCCTCTCGTAGGATCGGATCCAACGGTATAGATTTGATACCGGTATCTTCAACGAAACCGGAGGCAGCCATGGGCAGGGCATACAACGTGATGGCGGCGACGTGCCCCAGTCGCACGGTGCTGCACCGGATCGGCGCGCGCTGGACCGTGTTCGTCGTCAACGCCCTGGACAGCGGGCCACGCCGCTTCACCGAGCTCAAGGGGCACATCCGGGGCATCACATCGAAGGCTCTGACCGAGACCCTGCGCTCCCTTGAGGCGGACGGTCTGATCAGCCGCCAGGAGTACGAGGAGAATCCGCCCCGTGTCGAGTACGCCCTGACACCGCTGGGCCACTCCCTGCTCGTGCCGCTGCGCGCGGTGCGGAGCTGGGCCGAGGAGCATGTCCCGGAGATCGAGCTGGCCCGGTCCCGCAGGCCGGTCGCCGACCCGAGTGCCAACTGAGAGACGTTTCCCTTCGAGTATGGAGGCGGTTCCGGTCGATGACCGAACACGACCTGCCGGCAACGGACTTCGCCCGCGCCCCCGACGGCACCGCGCTGGCCTGGCAGCTCAGGGGGCAGGGGCCGCCGCTGGTTCTGCTCGCCGGGCAGGCGAACGACCACCACTGGTGGGACGACGTGCGGGAGGACTTCCACACCGTGCGCTCCACCCTCACCCTGGACCAGCGCGGCACGGGCGACAGCGACAAGCCCAAGGGGCGCTACTCCACCGCGCAGTTCGCCGATGACGTCGTCACGGTCCTGGACGCGCTCGGTATCGCGCGCGCCGACGTGTACGGCACCTCGATGGGCGGACGCGTCGCGCAGTGGCTGGCGATCCGCCATCCGCAGCGGGTCCGCCGGCTGGTGCTGGGCTGTACCTCCCCGGGCGGCCCGCACGCCGTGGAACGTGACACCGCGGTGCGCAAGCTGCTCGCCCAGCCGGACCCGGAGGCGGTACGCGAGGTGCTTGCCGACCTGATGTACTCGCCCCGGTGGCGGGCCGCACACCCTGGCCCCTACCGCACCCTCGGCGACCCCCGGATGCCCGCCCACGCGCGCCGCGGCCATCTCGTGGCCAGCAACGAGCACGATGCCTGGAGCGAACTGCCGCGCATCACCGCACCCACCCTGGTCCTCCACGGAGACCACGACCGGCTGACCCCGCCGGACAACCTCGAACTGCTCGCCGCCCGTATCCCCGGAGCCCGTACCCGCCTCTTCGAGGGCGCCCGGCACGCCTACTTCGATGAGCGCCGGGAGGAGGCGGCCGAGCTGGTACGCGGGTTCCTCACCGAGGAGGGCTGACCGCGGGAGCCGACGGCCTTCTTCCGGCCGGTTCAAGAGGCGAGGCCGAGGTGACGGGCGTAGAGGGCGGCCTCGGTGCGGTGGCTGG
>NZ_JBVHOQ010000018.1:47720-49734 GCF_055568375.1 Streptomyces sp. NPDC026062
TGGCGCCGATCTTGCAGTAGACGCTGCCGAGATGGTTCTTCACGGTCTTCTCGGAGATGTCGAGCCGCCGGGCGATGAGCCGGTTGCTCAGCCCCTCGGCCAGCAGCCCGAGTACGCATCGCTCGCGTGCCGTCAGATCGGCTCCGTCCGCCGGAGCCGCCTCCTGGGGGGCGCTCAGGCCGGCGTGACGGGCGTAGAGGGCGGCCTGGGTGCGGTGGCTGGCGCCGATCTTGCAGTAGACGCTGCCGAGATGGTTCTTCACGGTCTTCTCGGAGATGTCGAGCCGCCGGGCGATGAGCCGGTTGCTCAGCCCCTGGGCGAGCAGACCCAGTACGTCCAGCTCCCGGAAGGTGAGGTTCACGGCCGGTGCTTCTGACACGTTCTTTCCTCCTGCTGTGTTCCCTCGCAGGGCGGGAACGGATCCCTTCGAGGAGGTGAGTCAGTGGAACGTGCAGCTTCAGGAGCCTCGTGCGGCGGCGGGACGACCACCTCGCTTCCGTGCTGCCGCGGTCAAGCTATGCCCCGGGCAGGGCCGATCGCCCGCACGCGAGTGCGGTTCGAGAGCGGGGCTGGAGCGTTTGAGGGCGCGGTTCGAGAGCGGCGCTGGAGCGGGTGCGGAGTGCGGCCCGAGCGCGCGGCTTCACGCCCCGGGCCTCACCGACCCGGGTCTCGCCCACTCGGGCCGCACCGACCCGGGCCCACCCCACCGGGCCCTCACATCCGCAGGTCGCCCACGATCTTCAGCAGGCGGTCGTTCTGTTCGGGTGTGCCGATGGTGATCCGTACTCCCTCGTCGCCGAAGGGGCGCACCATCACTCCCGACTCCAGGCACGCGTCGGCGAACGCCTGGGTGCGGGCGCCGAGCCGCAGCCAGACGAAGTTGGCCTGGCTGTCCGGAACGCTCCGGCCCGCGGCGCGCAGGGCGCGGACGACCCGGGCGCGTTCGGCCACCAGGGTCCGTACCCGTTCCAGCAGTTCGGGTTCCGCGTCCAGTGAGGCGCGGGCGGCGGTCTGGGCGAGCCCGCTGAGCCCGAACGGCACCGAGCAGGCCCGCAGCGCGGCCGCGACCGGGGTGTGCGCGACGGCGTAGCCGACCCGCAGCCGCGCCAGGCCGTAGGCCTTGGAGAAGGTGCGCAGCACGACGACGTTGGGGCGGTCGCGGTAGAGCGCGATGCCGTCGGGCACGTCGGTGTCGTCGACGAACTCGCGGTACGCCTCGTCGAGTACGACCAGCACATCGCCCGGCACCCGGTCGAGGAAGCGTTCGAGCTCGCCCCGGTGCACGGCGGTGCCGGTCGGGTTGTTGGGGTTGCACACGAGGACCAGGCGAGTGCGGTCGGTGAGCGCGTCGGCCATGGCGTCGAGGTCGTGCCGCTCGTCGCGCAGCGGGACCTGTACCGGAGTGGCGCCGGTGGACCAGACGAGCCGGGGGTAGGCCTCGAACGAGCGCCAGGCGAACAGGACTTCGTCGCCCTCACCGACGGCGGCACAGAGCAGATCCCGGGTGACCCCGAGCGACCCGGTGCCGGGGACGACGTGCTCGGGGGGCACCGCGAGCCGTGCGGACAGCCGGGTGACCAGCTCGCCGTTGGCCGCGTCGGGGTAGCGGTTGACGCGCCCCAGCTCCTCGCTCATCGCGGCGACGACCGACGGCAGCGGGGGAAAGGGGTTCTCGTTCGACGACAGCTTGTCCACCAGGTCGCTGGGAGCGGCCCGGCCGGGTACGTAGCGGGGCAGTCCGGAGACATCGGCGCGCAGCCGGGGGACGGGTGAAGAAGACATCGGCGCTTCCTGGGGAGGAGGGGGCGGACGGTCGTAGGGGGCGCCGTCCGCCGCCGGCCGAGGGAGCCGCGGGTCCCGGAGCCCCACGCCGCGGCGGGGGGGGGGGGGCCCCGCGCGCCCCCCCCCCCCCCCCCCCCCCCGCGCGGGGCCCGGCCGGGGGGGGGGGCGGGGGGGGGGGGGGGCCCGCGGGGGGGGGGGGGGCGCCAGGCAAGAAACCACGGGAAACAACACC
>NZ_JBVHOQ010000018.1:49744-164992 GCF_055568375.1 Streptomyces sp. NPDC026062
GGGGGGGGGCGGGGGGGGGGGGGCCGGGGGGCGGGCGGGGGGGGGGGGCGGGGGGGCCCCCCCCCCCCCCCGGGGGGGGGGGGGGGGCCCCCCGGCGGGCCCCCCCCCCCCCCCCACGCCGTGACAGAGGTCAGCCGATGGCCTCGGCCGGGGCCTGCACCTTCTCGACGGCCATGGTGCGTACGCCCGCGGCGGCGAACTCCTCCATGAACGTGGGGAAGGACAGCTTGACGTCCTCGTAGCCCGAGAAGTGGTTGGGGAACTGCATCCGCAGGCCGGCGACGAAGAGCGACATGAAGATGCGGTGGTCGCCCCAGCTGGACAGCGTCACCCCACCGGGGTAGGTCTGCGCGCCCCGGACCTCGAAGCCGTCGCAGATCCCTTCGTCGTACAGGACCTCGATGTCCACACCCGCGCGGGTCAGCTCGGCGGCCATGGCCTCGATGCGGGAGGCCTTGTGGAAGCGCGTGAGCCGGCCGCCGGTCAGCCGCAGGCTGCCCTGTACGTACGCCCCGAGGCCGGCCAGCGTGGGCACGATGTTGGGGCAGTCGCGGACGTCCACCTCGAAGTCGCCGACGAGGCTGCCGGGCGGGTTGTCGACGGTCAGCGACGAGGTGGCCCGGTCGAAGGTGATGGTCACCCCGAGCTTCTCCAGGATGGGGACGATCGCGAACTCGCCCTGCATGCTGTCGCCGTACACGTTGGTCAGCACGGTCCGGCCCGGGAAGAGCGCGGCCGCGGCCAGCAGGTACGAGGCAGAGGTGTAGTCCTCGTGGATCGTGACGTCCTGGGCCTGGTAGGTGGAGGGCTCCACCCAGTAGTGACGCATGTCCTCCGACGCGGTGACCTTGATTCCCGCCTCCGTCAGGCTCGCCAGCGTCTGGCGGATGTACGACTGGGAGTAGACCTCGCCCGTCACCTCGATCTCCACCGGGCCCTGGGCCAGCGGGGCCACGAACAGGATGGCGGTGATGAACTGCGAGCTGATGTCGCCCGGCAGGTGGCAGGTGCCGCCCCGCAGACCGCGCGCCCAGTTGACGACCGGTGCCTTGTTCTCGCTGACGATCGCCACGTTGCCCGCCCCCAGTCCGCGCTGGCCCCCCAGCTGGGGCCCCACCCCCCGGTTGCCCGGGGGCGCGCCCCCCGACACCACGCCGGGCGACGGCTGTACGGACGCCAGCGCGGTCGCGACCCGGAACACCAGGCCCGAGCCGCGTGACTGGATGACGCGTCCGACCGCGGGGAACGACCCGCCGATGCCCTGGATCTCCAGGTACCCGTCGTGCTCGGTGATCTGCGCACCGAAGGCACGGCAGGCGTTCTTCATGGTCTCCGTCTCGTCGCAACGGAGGTCGTTGTAGATGCGTGACGTGCCCTCGGCCAACGTGCTCGTCAGAATAGCCCGTTGTGTTTCCGGTTTCGAAGAGGGAACGCGGAACGTCCCGGAAAAGGAATCGACCGGATCAACTCTCAGCAGCATCCTCGTATCTCCTGTTTCCCATGATTCGCGGTCTGAATGCATCTGCATGCGATGTGTATCTGCCGTCCGTGCCGGCGATTCCGCGGAGTGAGAAAAGTGCGTCTCACTGCTTGGCGATTCGGTGCCGGGCCGGCGGTTCGGGGAAAGCCTCTTGATGTACGCCGCAGTTCTCCATGAGCGGGGGGAGGCTCGATAGGAATTCTCCGGTCCGGGCGGCGCGCGGGCAATAGGTCCATCTGCCCATGGCATTTCCGGCATCCCGGCCCTTTGCTCAGGCCAGGGAACGGAAGGACCGCTCGTAATGGACCATGGGTGGAGCCGCGTCCTGACCCGGACGGGCCCCGGACACCTGCCCCACCAGGATCATGTGGTCCCCGGCCTGGTGGCGGGCGTACACCTCGCAGTCCAGTTCGGCGAGCGCGCCGGCGACGGACGGAAGCCCGCCGGGCGTGAGCGACAGGCCGCCCGAGGCGAACTTGTCCGCGCCCCTGGTCGCGAACCGCGTGGCCACCGCGTCGTGTTCACTGCCCAGCACGCTCACCGCGAAGGATTCGCAGGAGGTGAAGGCCTCGAAGGATTCGGCCGAGTTCGCCAGACAGACCAGGATCAGCGGCGGGTGCAGGGACACCGAGCAGAAGGAGCTCGCGGTGAAGCCGCGCGACTCCCCGTCCGCGTCCAGGGTCGTCACCACCACGACCCCGGACGCGAACCGGGCCATCGCCGCCCGGAAGTCCTCGGCGCTCGCCCGTCGTACCGTCTGTGCCACTTCCGTCATGACCGCACCACCTGTCCTGCGAGATATCAGTCCGGTTTCGAAGCTCCGCCGCAGGGCCGTGTACCCGCTGCGCGTGGCACCGGCGGCATTCGCGGCCCTCTGCCGGCGGAGGGGGCGCGATAGGGATTCTGTGTCCCGGGCCCTGGGCACGCAATAGGCCCATCTGCCCAGGGGAGTTGTCCGGTACGGGACGGCCCTTGAGGAGAAGGGGGCTGGGACGTAGGTCCTATTCTGGCCGGGCCGGTCCCGTGCGAGGCTGAGACAGCGCGAACGACACCTCGACGGCTGCGCCCGGAATTCCGGTCCCGGCCTGTTCCCCGGCCTCTCCGGGGGTCCGGCGCAGCTGTCGGCCGGCCGTCCCGGGCCGGGCGTTTTCCTGCTTTCGTGAACCGCGAACCGTGAGGACGATATCCATGTCCGGCGCCATCCTGTTCCTGAACCGCTGGCCCCTGTACGAGGACGAGCGGCGCTGGGAGAACCGTCTGGCCGCTCCCGAGGTCGTCTTCTCGGCGGAGGACCGGGTCACCTATGTCTGTGACGAGGGCGGCCGCAGCGCGGTGCCCGCCGGTGCCGAACGCGTCCATGTCGTCGCTGACTTCGACGATGTGGAGGGCGTCCTCAAGCAGCTCGACGACGTCGTGGCCGAACAGGGCCCGTTCGACCATGTCATCGCCTTCTCCGAGATGCTCCTCGACCTCGCGGCGACCCTGCGCGAGCGGTACGGCATCCCGGGGGCCGGCAGCGAACAGATCTCCCGGGTCCGCGACAAGTCCGTCATGAAGGAGGTGCTGTCGCGGGCCGGTCTGCGGGTGCCGCGATGGGCGTCCTGCGGTACCGAGGAACAGATCGTCGAGGCCGCCGAGGAGTTCGGCTACCCCGTGATCGTCAAGCCGGTGCGGGGCGCGTCCAGCCAGGGTGTGCGCGAGATCGCCTCGACGGAGGCACTGCGGGCGCTGTGCGCCGAGCGGAGTCTGCGCGACTTCGAGATCGAGGAGTTCGTGCGGGGCGAGATCCTGCACGTCGACGGTGTTCTGGACGACGAGGGCGAGCCGCTGTTCGTGTGCACCTCGCGCTACGTCTCCAGCTGCCTGGACTTCGAGGTCCTGGGCGAACCCCTCGGCTCCGTCTTCCAGACCGATCCCGCGGTGCGCGCGCGCTGCGAGGACTTCGCCGTGCGCTGTCTCAAGGCGCTGGGCCTGCGCAGTTCTGCCTTCCACCTCGAACTCTTCGACACCGGCCAGGAGTTGGTGTTCCTGGAGGTCGGCGCCCGGGTGCCGGGAGCCGATGTGTCCTATGTCATCCACGACGTGCACGGTGTGAATCTCTTCCGGCTGTGGGTGGACGTGCTGCTCGGCCGTGCGGTACGGCCGCGGGCCGCCGGTCCGGAGGAGAGCGGCGGCTGGCTGATCGTCCCGGGTCCCAGGCCGCTGCCCCAGAAGATCACCCAGGCCGGCTCGCTGCTGGGTGAAGTCCCCTATGTGTACCGGGAACTGGTGCCCAGTCCAGGTGAGGTCCTGGTCTCTCGTCCCGGCTCCTACGCGACGTTGCAGGGTGGCCGCTTCTTGTTCCGGGGCGGCACCCAGGAACAGATCGAAGGGGCGGTGCGCCAGGCACGGGCGCAGTACCGCCTCACGGCCGAGCCCGTCGCGTAGAGCGAGTGGTCCATCCGCGCGTGGAACGAGCCGATCATCCGCGCGTGGAAGGAGCGGACCATCCGCGCGTGGAACGAGCGGCCCATCCCGTGCCATCGGCAACCGAACCGTCGAGTCCTTGGAGGAAGACGTGGATCAGAGCCATGCGAAGCTGGCCGAGAAGAACTTCGTGCTGTTCGCCGAGGGGTGCTTCGGACTCTTCACGAGCAAGATCGCCGCTTCGCTGATCCGTTACCGCGCGGACAGCTGCGTCGCCGTGATCGACAGCCGCAGGGCCGGCCAGACCGTTCAGGACGTCCTCGGCTACGGGGGCGACATCCCGATCGTCAGCCGCGTCGAGCAGGCCCTGCACCTGCATCCGGAAGTCATGATCATCGGTAAGGGGCTGCACTCCGTCGAGCTTCCGTCCGGCTGGAAGCCGCACATCCTCGGTGCCATCCAGCACGGCCTCCACCTGATCAACTCCATCCACTACCGGCTCGCCGACGACCCGGACATCGCCCGCGCCGTACGGGAGAAGGGCATCACGGTCTGGGAGACCAAGGACGCCCCGACCGTGCCGCTCAACAAGGGCCGTGTCCTGGAGCTGGACACCTGGGTCATCCACACCTGCGGCAGCGACGCCAACATCGGCAAGAAGACCGCCGCCCTCCAGGTCTGGAACGAGGCCAACCGCCGGGGCATCCCCACCGGCTTCGCCGCCACGGGCCAGAGCGGCATGCTGATCTCCGGGCACGGCATCGCGATCGACGGGGTGGCCGGTGACTTCATGGCCGGCGCCGCCGAGCAGATCGTCCTGGATGCCGCCGTCGGCAACGAGTGGGTCGTCGTCGAGGGCCAGGGATCCCTCAACCACATCGGGTTCAGCGGCGTCTCCCTCGCGATCCTGCACGGCTCCCTGCCCCATGCCCTGGTCTTCTGCCACCGCCTGGGCGCCCAGCGCACCAAGGTCTGGGAGACGCCCATCGCCCCGATCCCCGACCTCATACGCATGAACGAGGAGCTCACCGGCTTCCTGAGGCCCGCCAAGGTCGCCGCCGTCAGCGTGAACAGCGCCGGCTTCACCGAGGAGGACTACCGCCGCGAGGCCGAGAAGCTGGAGGACGAGACCGGACTGCCCGTCGTCGACCCGATCCGCGAGGGCGGCTCCGCCCGGCTCGTGGACGTACTGAGCGCGTACCAGCGCGAGAGCGCCGGCAGCGGCCAGAGCCCGCGGCGCTGAAGTCCGACCGAGAGACTGTGAGGAGATGCACCGATGAAGAGAGCGATCCTGCTCCTCATGCACCAAGGCAAGTCCTACACGGAGGAGATCGCCAGGGCCACCGCCGGGCTCGGCCTCGACCTGGTCGCCCTCAGCTCCCGGCCGAGGACGCCCTCGGTGCTGGAGGAGAGCGCCCGCCATCTGTCGGACTACGTGGTCACCGAGGAGACCGAACTGGGCTCCGGCGATGTCGACAAGGCCCTGCGTGAACTCGCCGGCCGCGGCTACCGGGTCGAGGCCGCCCTCGCCTCCTTCGAGGGCTACCGCCTCCTGATGGCCGACCTCAACCAGCGGCTCGGCGCACGCGACTGCACGGAGTCCGCGCTGCGTCTGTGCCTCGACAAGTACGCCCTGCGGAGTCACCTCTTCGACGCGGGACTGAGCGAGGTCTCCGTCCACCGGCTCGCTCCCGGGGCGATCCCCGAACTCGACCCGGACAAGCGGTGGTTCGTCAAGCCGGTGCGCGGTGCCTCGTCGTTCGCGACGTTCGTGCTCGACAAGATCGACGACCTGGCCGACCTGCCCGCGATCCAGCAGCAGATGCGCGCCGACGCGTCCATGAAGGCGATCTTCATGGACCGTTACGACTTCCTGGCCGAGGAGTACGTCGACGGGCCGGAGTTCAGCTTCGAGACCTTCGTCCTCGACGGCAGGATCCACCACCTGTGCGTCCACGAGAAGGCGCGTGTGGAGCGCCTGGAGCGGACCACCCTGGAGGGGATGTCGGTCTGCCCGCCCGTCAGCCTGGGGCGTGAACTCGTACGGGAGGGAGCCGAGCACGTCACCCGGTGCCTCACCGCGCTGGCGGAGCTCGGACTGACCGCGGGCGCCTTTCACATCGAGGCCAAGTACTGGGAGTCGCGGAAGCGCTGGGAGATCATCGAGATCAACCCCCGGATGGGCGGCAGCCTCATCAACGAGAGCGTCCGGACCGTCACCGGGCTCTCCCTCCTCGACCTGTGGACCGAGTCCCTGCTGCTGCCCGAGAGCGAGCGGGACGCCTTCCACGACCGGCTCACCGGCGCCTCCCAGTTCCCGGCCCTCGGCACCGGCGCGGCCGACCGGGCGACCGTGTTCCTCAGCAAGTACGGGGAGAAGGGGCGCACGGTCGACGCGATCCGCTTCGATCCGCCCGACCGTCCGCCCCGGATCCTGCGCGTCCACGTCGCCGAGGGAACCGAACTCGCCTCGTCCGACCGGGGGATCTGTCTGATGGACGCCCTGTGGGACGTGGCGGCCGACGACCTCGCCGGCGAGACCGCCTTCCTCGACAGTCACGCCACCGAGCACTTCCACGTCCGCTACCGCTGACCGTGCCGCCGGCCGGACCACCCGCGGGACGTGGGCCGCCGCTCCGGGCCCCGTTTCCGGGCGACCGCTCGAAGCGACCGTCCGGCCGCCCGGAGCGACCGGCGACCGGCGACCGATCCACTCCGACCCCTGTGCGACCCCCAGCGAGGAACGCCCTCCGCTGGACCTCTTGTGAAGGAGAACGCATGAACCGCGTGCAGAACACCGGGATCCAGCACCCGAAGCCGTTCTACAACGAGGCGCAGAGCCGGCTGAAGAAGGCCGAGCTCGACGCGTACCTGGATAAGAAGATGGTGGAATGGAAGAACACCGTCCCCTTCGCGTCCCACCTGAGTGAGCCGGAGCTCCACCAGGCGTACTACCGCCGCACCCTCATCGAGCACGTGTGGCGGATCCGCCTGTCCCGGGTCAGCCAGTCGAAGGCCATCTACAAGATGGCCCAGGTCGCGCCCAGGGCCGCCCGTGACTACGCGCAGTACCAGGCCGACGAGATGCTCCACGACAAGCTGTACATCAGTGACGCCGCGGCCGCCGGTGTCACCGAGGAGGAGATCGTCGCCACCGAGCCCTACCTCTCCACCCGCCTGCTTGAGGGCTTCTTCTACTACGCGCTGGAGCACGAGTCGTACCTCGCCCCGGTCGTCTCCAACTACCTGGTGGAGTACACCCAGATCAAGCTCCAGCCGGCCATCGTGGAGAACCTCCAGACCCGGCTCGGCAAGGAGAGCGTCAAGGGGCAGGCCGCCCACCTGCACGTCGACTCCACCGAGGACCACTCGCAGGAGATGTGGGACATCCTCCACCAGCTGATCTTCAGCGAGGACGACTTCCGGCAGGTCCTCAAGTACATCGACGACGTCCAGGAGATCCTCGCGCTGTTCTTCCGGGAGATCTACGCGGACACCGTCTCCAAGCACCAGGACACCCCCGTCGCCGTCTGACCCGTGAGCGTGGGGCCCCTCGGCGGGGCCGGCCGGCCGCCTCCGCACCACCGCGGGGGCGGCCCGGGGGCCTCGCCGGGCGGCCCCCGCCCCGTCCGTCCGCACTCTTGCCGCCCAGCAGGGAGGAAACCCGCATGTCCGCAGTTGTCAGCGATTCGTTCGTCAAGGAGTACCAGGAGAACGGCTTCGCCGTCGCGGAGCGTCTGTTCGACGCGAACGAGGTCGCCGAACTAGGCACCGCCATCACGGAGATCCTGGCCGTCCCCGACATCGGCTCCGTCGCCGAGGTGGAGCCGGGCGACAACGGCATGGCCCGCCGGATCTGGTCGCCCACCAAGCAGCACTCCGCGTTCGAGAGCGCCGCCGCCCACCCGGCGCTGCTCGACCACGTCGAGGCGCTCATCGGCCCCGACATCCTCTTCCACTACAGCAAGCTCCACCTCAAGGCACCGCAGGTGGGCAGCGTCGTGGACTGGCACCAGGACTTCTCCTACTACCCCCACACCAACACCGACCTGGTGACGGCGCTCCTCTACCTCGACGACACCACCACCGAGAACTCCGCCCTCCAGGTCATCCCCGGATCCCACCGGCAGGGCCTTGCCGACCACTACGTCGACGGCCACTTCCGGGGCAAGGTGAGCGGCGCCAACGCTCCCGACCCGGCGCTCGCCGTGCCCCTTGAGGCGCCGGCCGGCAGCGTGGTCTTCATCCACTGCCTGCTCCTGCACTACTCGTCCGAGAACCGCTCCGACCGCTACCGCCGGGCCTTCCTGCCGGCCTACCGCGCGGCCGACGCCTTCCCGATCCACTTCGGGGCGCACGCCGGCCACAACGAGGCCGGAGTGCGGCTGCTGCGCGGCTCCGTGTCGGACACGGCTCGCGTAGAGGCCGGCGCATGGCGTCTCCCGCTCGCCGAGCGCCCCTTCGGCTCGCTCTTCCAGCTCCAGGAGGGTGCCCTCGACACCGAGGCCGCGGCGAGCACCGGGTACGCCACCACGGAGGAGGCGAAGTGAGCACCCCGTGAGCAGCCCGAGGGTGACGCTCGTCCACGCCTGCTTGCGCGGCGGGGCGGGCGGCAGCCCCACGGCCGTCGTCCTGGAGAACGACACGGACGACACGGACGGCGCGGACATCGGGAACGGCGCGAACGGCGTGAACGGCGCGGACGTTGCGAACGGCGCGGACAACGGGAACAACGCGGACAACGGCGTGGACGGCCCGGTGCCGGGCGACGACGAGCGGCGCCGGATCCCCGCAGCCTGGGGCACCTCGCACGCCGTGTTCGTACGTCGGGCCGGTGAAGTCACCGACCTGCGTTTCTTCACCGCGCAAGGGGAACTGCGCGCCTGCGGGCACGGCACGATCGCCGCCCTCGCACTCCTCGCGGCCCGGCACGACGGCGCCGCGCCGTACCGGGCGACCCTGCGGGCCGCGGGGCGCGTCTTCGACGGGCGTGCCGAGCGCGACGGCGATCTGATCACCGCCGCCTTCGACCCCGGGCCCGTCTCCTCGCGTGAACCGGTCGCGGGGGAGCGGACCCTCGTACTGGAGGCCCTCGGACTCGCGCCGGACGAAGCCGGGCCGGATGTCCGGATCGCGGGCGTCGGCAGCGCACGCATGCTGGTACCGGTTCACAGCCGGACCGTTCTCGCCGCGCTGCGCCCCGACCTGGAGCGGCTGCGGGCGGTCTGCGACCGGTTCGGACTGCTCGGCGCCTATGTCCACTCGCCGCCTTCGCCGCAGGGCGCGCTCGCGGCGCGGATGTTCGCCCCTTCGATCGGCGTCGGCGAGGACACCGCCAACGCGAACGGCACAGCCGCTCTCGCCGCACACCTGTCCGGCCGGGGCATTCAGCGGATCGCCGTCGACATGGGCGACGCCCTGGGCGGCCGCGCCACCATCACCGCCACGGCGGGACCGGGCCCGCGTCTCGAACTCGCAGGAGTCGCACGGGTCCTGACGGAGCAGGAAAGTCGGAATTCGATCGATCGGAAGGTGGGAACGTGGTCGTCAATGGCTTGACACCCCGGCCGGAGCCGGACACGGGCGAGCTGAGAGTTCACTGGAACTCGCCGCTCAGCGGGCAGCAGAAAGCATCGGGAAAGTACGGGACCGGACAGTTCGACCTCGACCAGATCGTCGAGTTCGCGCAGGAGGCGGACAGCCTGGGCGTCGACTCGCTCCTCATGGGGATCGGCGCCCACATGCCGGATCCGCTCCCCGTGCTCGGCGCGCTGGTGCGCGAGACCGAACGCGTCAAGTTCCTTCTCGCCTACCGTCCCGGACTGCTCTCGCCGACACTCTTCGCCCAGGTGGTGAACACGATCTCCTGGATGTCCGACGGGCGGATATCCCTCAACATGGTCGCCGGCACCTCCCCGGCCGAGCAGGCGGGCTACGGAGACTTCCTCGCCCACGACGAGCGCTACGCACGCTCGAACGAGTTCCTGGACATCCTCCACCGGTTCTGGCGCGGCGAGACCCCGCTGTCCTACGACGGCAGCCACCACCGCATCGAGAACGCGCACATCGGCCTGGGGTACAAGGGCGGAGGCCGTCCCGAGATCTACATCAGCGGGGCCTCCGAGGTGGCCCAGCAGACCGCCGTGGAGCACGGTGACTGCTGGCTGCGCTACGGCGACACCCCCGAGGGGATGGCCGCCGCGGCCAAGCCCGTGCTGGCGCAGGGCCGCCGGGTGGGGACCCGTATGCACGTGCTGGCGAGGGAGACCCGGGCGGAAGCGCTGGCGGACCTCGCCGCTCTCATGCGCGACCCCGACGAGGAGCACCGCAGCCGGATCGCCGACGCCGTGGCCGCCTCCGACTCCGTGGCGGTGGCGACCTCCTTCCAACTGGCCGGGGCCGCCGAATCCGACTGGCTCTCCCCCATGCTCTACTCCGGTGCCGTGGCCTATCGCGGCGGACCGGCCCTGTGCGTGGTGGGCAGCTACGAGGAGGTCGCGGCGTACCTGTACGAGTACAAGGCGGCCGGGATCAGCGAGTTCATCTTCTCCGGCTGGCCGACGCGCGACGAGATGCGGATCTTCTACACCCGGGTGCTGCCGCTGCTGCGCGAACTGGAACGCGCGGGGGCGGACCGGGTGAGTGCCGCGGCGGCTGCCCGGCCCTGACGGACCGGGCGTCCCGTCCCGGCCCCGGGGGCCCGGCCCCGGAGGACCGGGCGTCCCGTCCCGGCCCCGGGGGCCCGGCCCCGGAGGACCGGGCGTCCCGTCCCGGCCCCGCTTCGGCGCCCTGTCGGCTCCCTCGCACCGCCGGGCGCTCGGAACCGGCCGGTCCGGTCACGCGGGAGAGGTGAGGATTACCGATTCGGGTCCCGCCGGAGTTCCGGTGCAGGCCATTGTGGCGCCGGAACTCCACCCACGCCGTCATTCCCCTTTCCCCTACGGCCGGGAGGCGCTAATCGCGCCAAGTTTCGTTGCCGCCACGAGAATCTGCCTGATTCTCGTGTCCGGCGACGGAAGCCCGGCAAGAAAATGGTGCCGGGCAAAGTGAACGTCGCAGCGCCGAGTGTGCTGGTGCTCTGCCCTGCCCACGGAGGATTCCGGATCCGCACGGTACGAGCAGAGAGTTGATCATGGTGAGCCTGTCCTTGGAAGCACTGGAGAGCGTCCATGGCCGTGGTGCCGCCGGTCTGTGCGTGAGACTGGGGATGCTCGTCGCCAAGGACTGGGTTCATCTCGCCGAGTGCACGACGGACGAGTTCGGCCGGATCGACGACTGGGAGGGCCACGGCGACAGCCAGGGCCTCTACCGGCTGGTGTTCGACGTCGACCGGTATTTCAACGGACTCGGCACGATCCCCACCTGTCCGGAAGTCGTCACCACATTCCGGGTCTTCGGCGATCAGGCACGGTGCCGGGTGGTCCTACACCTCTCCCTGCACCACTACGTCGTGGCCTTCACCTAGCACGCGCGGTTCCGCCAGTGCGTCCAGCCGGGCCCGGAGCGCTCCGGTGGACCGCGGGGGCATGGCCCGCACACGGGCCCGTGCATCGGCCAGGCACTCCCGCGCCGCCTCGGGGTCCCCGACGGTCCGCAGGGCGGCGTGCAGGACGATCAGCGCCTCGGCCTGTTCGGCGGGGACATCCACCGACCCGAACAACGACAGCGCCCGGCGCAGATGGCGGACCGCGTCCCCGGCGTGACGCGTGGCGAGCGCCAGCTTCCCGAGTGCCACCAGAACCCGGCCGGTGATCAGCCGCTCGCCGTTGCCCTCCGCCCGCGCGAGGGCGCGGTGCAGGGTCTTGGCGGCCCTCTCCGGCTCCCCGGCCATCAGCAGGGCCGAACCGATGCCGTGGAGCGCGTAGACCTCACCGGTGTGGTCACCGATGAGGAGGACGATCTCCAGCACCTGCTCGAACGCCTCCAGAGCGGCCTCGCAGTCACCGCGGTCCAGATGCGTCTGGCCCAGGCGGTGCAGCACCTGGGCCTCGACCCGTCGGCCGCTGCCCTCCCGGCTCAGCCGCAGCGCCTCACTCAGGAGCGGGCCGGCCCCGGCCTCGTCACCGCTGTCCAGCCGCAACTGCGCGAGGTTGTGCAGTACATAGGCCACGGCGACGGATCCCCCGCCCTGCCGGAAGACCGCGAGCGCCGTCTCGTAGTGGTCGGCGGCCTCGTCGTGACGGCCGCGGATCCGGGCCAGATAGCCCAGTCCGCGGGTGGCGAGGGCGCCCCCGAGCCGTTCGCCGATCTCCTCGAAGACCGCGGCGGACTGCAACAGGTGGGCCTCGGCGCGGGCGAAGTCCTGCTTGGTCACGGCGAGCGAACCGAGCGAGTGGAGCGTCGCCGCCTCACCCAGGCGGTCGCCCGCCCGGCGGCTCGCCGCGAGCGCCGTCTCGCTGGTGTCGCGCCAGTCGTCGAGGCACACCTGGGTCTCCATGAACGTCACCGCGGTGACGGCGAGCCCCCAGCAGTGCGCGCTGAGCCCCATCATGGCGGCCTGCCGGACATGGGTGAGCAGCGAGGAGCGCTCTCGGGCGAACCATTGGAGGGGCTCGTCGAGGATCCGGTCCACCAGGGTGTCGGGCAGGGGGTACAGGTACACCTCACGGCCTCTGATCAGTATGTCCTGGCCGTACTCGCGGTCCCGCGCCTTCGTCAGCAGGAAGAGCAGGCAGCCGAGCACCCGGCGGACAGCGGACTCGCGGGCTTCCGTGGTCTCCTCGGTGGCCAGCCGCTCCCGGGCGAAGAGCCGGATGAGACTGTGGAGCCGGTACTGCCGGTGGTGTCCGGTGCCGGCCCCGACGGTGTCCAGCAGCTGCGCGTCCGTCAGTTCATTGACCAGATCGTGCACCGCCGGCTCGGGAAGGCCGAGGAGCGCCATGGCGGCCCAGAGGGAGAAGGGTCCGTCCTCCAGAATCGCCAGCAGCCTGAACAGGCGCCGGGTGTCCTCGCTCAGGCTGTCGTAGGTGAGGGAGAGCCCGGCCCGGATGCCGACATCGGCGTAGTCGAGCTCGTCCAGCCGGCGGGTCTCGTCCTCCAGGCGCTCCACCAGTTCGGCGACCGCCCAGTGGGGCCGGGCGGCCAGGCGGGCCCCGGCGATGCGCAGGGCCAGCGGGAGGTGCCCGCACAGGTCGGCGAGGGTCCTCGTGGCTTCCTGCTCGCCCGTGACGCGCTGCGCGCCGAGGATGCGGCCGAGGAAGTAGGCGGAGTCCTTCGGCGCGAAGGTCGGTACGTCCACCCGTACCGCTCCGGCGAGGCCGCCGGTGTGGCCCCGGCTGGTGATGATGACCGCGCAGGAGGGCTTGCCGGGCAGCAGCAGTCTGATCTGGCTCTCCTCGACGACATTGTCGAGAACGACCAGCACCCGCCGCTTCGCCAGGAGGGCGCGGTACATCTCGGCCCGCTCCTCCACGTCCTCGGGAATCGCCGTGCCCTTGACTCCGAGGGCACGCAGGAAACGTTCGAGCACCTGGGCGGGTGACACCGGAGCGGATCCTCCGCCGCGCAGCTCCGCGAAGAGCCGGCCGTCGGGGAAGTCCGAGGCGACCTCATGGCCCAGGTGAACGGCCATGGCGGTCTTGCCGACCCCCGGCTTGCCGACGAGCGTCACGATGGGCACCGCCAGGGCGGACCTGCCGCGGTACGACACCAGCAGTTCGCGGACGTCGGCGACCAGGCGCTCCCGTCCCGAGAAGTCGGCGACGGCGGCGGGCAGCATCTCCGGTACGTCGGGATCGGCCTGCGCACCGCCGGGCGCCGTCGTGGCATGGCTGTCCGGGAGGTCGAGCCGGGGGTCCGTGACCAGGATGGAGTGTTCGAGCTGCCGCAACCGGATGTCGGGTTCCACGCCCAGTTCTTCGAGCATGAGTCTGCGGGTCTCGCGGTAGACGTTGAGCGCCTCCGCCTGGCGTCCGGAGCGGTAGAGGGCCAGCATGAGCAGGCCGCGCAGTCGCTCGCGCAGCGGCCACTGCGCGACCAGCCGGAAGAGTTCACCGACGAACGCCAGGTGCCGGCCGAGTGCGAGTCCGAGCCGGATGTGTTCCTCGGTGGCGGTGATGCGCTGCTCGACGAGCGGGCCCGCGCAGGACTCGACCAGCTCGCCGGGAATGCCTTCGAGGGGGGCTCCGCGCCACAGTCCGAGCGCCTCGCGGTACGCGGTCGCCGCCTCCTCCCTGTGCCCTTCCTCGTGCAGCGTGCGCGCTGTCGCCACGAGCGCGTCGAAGCGCAGCGCGTCGAGGGTTCCCTCGTCCGCGTGGACCATGTAGCCATGGGGATGCGTGCTGATGACGTTCTCGACGCCGTGCGCACCGAACAGGCGCCGCAGTCCCGAGACGCTTATCTGGAGCTGGGCGCGTGCTGTCGCCGGCGGGGTCTCTCCGTACACGAAGCTGATCAGCCGCTCGGAGCTCACGACCTGGTTGGCGTTGAGCAGGAGGGCGGCGAGCACGATGCGCTGGCGTGCTCCGCCGAGCTTCAGCGGAGTGGAACCGACGCTCGCCTGAAGGGGGCCGAGGATACCGAAGACGACCCCGGGTCTTCCGGTCTCTCCGTCGGCTCCGGGCACGTTCTGTTCCACGTTGCTTCCCCCCAGAACGTGCGCCGCTCGACGAACTGTAGAGATTCGCCGGTGACCGAGTCAACGATGCGATGAAGCTTGTTCAGGTGCTATTCACATGCTTTCCCGGCGCACGGTGAGCTCCCCCGCCGACCAGCGGGCCGAGGCGGCACTCGGCGTTGCCGAAATGGCTCGGGATCTGACGTCAAGCTCTGCCGCTACAGGTCTCGGGGATTTTGTCAACACAGCGATTCTTGCCATGATGTGCATTTCTCTCGGTCGGTCGAGCCGCTATCGACTCCCTATTGTTTCCGCCACTTCCGTCGATCGAGACCCGATAGCAGCTCCTGCCAAGGTCTAGGCGTCCTCAAACAGCCGCCGTAAGGCCGGACTCAGGGAGTGCGAAGAATGAACAAGATCAAGAGCCGTTCGCTTCTCGTCGCCTGCGCGATTCTTCTCGCCACCGCCTCGACGGTCGCGGCCTCACCGCGAGCGACGGCCGGCGTTCCGGCGCAGCGGCCACTGGCGGCCGGCGGAGAGACGGGAGGCGACCTTCAGCACAACCCGTGGGGCTGAGCGGAATCCGGCGGTGCCGCCAGATCACAAGTACGCGTCGCCCTCGGCCGTGTGCTGGACGGACTACCCGAAGAGATGGGAAGCAGCGTGGACTTCGATCTACTCGGTGCACTGGCGGTGCGCGAGCAAGGCGTCTCGGTCACGCCGACCGCCCCCAAGCCGCGTCAGGTGCTCGCCCTGCTGGCCCTCGACGCCGACCAGGTCGTCCCGGCCGACACGGTGATCGAGGAACTCTGGGGCGCCACCCCGCCGCGCAAGGCCCGTTCCATCCTGCAGAACTACGTCCTGCAACTGCGAGAGCTGATCGGTGCGGCGCTGCGGCAGGCCCACGACGCCGTTCCGCGTTCCGCCAAGGACGTTCTGGTGACCGCGCCCGGCGGCTATCTGCTCAGGACGGGTGAAGGACGCAGCGACGTCCGGGAGTTCGAGCGGCTCGCGGACGCCGGGTACCGGGCCGTGGACGCCGGGGACTATCCGAGGGCCGTCAAGCGGCTGAACGAGGCGCTCGCCCTGTGGACCGGCAGGGCCCTTGCCGGTGTCCGCACCGGACCTCATCTGGCGCCCCAGGCCGCGCGGCTGGAGGAGAGCCGGCTCTGTGTGCTGGAGCAGCGCATCGACGTCACGCTGCGGCTCGGCCGGCATCGTGAACTGCTCGCCGAGCTGACCGCGCTCGTCAGCCGCTACCCCACCCACGAGAGCCTGTGCGGACAGTTCATGCTCGCCCTGCACCGCTCCGGGCGACGGGGCGAGGCGCTCGGCGCGTATCAGCGGCTGCGGACGACCTTGGTGCGTGAACTCGGTATCGAGCCGTCGGCCGCGCTCGTCAGGGTCCAGCGTTCCATCCTCGTCCCCGGCCCGTCACGTCCGGCCGGCGACGACGGACTCCTCGCCCCGCTCAGGTCCCGGCAGGCGCACGCAGCGACCTGAGCCGGACGGGCGGCCCGCCGGCGCTCCGCGAGGCCGGCCCCCGTGCCGGCCCGGCACCTGTCCCGGCACCGGACCTCGACCGGTGGAAATCCGCGCGGTCACCGGACCCCGGCAGCCGCGCGGACCGCGATCACGCGGGTTCGGCGGTGTGCCAGCGGTCGTCGGCACCGAGTGCGGCGGGTCGCCCGTCGATGTGGACGCTCGTGGGTTGCGTCGTGCCGGCCACGGAGGGGAAGGCGGCACTCCGCACGGAGAGGGTGCTGTCGGACAGGATGTCGGCACGCGCGCCGGTGCGAATCACCCGGACACGTGCGGATCCGGACTCGCCGTGGACGACGGTCTCGCCGTCCCCGTCGCCCCAGCAGACGATCGTGACGGCGGTGGGGGCGGTGGCGTCCAGCACGGGTTCGGGCGCTCCCTCGGCGATGAGCGCGCCCTTGCGGACGTACAGCGGGACCTGCTCCAGGGGCTTGCCGGTCCGGATGTGGCGACCACCGGCGTGCACCTCTCCGGTCCAGAAGTCGACCCACTCCCCCGCCGGGAGGTAGAGGTGCCGTTCCCCTTCGGGGTTGGTCATGGGCGCGACGAGGAGGTCCGGGCCGAAGAGGTACTCCAGTTCCGCCGTCCAGGCGCCGGGCTCGGCAGGCGCGTGCACGGCGAGCGGGCGCATGATGGGCAGGCCCGTGTGTCCGGACTCCACCGCGGCCGAGTACAGGTAGGGCATCAGCCGGTAGCGGAGCCGGACCGCGTCGACGATGGCGCGGTCCACCGGCTCTTCGAAGTCCCACGGGAAGCGGGTGCTCGTGCCGTGGAACCGCATCATCGGGGAGAACGCCCCGAACTGGGCCGAACGCGCCATGACATCAGGTGCCGGGACGCCGGTGAACCCCCCGACGTCGTGGCTCCAGTACGGGACTCCGCTGAACGCGTAGGAGAGCCCACCGCGCAAGGTGGAGGCCATCGCGGTGTAGGTCGTGTTGTTGTCACCGGCCCACTGTCCGCAGTGCCGCTGCCCACCGGTGAAGGAGGACCTGGCCCATACGACGCGGTGGCCCGCGACCTGCTCGGTGATGTCGGCCACGGCATCGTTGAACAGGAGGGAGTAGACGTTGTGGAGCGACTCACCGGTCATTCCGTTGGCCGCCACGGCGTCGGTGGGGACGCCCTCGCCGAAGTCCGTCTTGAAGACGTCCACGCCTTGGTCGAGAAGCGGCCGCAGGAGTCCCTGGAACCACGCGACGGCATCGGGGTTCGTGAAATCGGTGATGCCGCATTCGGGCCGGGCGCCGTGCCAGGCATCAGCCACGTAGACGGAACCGTCCGCGTGCTTCATGAAATAGCCCTTGGCCGAACCCTCCTCGAATACGGGGCTGTTGACGCTGACGTAGGGGTTCATCCACACGCAGACGCGGAAGCCGAGATCGTGCAGGCTCTTGAGCATGCTCTCCGGGTCGGGGAACCGCTCCTCGTCCCAGCGCATGTCGGACCAGCGGTCCGACTTCTGCCAGTAGGCATCCAGATGCAGTACGTCGCAGGGCACGCCGTGCTCGCGGATCCGGCGGGCCTGGGCCACCGTCTCGTCCTGGTTGATCTTCAGGTAGCCGGTGGAGATCCAGGCGCCCAGGGCCCACTTGGGCGGGGTGACCGGGCGCCCGGTGAGGCGGTGGTACCGGTCGAGCACCTCGGCGGGCGCGGGTCCGGCGATCAGGTAGTAGTCGAGCAGGTCGTCCGGGACGGCGATCTGTACGCAGGAGTGAGTGGAGTGGCACATGTCGAACTCGGTCGCCGTGCCGCTGTCGACGAGGACGCCGTAGCCGCGGCTGGACAGATAGAACGGGATGTTCTTGTACGAGCGCTCGGACTCGGAGCTGAAGGCGTCGTAGTTCCAGCTGACGATGCGCTGACCGCGCTTGTCCAGGCCGGTGAACTTCTCTCCCAGACCCACGAAGTGCTCGTCCGGCCGGGCGGTGAAGGTCTCGTGGTAGGCGAGGGGCCGGCCGTCGTTCCCGAGGGAGCGGCCGAAGGGCAGGACCCGTAGTTTGAAACTGATGTCGGACTCGTCAGTGTTCTGTTCCGTCAGCAGTCGGCCGGTGTCGTCGTAGAACCGTATCCGCCACGGGTCGAAGTCGATTTCCGCGCGGGCCGAACCGGACCGCACCACGGCGCCGCTCTCACGCAGCTCGACCTCGGCACCGTCGAACCGTCCCGGATTCACCAGGCGGATGGCGGCGGCGGACCGGGTCTCGGTCCGTGCGGTCGGGGCGAGGCGGACCCTGATGACGCCTTCCCCCGCCGAGCGCACCTGAAGGTGGAGGTCGCCCCCGGTCGACATCACCGCCTTCAGGTCCAGCCCGCCGGCGTCGTGGCCGATCAGCTCGGCGGCGATCACCCGGCTCGGCCCCTCCTCGCCGGGGGCGAGCAGCGGCAGGTCCAGCGGGTCGGCGACATGGGTGATCCAGGGTGCGAGTGGCTGGCGGTAGGGCATGGCAAGGGCTCCTTGAAGTCGCGGAGGAGAAGAACGGAAAAGGAGAACGGAAGAGGAGAGCGCAAGAGGAGAGCGCAAGGCGGGAGCGAAGGGGCGGGAACGAAGGTCGGGCAGGAAGGCGGGGAACGAAGGGGCGGCGAGGGTCGGCGGCGTTCAGCGCGCGGCAGCGGCGGATCGCGTTGAATCGGCCAGCCATGACGTGTAGCGCGCGATGACGGATGCGTTGAGCTGGTTCCCCTGCTTCTTCATCCGAGGGGCGGGAAATCCCGAACGCCGGGTGAGGCCGAGGAAGTCGGCGACGGACGCCAGCGTCTCGTCGCGCCGCTCGGTCAGCTCCTCGTAGCTGATGGTGAGCGGATCAATTCCCCACCGGGATATCCATGCGTCCCAGCTGCGGTACTCGTCCCGGATCCCGGTCACGATCCGGTCGATCGATTCCGGTGCGTAGTCGGGTTCCCGCGACGGGCCGGGGCGGTCGTCGGGGTCGCCGGCCCTCTCCCAGAACCGGACCGAGGCGGTTACGGGATCATTGCCGGCGACGTAGACACCGGTACGGTGTGCGATGGCTACGGAGACGGCCTGAGCCGCGATGTCCTCACGTCGCATGAGGATCACCTTGAGACCGTCCTGGCACCGCTCCGGTACGAGGTCGAGGGGGTCGGCCACCTGGCCGCTCCGGATGAGGGGTTCGGCCTGGTAGTGGAAGAGCTTCATGCCGAAGTGGCCTTCGGTGCTCGACTCCTCGAAAAGGCGTTCACGGTATGCCCTCCAGGATGTCGCGCGCGCGGTGGCCCGGTTCGACTCCGGGTGCGCCAGCCCCCAGTCGGAGAGCCTTTGGTGCAGTCGGGAGGGGCCGTACCATTCGTCAGGATTTCCCGCCTCCTTGGTGTCGGTGAGCACCTCGCAGAGGAGGTTCGAGCCCGTTCGGGCGGCTCCGATGATGAGATAGCCACGGGGTTCGGCCATGAGGGTTCCTCTCGGGTCGGTCAGGTGCGGGCTGTGTGCAGTTCGTCATGGATGGCGAGGAGTTCCGCGTACCGGCCGCCGCGCCGGAGCAGAGCCGGGTGGTCGCCGGCTTCCACGAGCCGTCCCTCCTCCATGACGAGGATGAGATCGGCGTCCCGGACGGTGGACAGCCGATGGGAGACGACCAGCGTGATGGTCCCGCCGGCTTCGGCCAGCCTCCGTGCGATGGCCCGGTGGCGACGGAACACCGCGTATTCGCTGGGGGCGTCCAGAGCGGCGGTCGGTTCGTCCAGGATCAGCAGGAGCGGCTCGGTCCGCATGGCGGACCGTGACAGGGCCACTCGCTGCCACTGGCCCTCCGAGAGGTCGATACCTCCGAACTCACGTCCCAGCCGGGTCTCCAGGCCATCCGGAAGCCGGTCCACGAGGTCCTGCGCGTCCCCGTCGCGGACCGCGCTCCGGATGGCGTGGTGATCGCCGGACCGGTCGAGGTCACCTATGCCGACGGCCTCGCGCACGGTCGTGCGGTAGCGCCCGAAGTCCTGGAACACGACGGCCAGCCGGTCCTTCCACTCGTCCGGATCCAGGTCCACGAGGTCCGTGCCGTCCACGGTGATACGGCCGTGCTGGGTGTCGTAGAAGCCGCACAACAGCTTGACGAGGGAGGTCTTGCCCGAGCCGTATTCGCCCACGATCGCCACGGTGCTGCCTGCGGGCAGGTGCACCGAGACCGAGTCGACGGCATTGCGGGCGGCCTCCGGATACCGGAACGTGACGGTGTCGAGGGTGATGCCGTGGCGGAGTACGGCCGGCGGCCGGCTCACCGGTTCCGACTCCGCTCGCGCGGCAGGTCCGTGCTTTTGATGGTGGTCGAGCAGCCAGAGGTACGGATCGAGGGCTTCGGCGCCGTTGAGTACGTTGCCGATGCTCTCGACCGTCTGTTCCACCTGCCGCCGCAGCTGTCCGGCGAGTGTGATCGCGAGCAGCATGTCCCCGGTGGAACGCAGTCCCTGGCTGGTGAGGTACGCGGTGTAGGCGAGGCCCGCGACATAGGCGGCGGTGAACAGAAGCCAGCCCGTGATCATCAGGAACGCCGAGTGCAGCCGGGCCCGTTGCTGGATGGCGGTCACCTTCCGCCATTGCTCCTGCCGCAGTTCCATGAGCCGCCGCCCCGACCCGTACACCATGACCTCCTTCGCGGACGCCGGTGAGGTGAGCAGGTCGAAGAGGTGGTCCTCACGCCTGGCGGATTCCGCGGATGCCAGGATCGAGGCCCTCACGCCGCCCTGCGCACGCCTGTTGAGCAGGAGCGGCACCGGTGCGAAGAGGATGAGGACGAGCAGTGCCGGATGGATCTGGGCCAGCAGGACAATGCTCGTCCCGAGTCCGACCAGGCTGCCCAGCGACTCCAGCGGCACCCAGGCCGCCGCCACCAGGGAGGGGCCGCTGCCCAGTGCCAGTGAGACCCGGTCCAGGTACGCGGGCCGCTCCAGGTGATCTAGCCGGGGCAGGCCGCTCACGGTCGCGATGATCTCCTGATCGACCGTCAGCCCGACCCGTTCGCTGAGGTTGCCTCGGAACGACTGCCGGGTGTTGAGGCCGATGTTGACGAGCAGCAGACAGACCGCCGCTCCGGTCGCGGCCGTGAGGAGGTGCGCGACGCTGTGCCCCTCGGCGCTGTCCACCAGCGCTCGCACACTCAGGGCGAGCAGCGTGACAGCCGCGCTCTCGGCGATGATCAGGGTGGTCAGGAGCGCGCTCGTGCCCGGTGCCGAACGCCAGCACCGCTTGAGCATCGCGGTCCAGAAGGGAAGTCGTGCGATCACGGTGTTCCTCCGCCGGCGACAGGCTTGGTGTCCAGGGCCGCACGGTCGGCGGCCTGGTCGGCGAAGAGATCCGCGTAGACGCCGCCCGCCGCGGTGAGCTCCTCATGGGTGCCCGTCTCGACGACCCGCCCCTCGGAGAGGCAGGCGATCCGGTCGGCCTGCTGGACAGTGGAGAGCCGGTGCGAGATCAGCACCACGGAAACGTCGCGCATGCCGCGTATGACCTTGCGGAACACCTCCAGCTCGGTCCGGACGTCCAGATGCGCGGTGGGTTCATCGAGGACCAGCACCTGGGCGCCGGCCCGTACCGCGAAGATGGCCCGGGTGAGGGCGATGTGCTGCCACTGGCCGCCGGACAGGTCCACGCCGCCGCTGAAGGCGGCGGACAGCGGGGTGTGCCGGCCGTCGGGCAGCTGCTGGATCAGCTTCTCGCTGTCGGCCTCCCGCGCCGCGCTCATGAGCGCCTTCTCGTCATGCGCGGCCGTCGGCGCGCCCATGGTGATGTTGTCCGCGGCGCTGAGCTGGTAGTGCACGAAGTCCTGGAAGACCACCGCCAGCCGCCGGCGCCAGGATGCCGGGTCCATCGTCGAGATGTCCGTTCCGTCGGCGGTGATCCTGCCCGAGCCGGGCCGGTAGAGGCCGGTGAGCAGCTTGGTCAGGGTGGTCTTCCCGGCTCCGTTGCAGCCGACCAGGGCCAGTACCTCGCCGGGCCGGATCTCCAGATCACAGTCCTCCAGCACGGGGTGGTCGGCGCCGGGATACCCGAATCCGACTCCTTCGAGCTTCAGCAGGGGGGGACGGCCGGTCCGTTCCGGCGCCGTGGCGTGTGGCGGCCGGTCCCCGGCGCCGCGCTTCAGCCGTATGCGCAGCCGGTCGAGTGCCGCGACGGGGTGGATGCCTCCGGCCGCCGCCACGGTGTCGCCGTCCGAGGCCGCGAGGGCCAGCAGGCTGATGACGGCGGCGAGCATGGCGCCCAGCCCGCCGGTGGACACCGCCCCGTCCATGGCGCCGAGCCCCAGGACGAGGAAGCCCGCCAGAGCCGAGGCCGTCAGGGCCGCGAAGGCCGCCCACTGGCGGCGGCCGAGCCGGTTTCCCATATGCCAGATGGGGCCCACGCGTTCCAGGAAGCTCGACCGCCACTGACCGGTGACCCAGTCCCGCAGGCCGAAGATCCGGATCTCCTTGGCTCCGCCGGGAGTGATGACCTGGTCCCGCCAGTACTGTTCGCGTCGGGCGGCGGGCACTCCTGCGGCGGCGACGCCGGCAACGGCGAGGGTATTGCCGCTCAGTACGCCGCGGGTGCCCAGGACCACCACGAGCATCGTCATCACCAGCCACCAGGAGTACTGGAGAAGGACCACGGAGCAGGCGGCCGCCTGGAGGACGCGGAAGAGCAGGCGCAGCTGGGCCACCGAGGCCTGACCGGGGGTGCTCTCCGTCCAGTTGGTGCTCGGGCGCGCGGAGGCGAGCCGCTGGTCATCGCGTACCGCCGGGTCCTCCAGGAGAAGGATGTCCGGTGCCCCGCAGGACAGCCGGCTCACCTCGGTCCGCTGGGCGCCGTCGATCCGGCGGGCGGCCAGGAAGCGCAGTACCGATCCGAAGAGGTCGGCTGCCTGCCCGGCGATCAGTACCGCGCCGAGCCCGGCGACCGGCAGCACCCAGGACCCCTCCGAGGCCGGATCCGCGCCGTCCACCGCGGTGATGAGCGCGCCGGTGGCGGCCGCGGCCGCGGCCGGCTGGAGCGCCTGGACGAGCAGCACGGCTGTCAGCCCGGTCAGACACGCCGGACCGGCGAAGCGGAGTCCGCCGAGGATCCTCGTGCGCCGGCGCAGGCCTTCAAGAAGCGCGGAGAGGGCGCGGCCCATCACGACTGCGCCCGGGGGGCGGCGGTGGCGGAACCGGTGAGGGCGAACGAGGCGATGCGGGACCGCCCGGTGAGGACCAGGTAGACGTCATGGCGGCCGGCCACGGTCTCCAGCGGCGCGGTGACCGTCCGCCAGTCGTAGCGGCCGGTGGCCGACGTGGGTACCTCCGCCGACCCGAGGAGACGTCCCTCCGCGGGATCGTCGAGCCGTATCTCCACGCGCCCGGGGTCCGGGCCCGTTGCCCCGAGCCGGAGCACGACGGTGTCGGTCCCCGGGCCCACCAGCGCATCGCGGTAGAGCAGCCAGGCACCGGAGCGTTCGCCGGTGACCGCTTCGCCGGACAGGCGGGCCTCGTCGGTGATCCGGACGGCGTCGTAGTCGTCGAAGTCCACCGCACGGACCATCGCCGAGGACAGATCGCGCGGCGGCAGAGCCGGTGCCGTGACGGTGAGGAGGGCGGTGTGGGCGGACGGGGCCGAGCTGGGACCGGCCATGATCTCGTAGCGTCCGGGGGCGACGGCGAACATCCGGCGGCCGACGTCCCAGAACGCGAGATCCTGGACGGCCAGCGGGAAGGTGAGCCGCCGTGTGCTGCCTGCCGGGACGTGAACCCGGCGAAAGCCGTGCAGCTGCCGCAGCGGGCGGGCAAGGGTGTGATCCAGCGACCGGACGTAGAGCTGCGCCACCTCGTCGCTGCCGCGTGCGCTCGTGTTCGTGACCTCGACGGTGGCGACGACGGTGTCGCCCGGCGCGGCGGCGGTGCTGTCGAGAACGGGCGGACCGTATCGGACGTCGGCGTAGCCGAGGCCGTGGCCGAACGGGTACAGCGGTTCACGGTCGGAGTAGAGATAGGTCTGGCGGTTCTTGATGATGTCGTAGTCGCGGATGTCCGCGAGGTCGTCGGGCGACCGGGGCCAGGTCTGCGGCAGACGGCCCGCCGGGCTGTGCAGGCCGAAGAGGATGTCGGCCAGACCGCGGCCGAACTCCTGGCCACCGTGGGACGACCAGAGCATGGTCCGGGCCCGCTCCGCCAGCCGGGGTACGGCCAGCGGGTGCCCGCTGACCAGGACGACGGCGGTGCGCGGGTTGGCCGCGACGACGGCCTCCGCCAGCCGCTCCTGGGCGGCGGGGAGACCGATCTCCTTCCGGTCGCGCCCTTCGCTGCCGTTGATCTGCGGATGTGTGCCCACGAGAACGACCACGGAGTCCGCGGCGCGTGCCGCCTCCGCCGCCGTATCCGCGCCTCGCGAGACGACATCCACCTCCAGGTGGGTCGCGGCCCCGGCGTCCTCGGCCGTCAGGCCGACGCCGGTGCCGTCCACGGCCAGGAAGTGTCCGCTGGACTGGTTGCGCAGGAGCCAGGAGTCCCCGTCCGGCTCCAGCCGGAAGGTCTGCTTGATCTCCCAGCCGTACGGTTCCTCCTGGTCGCACAGGAGCGATGCGCCCTTGCCCCGGGACAGGAACAGGCCGGTTGCCAGTGACCGCAGGGAGATGCCGCCCTCGCCCCAGTCGAAGACCTCGAAGACCGCCTCGTCGCGGAGTTCGTCACCGGCCGCGCGCAGGCCGGTGCCGGCAACGGTCAGATAGCGGCCGTCGTCCCGTACGCGCAGTGCGATCCGGTCGAGCCCGGGAACGAGGACGACCGGTCCGGCAGCCTGTTCGCGGATGCCCTCCAGAGGCGTGACGCGGTACGGGGGAGGCCCCGAGTACCAGTCCCGGCAGACCCGGTCGGCCATCGGGCCGATGACGGCGACGGTTCGGTCCCGGGTGGCGCTCAGTGGCAGCAGACCGCCTTCGTTCTTCAGCAGTACGACCGACTGGCGGGCCGCCTCACGGGCGAGTTCCCGGTGAGCCGGAGCTCCGACGGTGTCCGTCACCGGGGGACGGGGCGGACCGAAGTCTCCGAGCCGGGCCCGCATGAGGAGCAGCCGGCCCGCGGCGGCGTCGATGTCCCGCTCGGCCAGGAGGCCCATTTCCACCGCCCGGTGAAGGGCCCGGAGGGTGAGGGAGGGGTCGTCCCGGTGATCGGTGAAACTGTCCAGCCCGGCACGCATGGCCGCGGAGTAGGCGTGTTCCCGGTCCTCGTAGTAGCGGCTTTTCTCGATCAGGTCCGAGGGGGCGAACCCGTCGGATATCACTACTACGTCGGGGTCCTCCTCGCGCAGTGCGGCCAGGTACTCGCTGAGATGGTTGGGGCGGCCGTTGACGACGTGATACGAGGGCATCACGGCCGCGGCCACTCCTGCCCCGACCGGCTCCGTGAAGGGGCGCAGGTCGTACTCGCGCAGGACACGAGGGCGCACTCCGACCGACGAGGCGAACTTGTCGAACTCATGGTTGTAGGCCAGGAAGTGCTTGAGCGTGGGGGCGATGCGCCAGCGGGCGGGCGGATCACCCGGCCTGCCGCCCCGCAGTCCCGAACAGAAGGCGACCGCCAGGCCCACGGTCAGGAACGGGTCCTCGCTGTAGCCCTCCTCGTTGCGGCCCCAGCGCGGATCGCGCAGCAGGTTGACCACGGGCGACCAGACGTTGCGGCTGACGAGCGGATCGTCCGCGTCGCGCTGGAGCAGGGACTCCACCTCGGCGGCTATCGTCTCGCCGACCCGTTCGACGAGTTCGGGGTTCCAGGTGGCGCCGAGCCCGACCGCTTGCGGGAAGACCGTGCAGGGCACGGCCGCGACCACGCCGTGCAGGACTTCGCAGCCGGTGTGGAAGGACGGGATGCCGAGCCGGGGTACGGCCCGTTGGTGGTTGTGGAGCAGGGCGATCTTCTCGTCGAGGGTCAGCCGGGCCAGGAGGGAGTCCGCCCGCTCCTTCGGCGAGCTGCCGGGTGCGGGAGCTCCGGAATCGGCCGGATGTCCGGGCGGGTCTGCGGCGACAGGCATTTCAGGAACCAACCTTCGCGTCATGAAGTGAACAGGCCCCACAGCAGAAGGGCGTTGAGGGAGACGATCAGCAGGGTGATGACTGCCAGCGCGGCCGTTGTCACCCGGCGGTTGACCAGTTCGGCCATCAGATCCCGCCGCGCGGTGAACCACAGCAGGGGCACGAGAGCGAACGGGACACCGAAGGAGAGGACGACCTGTGACCCGATGAGGGCGGTCGTGGGGCTCACTCCGGTGGCGAGCAGCGCGAGGGCGGGGAGCAGGGTCAGGGCGCGCCGAACGGCCACGGGGACGGCCCGGCGCAGGAATCCCGACATGACCGTCTGCCCGGCGTACGTGCCGACCGAGGATGCGGCGAAGCCGGAGGCAAGCAGCGCGAGCGCGAACGCCAGGGCGGTGAACTCATCCGCCTGGCGTGCCAATGTCGCGTGTATGGCGGCCAGTTCGTCCTGTGGTCCACCGCCGAACTGGGCGGCGACCACCAGCATGGAGACGTTGACCAGGGCGGCGACGCCCAGCGCGACCACCACGTCCACGCGCAGTCCGCGCAGCAGCAGCCGTCGGGGTGTGGGGGGCCCGCCGTCGGCGGCGTGCCGCCTGGTGTGGTCGGCGGTCAACGAGGAGTGCAGGTAGATGACGTGCGGCATCACCGTGGCGCCGACGATGCCGGTGGCCAGCACCAGGCTGTCGGGCCCGGCGAAGCCCGGTCTCATGCCGGAGGCGAGGCCACCGGGGTCCACGCCCGAGATCAGCAGGTTGTAGAGAAAACCGGCGATGACCACGCACAACAGGCCGGCCACCGCGGTCTCGAAGCGCCGCAGCCCCCTGGTCTCCAGGGCGAGGACGCCGAAGGCGACCAGACCGGTGATGACTCCGCCCGCCGGCAGCGGTACGCCGAACAGGAGGTTCAGGGCCACGGCTCCGCCGATGACTTCGGCGAGGTCGGTGGCGATGACCACCGCCTCGGCCTGAAGCCACAGCATCAGCCGGACCGGACGCGGCAGGTGTTCGCGGCAGAGCTGGGACAGGTCGCGGCCGGTGGCCAGGCCCAGTTTCGCCGCGGCTGCCTGGACCAGCATGGCCATGGCGTTGGCGGCGACGATGACCCAGAGCAGCCGGTATCCGTAGGTGGATCCCGCGGCCATGTTGGTGGCGAAGTTGCCCGGGTCCACGTAGGCGCTCGCGGCGACGAACGCGGGGCCGAGCATCACGGCGCCCGGAGCCGGGGACCGCGTCCGCCGGCCGGGGCGGGCTGAAACCCGCCCGGGGGGCGGGGAGGTGGACAGCATGGAGTCCCTCCGACGGCTGGAAGAAGGGGGATTCGGCCGTCAGGCAGGACATACGGTTCCCCGCCGGAGATGGGCGTTCGGGGACCGCGCGGTGAACCGAGCATGCAGGCCCGTACATCCGCTGTCAAGGAACACGCGATTGGCAGGAAAGTGCGCGGATCCACGCTGCCAGGCGTGGGCGTAGCGGATACGTGGCGGGTGCTGAATCATATTCCGTGGGATTCGGCCGCGAGGTCTCGTGCAGGCGTTGGTTCTGATTGGAAGTCTATTCACGGTCACATGCGTCGGAAATTGTTGACTCTTCTGGAATGGGAAGGCAGGAAATGACGGAAGCGAGAATCCGTCCCGCCGGAGCCGCTGGGGAACGCGCCGCCGAAGCGGCCGAAACCGCGGTACGGGCGCTGGTCACGCTCCAGGACCCGAACGCCCGGGTGAGCGCCCCCATGTGGCGGCGGACCGAGCGGCTCTGCCGCCGGGTACTCACCCGGCTCGACGAAATGGCGCCCTCGCCCGAGCGGGCCCGGGCCATGGGCCGGCTCGGACGCGCTCCGCTCGACCGGGCGGCGCAGCACTCCGTCCGGCAGCTGATCGAGGACGGCCTGGCGGCGGCCGGCGGGATTCCGGACAAACTGGCCTCGGCGCTCGAGGAGTTCCGGTCACGGAGCCGGATCGTCCTGGACACCGGTGTCCGGCACCGGGCCGGGGCCGCCGAGCGGTGCCCGGATGTGACCCGGTGGGCGGCGGACGGCCGGTTCCCTCTGCTCGGAACCGAGGGGACCTGGGAACTCACGGTCGTCCTGGACTTCCGGGACACGTCCTCGGCCGACCGCTACCGCAACGCGGTCGCGGCGTGCCTGGCCCTGCACGACCAGACGCTGGACCGCGACCGCTACCGCATCGTGGTGGTGGAGCAGGATGCCACGCCCCGCCACGCCGAGCTGATGAGCACCCTGGCCGACCGCTATGTGCATGCCGCGAACGACGGTCCCTACAACCGGAGCTGGGCACACAACGTCGGTGCGGTCGCCACGGGTGGCCGGGAGCGGTTCCTGTGTTTCCTGGACGCCGACATCCTGCTCGACCCGGGCTTCCTCGCCCGGTCGGTCGCCATGCTGGAGGCGCGGGGAACGCGCGCGCTCCTCCCGCACGTGAGCCTGTACTACCTCGACGAGGAGTCCACGGCCACGGCGTTGCGGCAACGGCTGTCACGGCCGGGCGGGTCGGTGGATCCGGACGTACTGCACGGATACCGGCTGGTGACCAATCGCGGTGGCTGTGTGTTCGTGCGCAGCGGGCTGTTCCACGAGATCCACGGATTCGACGAGCGGTACGAGGGCTGGGGCGACGAGGACAACGAGTTCTACGAGCGCCTCGCGGCGCACACCGAGATCGATCACCGATCGCAGGTTCTGCTCCACCTGGACCACCCGCGACCGGTGATGGAGGTCGACGGGCGCCGGCCCAACGAGTGGCTGCTGGGATCCACGGCCGGCCGGCCCACACACATCGGTGCACCCGGGCTCTACACGCGTACAACACAGGAGGCATGACCATGGACCGACGTCAGTTCGTCACCGGCGGGGTGATCGCGGCGGCGGCCGCCGCGCATGTGGTGCTCAAGGGCCCCTTCGAGGGCGTCGCCGCGGCGGCCGAGGCGGGCGGGCCCCGGCCCTCGGCCGGCTACGGACCGCTGTCCCCGGTCGGGGACCTGCGGGACGGAAAGGTCCGTCTTCATCTTCCCGAGGGTTTCAGCTACCGGTCGTTCAACCCGGCGGGCGAGACCTACACCGAAGGCTCCATCACCCCTGGCCACCACGACGGCATGGGCGCCTTCCGCGGCCCCCGGGACACCACCGTGCTGGTCCGCAACCACGAGATCGGCGGTGCGGGAACGGCCTTCGGGACCGCGACGACCCCGGTGTACGACCCGGCCGGCCAGGGCGGTACCAGCACCCTCGTGGTCACCCCCGACGGCCGGGTCCTCCGCAGCGGGCCCAGCCTCGCCGGCACGTTGCTGAACTGTTCCGGCGGCGTGATGCCGTGGGGGTCCTGGCTGAGTTGCGAGGAGACCGTCAACGGCCCCGACGTCGGCAACGACCACAGCGGCCAGGACAACTCCCTGCTGACCCGGAAGCACGGCTACCTCTTCGAAGTCCCCCTCGACCGGGCGGCCACCGCCGAGCCGGTCCGTGCGGCGGGCCGCTTCTGTCACGAGTCGGCGGCCTACGACCCGTACACCGGCGCGATCTATCTCACCGAGGACAACTACGACTTCGCCTCGGGCTTCTACCGCTACCTGCCGCCGGAGGATCCGAACGCCTGCGGGCGGCTCCTGGACGGCGGCCGGCTCCAGATGCTGGCCGTGCGCGGAGCGGACGGAGCGGACCTGTCGCTGGGCCAGAAGCCCGGTGCGGTCTACCGGGTGAAGTGGGTCGACATCGACGATCCCGACCCGTCGTTCGCCGGCACGGCCTATGACGAGGCGGTCTGTGCCGTGGGCGCCCAGGGCCGGGCGAAGGGGGCGGCGCTCTTCTCCCGCCTCGAAGGCTGCGTTCAGCACGACGGCACGGTCTTCTTCACGTCGACCCAGGGCGGGGCCTGTCCGCCGGGTGACACCCCGCCCTGGGGTTTCGGTGACGGCCGGGGCCAGGTCTGGGCCTACGACACCCGGGAGGAGCTGCTGCGGCTCATGTACGAGTCCCCGGACTCGATGACGCTGGATCTCCCGGACAACGTCACGACGAGCCCGCGCGGGACGCTGGTGATCTGTGAGGACGGCGGTGGGGACAACTACCTGCGCGGCCTGACCCGGGGCGGATCGCTGTTCGACTTCGCCCTGATGGAGCCCATACCCGACGCGCCGGGGGCCGAGTTCGCCGGTTCGACGTTCAGTCCGGACGGCCGGACGCTCTTCGTCAACATCCAGACGGGGGCGGGGCTCACCCTCGCCATCCGGGGCCCCTGGAAGAACGGAGGTTTCTGAGGTGGAGCAGCAGACCGGTCCGGCCGTGACCGGTGACGGGACCGGGCCGACACCCCTCACGGAGCTCTTCGACCGGCACTACCTCACGTTCTGGCAGGCGGAACTCGGCGCCGGCCGGCTGGAGCGGGAGCAGCTGCTCGTGCGGCGGCTCGGCGGGCTCCGGCCGGGCCATCGGGTCCTGGACGTGGCGTGTGGCTACGGCCGTATGAGCAACAGCCTCGCCGCGGCCGGCCTCGACGTCACGGGAGTGGACATCAGCGAGCAGCTGCTGTCCGAGGCCCGTGTGCGGGCCCGGGACGCAGGGACGGCGCCCACGTTCCTGCGAGCGGACATGCGCGACCTCGAAGGATTCACCGGCTTCGACTGTGCGCTGCTCTGGTTCACGAGCTTCGGGTACTTCGGCGACGAGGACAACCGACGGGTCCTGGGCGAGGCGCTGAACTGTCTTGCTCCCGGCGGGCGGCTGCTCATCGAGACCCGCCACTGGGACAGGATGAACCGGCGCTTCGACCCTCTCACGGTGCGCACGTCCGGCGACGACTTCCTGATCGAGCACCATGGTTACGACGCCCGGACCGGCATCCAGAGCAGCCGGCAGACGCTGCTCGTCGATGGCCGGCGCATCGAGCGGGTCGCGGTTCTGCGCAGGTACGGATTCCCCGAGTTGCGTGCCCTGTGCCTGGCGGCCGGGTTCAGCGCGGTGGACGGATTCGACGAGTTCGGTGAGCCGTTGGGCCCGGACAGCGACCGATGTGTGGTCGTGGCGGTCAAATAGCGGACACCCCGCTCCATGGCACGAAGTGACCCTGGACCGTACGTGCCAATTGTGGTGCGGAATTTCATTGGACCACGGAATCCGGCCCAGTAATGTTGATTCCAGCGGCAGGGTCGGCCGAGAGTCGAATTCAAAAGCCGCGAACCAATTCCCTTTCCTTTTCTCCTGGAGGTGCGTCATGTCCCGAGCCACCCGGCTCTCCGCCCGCCTGCTGCTCGCCGCGGCCCTCGCCGTCGTAGGGATCTCCTGCTTCGCGAACGGTGACACCGAGGCCGCCGGGACGCCTTCGACCCACGTGCTTGCCGATGACTCCGACACCTGGGGCTGGGGCTGATCGGCCCTCACGACTGTCGGATCACGAACGTGGGAGAGGCACTCGCGTGCGCACACTGATTCTTACGTCCAGCTTCCATCCGGTCGTCGGCGGTGCCGAGACCTACGCGTACGAGATCGCCCGCGGCCTGGCTGACGCCGGCCACCCCACGTCGGTCGTCACCGAACTGCCACGGGGTGCCGGTCCCGAGGACACTTTCCCGGGCGACCCGGCCGGCGTCACCGTCCGGCGCCTGCACCGGTTCAGGGAACTGCTGGCGACGGACGGCAGCAAGATCCTCTGGGAGCAGATGGCACACGGTCTGCACCCGGAACTCCAGGCGTGCGTCGAGGAATCGCGTCCGGACGTCGTACTCACCAACAGCCTCGACACCGCGGTCCTGGGCCGGACGGTCGCCCTCGCCTCCGGCATTCCCTGGGCGGCTGCCTTCCACGAGCAGGATCCCGAGGGCGAACCGCTCGGCCGAGGCCGCCTGCGACTGGTGTACGACGTGCTCGCCCCCGACCTGGTGCTGGCCGGCTCGGAGTTCTACGCCGAGCGGGCCAGGCGCTGGGGGGCCGGTGACCGGACCCGGCTCGTCCATCACGGGGTGGACACCGATCTCTTCCGTCCGGGACTCGACAGCCGCGCCGTCCGCCGCCACTACGAAGTCCCCGATGACGCCGTACTGGTGGTCTCGGCAGGGCGGCTCAAGGCCCGCAAGGGCCATCTGGAGACGGTGCGGGCCTTCGCCCGGCTCCATGAACAGAACCCCGGCACGCGGCTGATCATCGTGGGCAGCGTCAACTCGGCATCGCACGCGTACGCGCACGCACTCGAGTCGGAGCTGGACCGGCTCGGTCTGCGCGGCGCGGCCCGGATCGACCGGACGGTGACCTTCGACGCGATGCCGGGCCTGCTGGCCGCGGCCGACATCGTCGCTCAGCCGAGCCACGCGGAAGGACTGGGACTCGCCGTACTGGAGGCGATGAGCAGCGGCTGTGCGACGGTCACCACCGACATTCCGGGGATCAGGGAAGTGCTCACCGCTCCCGGTGTGGCCGAGGTGGTGCCACCTCGTACGGTCGCTCCGCTCGCCGAGGCACTGGTCCGCCTGGCCGCAGACCCGGAACTGCGCGCGGGTCTCGGCCGCAGAGCACGTACGCACATCGAAGAGTCCTTCTCCCGCCGACGCATGGTCGAGGACACGGCGGCAGCGCTGAAGGCACTGACCCGGACAGCCGGCCCTTTGGAGACACAGCGTGTATGAGCAGACTCCGGCCCTCATGTGGTGGAACGGAGACCTCGTGCCATGGGCCGAGGCGACCGTCCATGTCACCTCGGAAGTGGCCACCCGGGGCACCAACGTCTTCGAAGGGCTGCGCGCGTACTGGCAGCCCGAACAGAGGCACGCCGTCATCCACCTGGACGCGCACCTGGACCGCCTCGCCCAGTCCGCACGCCTCATCCGGCTGCCCGCCGCCGAGACCGCCGAGCACATCGGCCAGCTCCGCCGCGGGGTGGACGAGCTGGTCCGGGCCCTGGGTCCCGGCCACGACCTCTATCTCCGCCCCACTGTCTACATCGACGAGGGGCGATATGGCTGGCGCCCGCAGGACGTCCGGCTCGGGAGCTACATCGCCGGCTACCGCGCCGACCCGACGCCGCTCCGCCCGATGGCCTGTGTGGTCAGCAGCTGGAGGCGCACGCCGGACACCGCCATCTCACCGCTGATCAAGGTGGGTGCCGCCTATCAGGCCTTCCGGTTGCCCCGCATCGAAGCGGCGGCGCAGGGTGCCGACGAGGCGATCCTGCTCAACTCCCGTGACACGGTGGCCGAAACGGGCGGTGCGGCTGTCTTCCTCGTACGCGACGGGAAGGTGTTCACGCCTCCACTGGCGGACGGGGTGCTCGACAGCATCACCCGCCGGATCGTCATCGGACTGCTCGGCTCCCGGCTCGGACTGCCGGTCGTCGAACGCTCCATCCCCCGTACGGAGCTGTACACCGCGGACGAGGCCTTCCTGTGTGGAACGCTCGACGAGGTCCGTCCGATCGGGAGTATCGACGGCATGGACCTGGGTGCCCCGACGGGCCCGGTGACCGCCGCCGTACGTGACCTGTACGTGTCCGTGTGCCGGGGCCTGCGCGACATCGACGAACCGGGCCTGCTGCACACCATCGACCCCTTGGAGCACGATCATGCAACACCATGACGAGAACTGGATCGCCGAATTCCGCCGGCTGGGCCACCCCGACGCCGAACCACTGGCCGCCGGCATGGAGGGCGCTGTCTACCGGCTGGGCGACGGTCTCGTCGCGAAGGTGTGGGGGAGCCGGACCGAGCCGGAGCTCGTCCGTCTGAAGGAGTTCTACGACGGACTCGCCGACCAGGGCCTCAGTTTCCGCACTCCCCGGATCCTGCGGGTCCACACCACGGTGCGTGGAAGCTGCACCGTCGAGGAGGAACTGCACGGAACCCCCCTCGGCGAGGCTCTCCCGGCCTCCGACGGCGTGCCGGGGCCGGACGCCGTCACACCGCTCGTCGACGTACTCGCGGAACTGGCCGAGGTCAAGGCCACCGAGAGCCTCGCGCGACTGCCGGTCCTGGACGAGGCCGCACCCTTCCGGGGGGCCGGACTCGACTGGGCCGGATCGCTTTCCGCCCTGGTCGACCGGCGTCTGCACCGGTTCGGCGGCCGTCTCGGCGCCGACGTTCCGGACCTCCGCCGAAGGGCCGATCACGTCCTGCGGCTCGTCCGCGCCTGGGGGCACGGCCGGGAGGGCATCCTGCACGGAGACCTGACCACCGGGAACATTCTGGTCGACGACCAGCTGCGCCCCACCGCCGTACTGGACTTCGGCTTCCTGTCCGCCCCGGGCGACCCCGCCTTCGACGCGGCCGTCACGGCGGGCATCGCCGACATGTACGGCCCGCAGGCCCACCAGGCGGAGGCGGTCGTCGACGACGCGATCGTCGAACGCTTCGGATACCCGCGGGAGATCCTGCTCCTCTACCGCGCCGCGTACGCCCTCATCACCAGCAACGCCTATGACCCGGAGGGCCAGGACGGGCACTTCCACTGGTGTGTGCGCATGCTGCTGCGCGACGATGTCACCGAACTGCTGGAGAGCGTGGCGGCCAGGACCGTGACCCGGTGACGGCGGCGCGTGTGGCGCTCCTCGCCGGCGGCCGGGCCACCCGGCTGGGAAAGCTCGCGGAGAAGGTCCCCAAGGTATTGCAGCCGGTGTCCGGCCGCCCCTTCCTCGACGTACTGCTCGGCTCCATGGCGGGCAGGGGCGTCGAGCACCTGCACCTCTGCCTCGGGCATCTGGGCGACCGGGTCGAGGAGCACCTGCGGTCGCGTACGGAGACGGAACCGCGTGTCACCACGTCCCGTGAGGGGTCCGCGGCCGGTACCGCGGGCGCGCTGCTGGACGCCGCGGAACACCTGGACGAGGTGTTCGTCGTCGCCATGGGGGACACCTATGTCGACCTCGACTGGTGCGGGCTCACCGCGCTGCTTCCGGGCGACGCGTCCGCGACGATGCTGGTGACCGCGTCCGCCTCGGGACCCACCCCCAACGTCGCGGTACGCGACGGCCGGGTGACGGCCTACGACAAGCAAGGCGTCCACGGCGGGCTCACCGACACCGGTGTCGCCGTGCTGCGCAAGGAGGCGCTGGGCCTCGTCGCGCAGCACGGGACACCGTGCGATCTCACTGAGCTGTTCGGACTCCTGCTCCAGCGCGGCGAGTTGGCGTCCAGGACGGTCGACGCCCGTTTCTACGACATCGGCACCCCGGAAGGAATCCGGGTGTTCGAGAACCAGGAGGCCCTCGTATGAAGAGCGTCCACGGGTCCGCTCTCGTGACCGGAGCCGCCGGGTTCATCGGCTCCGCACTCGTGTCGGAACTGCGGGGCCGGGGAGTGCCCGTCACCGCCGTCGACCGGCTGTCCTGGAATCAGGCCGACAGGCTCCACCGGCTCACGCCCGGTGCGGACTTCACCTACCACCAGCTGGAGATCGAGACCGGCAGTGCCCTGAGCGACGTGGTGCGGGGCCACGGCACGGTCTTCCACCTCTCCGCCAATACGGAGAACCGCTCCGACCGGGCCGGGCGGCTCAGCGACCTCCACGACACGGTCGCCGGCACCGTCGCACTGCTGGAGGCGCTGCCGGAAGGCGGAGCGACGACCGTCGTGCTGGCCTCCAGTCAACTGGTGTACGCGGCGGATCCGGCGCAGCGCGACATCACCGAGGCGACCGGACGCGTGCTGCCGGTCACCCGCTTCGCCGCCGGCAAGACCGCGGCCGAGGCCTTCCTGAGCGCCTACGCCCACGAACGCGGGCTCCACGCGGCCGCCTGCCGGCTGTCGAACATCGTGGGCCCGGGTATGCGGCGTGGCATCGTGCACGACATCGTCCAGGGACTGGCCGCCGATCCGGAACGTATCCGGTTGCTCGGCGACGGCCGGCAGACCCGCAGTTACCTGCATGTCGCGGACTGCGTGGCGGCACTGATCCACGCGGCAGGGCTCCGGGCGGCCTTCTCCGTGCTCAACGTGTGCAACACCGACGCCATCAGCGCCGCCGAGGTGGCCGCGATCGTGGCCGAGGAGTTTCCCGCCGGCACGCCCGTCGTCACCACCGCCGGCGGGACGACCGGCTGGCGCGGAGACGTGCCGACCCTGCGCGTGCGCCCCGAAGCACTGCTCCGGCAAGGCTGGCGGCCCGCCCGGGACTCCGCCGCATCGGTACGGGACACCGCCCGCGCCATGTGGGAGGACCGCTCCGGGATGGTGGCCGTATGAGCGGGCTCTGGTCCTGGTCGGAGCAGGAGGCCACCCCTGCCGGGACACCGCCGCCCCGGACGGCTGCGCCGGCCGCCGACCGATGGACCGTACAAGGGCACCGCACGCTGTACAGCAGCCGCTGGGCGGGGCTGGACCTGGTCACCGTGGAGCCACCCGGGCGGGAACCCTACGACCACCACGTGGTGCGACTGCCGTCGGCGGTCGGAGTCGTGGTCCACGATCCGGTCCGGGGTGTCCTTCTGCTCCACCGGCACCGGTTCATCACGGACACCGAAGGCTTCGAGATCCCCGCCGGCGGCATCGACGTCGGGGAGAGCATCGAGGACGCGGCCGCCAGAGAGGTGCTGGAGGAGACCGGCTGGCACATCACCGACGCCACGCCCCTCCACAGCTGCAACGCCTCCGACGGAGCCACCGACCAGCGGTTCCACTACGTCATCGCCAGAGCCGGCAGTTACGCCGGTCCGCCCGTCGACGCCTACGAGGCGACCTCGCTGCACTGGATTCCGGCACAGGACATTCTCCCGCTCATCAAGCAGGGAAGGATTCCCGGAGCGCTCAGTTCCGTAGCCCTGATGTATGCCCTGCAATTCCACCGCGGCTGGCACTGAGGAATTCCGATGGCAGAAACAGCACAGTGGGCCTTTCCCTGGTCGATTTCGGCGCCCGTGGAACCGTATCGACCGGCCGGTCCGGAATCCATGTCCGCGGCTCCGCCCCCGGAGGCCGTACTCCTGGATATCGGCATGACCCTCATCCATCCCACCGGACAGGTGATGCTCGATGAGATCCATGTCGAAGCGCCGGGCCACATCGCGACCGGACAGGACTGCGTCGCCGCCCTGCTGCTGGCGGCCGAGGCCCGGCTTCTTCCGCTGCCACACGGACTGAGCGGCGACGAGAAGGTCGGGGCGGCCTGGGGGGCATTCCTCGGACTGAGCCAGGAACCGTCCCTGCGTATCTGGCGGCGCCTGCTGAGCCGCCCGGACCTCTACAGCGAGCTCGACTCCGAAGCCGTCGCCGTGCTCACCGGGCTCCGGCAGCGCGGGGTTCGCGTCGCGGCGGTCTCCAACGGGGTCGGAATGCTGGACGAGGAATTGCGTCACTTCGGGATCGGACACCTCTTCGACGTGACACTGGATTCGGCGTCGGCGGGTACGGAGAAACCTGCGCCGGGCCTCTTCCGCGCCGCCTTCTCCGCTCTGGACGTGCGCCCGGAAAGCTGCTGGTTCATCGGTGACGGACTGGTGAACGATGTTCTCGGCGCCCGTGCCGCTGGAATCCCCACCGCCTTTCTCTACGACCGTTTCGGCGTGTACACGGAAGTACCCGGAGTCCGTCGCCTGTTCCGGCTGACAGACCTACTGAAGGAGTTCTAGTGGATCCGTTCCTCTACCACGTCCACGGCATGGGAGGCTTCGACTTCTCCTCCCTCGGTCCTGACGACCTGATCCCCCTGAACGAACTCGCCGCCGAGCGGCAGCAGGAGATCCTGCCCACGGTCTTCCTGCGCCGTGAGGCCCTGCCCGGTCTCGTCGACCTGCTCATGCACTACGACGCGCTGCGTGCCGGCGGCCACCTGCCCCGCCTCGCCGGATTCGCGGTCGAAGGCCCGCTGCTGGGACCGGAGGGAGGTGTGCCGCAGGCCGGCAAGTGGGCACCCGACGAGGACGAGTGGCGCACGCTGGCACACCTCGGCGACCTGGGCCTGCGCTACCTGGTGATCGCTCCGGACACCATGGAACTGGACGACCCGGTGGGTCCCGGTCTCGGCTTCGCCGACCTGCTTGAACTGTTCTACGACCACAACTGCCGCATAGCACTGGGTCACTTCATGCACAGTGACCCGTACACGAGCGCCCGGCGGACCCGCGAGGTCATCGATCACCTCCACTCCGTCTATCAGTCCTCGCCCTATCTCGTCCTGACCGACCATCTCTTCAACGACATGCCCCGCCGGTTCACCCACGCCTGGCGGACCGCGGCGGAGCGCGAACAGCGCCCGGCACAGCTCGCGGAGTTCCTCGGGCGCGACTGGACGAAGGAGGACCTGGACGATGTGCTGGGTCCCGTACCGGCGACTCTGCTGCGGGCCACCCGGGAGGGGCTCGTCACTCCCTGTCTCAACTTCGACGGGCTGCATGTGGATCTGGAGGTGTGCCGACGCACCGTGGAGTACCTCGGCGCCGACCGCCTGATCGCCCTGACCGACCACATCGAAGTGGACTCCATGGCGGGCGAGAGCCTGACCCTGGACGAATCGGGGCTGTGGCGCAGCCGGAACGGTGTCGTCGCCGCAGGCTCCACCGACTACGCGCGGCAGCGCGACAACATCCTCTCCGCCGGGATGGGCGAGGCCGTGGTGAGGGCCGTCTTCGACACCGTCCCCCGGGCCGCCGTCGCCTACCGTCCGAGCAGGGCACTCATCATGGAAGAGGCATCACGATGACGCTCGCTCCGCTCAACGCCCCTGTGGCGGAGCCCGCCGCGTGCGACGACTACGCGCGGATCGCCGCCGGGTATCTGCGGGAACTCTCCGAGCAGGCCACTCTTGTCGACACCGGGGACATCGCTTCCTTCACCGCGCTCGTGACGAACACCATGCGGGCACGGAGAACGGTCTTCGTGGCGGGAAACGGAGGAAGCGCGAGCGCCGCGGGGCACATCGCCTGCGACTGGCTCAACGCCTGTGAGCGTGCCGGAATCCGGAGCGGCGACATCGTCAATCTGGCGGACAGCGTCTCCCTCATGACCGCGCTGGCCAATGACATCGCGTACGAGGAGACCTTCTCCCGGCAGCTGCGGATGCGTGGGGCACCCGGTGATCTCCTCGTCCTGCTCAGCGTCAGCGGCAACTCGCCGAATCTGGTCAGGGCCGCGCAGCTGGCCCGGTCGGACGGGATGAAGGTGGCGGGGCTGCTGGGCAACCGCGGCGCCCTCGGGGCGTACTGCGACTCCGCGGTGGTCTTCGGCGGCGGTGACTACGGTCTGACCGAGGACCTGCACGTGGCGGTCAACCACATCGTGGTCCGCGCCCTCGCCGGCGGTGCTCCGCTTCGCTACCACGACGGCAGGATGTCCTGATGACCGCGCGACCGGTCTGCCGGCCCGGCCCGCGCCCCGCGGCCGGCGAGCCGCGTGGGCTTCTGCTGTGCGACCGGGACGGCACCATCATCGAGAACCGGGACTCCTACGTCCTGTCCGACGCGGATGTCAGGTTCCTGCCGGGCGCGGTGGACGCACTGCGGACGGCGACCCTGGGCGGGCTCGCTCTCGTGATCGTCTCGAACCAGTCACCGGTGGGCCGAGGGTGGCTCACGGAGGCGGAATGCGTGCGGATCCACGACGGCGTGGTGAGGACGCTGGAGGACCGGGGCGTTCCGGTGGCGGCGAGCTACCTGTGCCCGCACACCGCAGCGGACGCGTGTGGCTGTCGCAAGCCCGAACCCGGCATGGCCCTGCTCGCCCAGCGGCGCTTCGACGTCCCCCCGGACCGTTGTGCCTTCGTCGGGGACAGCGTGGAGGACATGGGCGCGGCGGTCGGGGCGGGGGCTCATCCCCTGCTGGTCCGGTCCGGACGCGGCGCGGCCCACGAGGAACGGCTCGGCTCCGACCCGCGCCTGGGCGCGGTGCGTGTGGTGGACGATCTCGCGGCGGCCGTGGAGTGCGCGGTCACGGCCATGGCCGGGCCGCGGGCGGGCAGCGCGTGAGGACGGCCGGGGTGGTGCTCGGCGCGGGGGCCGGCTCAAGACTGAGGCCGATGACCGATGCGCTGGCCAAGCCGTTGATGCCCGTCCTCGACCGGCCGCTCATCTCCTACGCGCTCGATCACATGGTCGCCGCGGGCGTCGGCGAGATCTTCGTCAACCTGCACCATCATGCCGACCAGGTACGTCACGCGCTGGCACGCGAGGGCTGTCCGGTACCGGTCCGCACACGGGTGGAGCACAGGCTCTCCGGCCCCGCCGGAGCGCTGCGGGCCTTCGCCCGGGAACTCGCGGGGTACGACGCCGTGCTGGTGTCCTCCGGCGACGTCCTGGCGGCCGACGGATTCACCGGCCTGCTCACGCGGCACCGAAGCGGCGGCGCCGGTCTGACCGTCGCGGTCACCCGTCAGCAGCGGGCACGGAACTTCGGTGTGCTCGATATCGACGGTCGGGGTCTGATCCGGGGGGCCCGCGAGAAGCCGCCGGTCCCGGACGATGAGTGGCACTGGGTCAGCGCCGGTATCTACTGTCTGGCTCCCGGCCTGATCGACCGGTTCCCGGAGGACGTCGTGTACGACTACGCGGCCGATCTCGTGCCCGACCTGCTGGCTCGCGGCCAACCCGTGGCGACGTTCCCGCTGACGGGGTCCTGGCGCGACGTGGGTACGGCCGACGCCCTGCGGCGGGCGAACCTCGATGCCGTCGGTGAAGGTGTCCACATCGGGGAAGGGGCCCACATCGGGGAGGGCGTGGGACTGCACGGACCGGTGGTCGTCGGTGCCCGGGCACGGATCGGGGCCCACGCCTGGCTGGAGGACACGGTGGTGCTGCCCGGTGCGGTGGTCCCGGCGAACACCGTGCTGGTCGGTGCGCTGGTCGGAAAGGCCGGTACGGCAGACACGACGAGAGAGTCCGAGGAGAGTGATCGTGTACAGGTCGGTGAGGGACGTTGAGACCGGGGGCGCCGGAGCGCGGCGTCGCCAGGTGGTCCTTGCCCGGGCGCCGCTCCGCGTGTCACTGGCCGGTGGGGGAACCGACCTGCCGAGCTACGCGAGGACGCATGGCGGGCTGGTGATCAGCGTCGCCATCGACCGCTATGTGGGCGTCACCCTGTACCCCCGTAGCTTCGACGGGACTCTCCGGGCGTGCTGGGAGGAGACCGAGCACGTCGCGGACACGGACGCACTGAGCAACCGGTATGCGAGGGCGGCTCTGAAACGGGCCGGTGTCAGCGGCGCGGTCCAGCTGGCGTCCTTCGCCGACGCCCCCAGCGGGACGGGGCTGGGCGGGTCGGGCGCGTTCACCGTGGCGTTGCTGCACGCGCTGCGATATGACGGCGAACCGGGCCGCAGAGAGCTGGCCGAGGAGGCCGCCCACATCGAGATGGACGATCTGGACCGGCCCGTGGGCAAGCACGACCACTACATGGCCTCGTACGGAGGGATGCGCGTGCTGCGCGTCGGCCGTGACCAGACCGTCGAGCAGGAGGAGCTGCCGGTCTCTCCCGCGCTCTCGGACTACCTGCGCAACGATCTGCTCCTCTTCTACACGGGCATCTCGCGGGATGCCGGCAGCGTCCTCGCCGCCCAGGCGCGTCGGACAACCGGCCGGAACCCGCGCACCCTCGGATCACTGCGCGCCATCCACGCGCTGGCCGACGGCATGCTGGAGGCGGTGCGGTCCGGGGCCGTACGGGACATCGGACCGATGCTGCACGAACACTGGTTGAACAAGGCTCGGTTGAGCGCGGGCATCTCGTGCGACAGAATCGACGGACTGTACCGGTGCGCCCGCGACGCGGGGGCCGACGGCGGAAAACTGCTCGGCGCCGGCGGAGGCGGCTTTCTCCTGCTCAGCTGCCGGCCGGGCCGGGCCGGCGAACTGCGCGGGGCGATGGCTGCCGCAGGGGCACGGGAGCTGACGTTCGGACTCGACACCCGGGGCTCCCGGGCGACGGCGCTCAGTGCCTAGCAGGAGGTAGTTCCGCGATGTATCCCGTTCGGGTTCACCTGGCTCGCGCCGGGGCCTCCGCCTCCGCCGACGAGGGACGGATCCGCTTAGCTCTGACCGCACCCGGTGATGACGGGGAGCGCGGCGAGATCGTCCGGGTGCGCTGCCGCGCGAGCGCTGCGGGGATCCACCTGATCGCCTACGTCAGCGCCCCCTCGCCGGCGGAGGCGGTCGCGCACTGCCGGGCCCGGACCGTTGAACTGACCGCCCGCACAGGTGTGTTGCCGGACTGGGTGGTGACCCGGTGCGGCTTCGGCTTCACCACCGTGGCGTAGCCCGGCGGGCGTTCACTCCGTACGGGAGGAGCCGATCCAGTCCAGGCTGGTGGAGTTGACCCCGGCCTGGAACCGGGACTTCGCCCCCATCCTGCGCATGAGGACCGCCATCATCCGGCGCACCGTGCGCAGGGAGACACCCAGTTGCCGTGCGACGAACTCATCGGCGTGGCCGAGGCCCAGGAGCCGCAGCAACTCCCGCTCCTGCGCGCTGGGTTCGTCGCCGTTGGTGTCACGGGGAGCGAGGGTGTCCGTGAGGGGGGTCGACGACTGCCAGACCTGTTCGAACAGGGTGAGGCACACTCCGACCATTCCCGGATTGCTGACCAGGAGTGCCCCCTGGCGTGGTTCGCTCAGGTCGAAGGGGATGACCGCCAGGGACCCGTCGGCAATGATCATGCGAAGCGGCAGCATGGCCGTGGTCCGCGCTTCCGCGCCGGCGCCGATGAGCCGGCGGACGTACTTCATCGTCTCCTGGCTGTTGCGAATGCTCTCCACGTATACGGTACGCATGCGCACACCGCGTTCCAGGTTCTCGTGGTCCAGCAGGTGACTGTTGTGCAGGACGTCCGCGGGCTGTGGTCCACCCGGGACGAACGCGGCCACGTCGTGGCGGGTGTTCAGCGCGAAGGTGGCCAGCCGTCTGCGCACCTCCTCCAGGCCGACGACGCGCTCGACGTCAGGGGGGGTGTCGCCGTAGCCGGCCTCCCGGTACGTTGCCGAGAGATCCGCTATGTACTTCCTGGCCCGCTGGGCCGCCTGCCACCTGCGGGCTATCTCGGCCTCCTCCGCGGCCAGTACCGCTCCCAGCCGCATCTCCGGGTTGGCGGGGGCCCATCGTTCGGAGGGCTCGTGCCGGCGGCCGAGCAACGCCTTGTCCCCGAGGTCGTCCAGCGCCTGCCCCACCACGTCCTCGTCCAGGTCGAGATGCGCCGCCAGCCCGGCCACGTTCAGCTCCGGGTTTTCGAGCAGAGCGCGGTAGACGAGGTCCTCCGCCGTATCGAGACCCAGAGCCTCCAGCGACGAGTGCGCTGCCGACTGCGCGGCACGGTGGGCGGGGATGGAAGGCATGTTCACGTCCCAATTGCGGCTGAAGGGGAGTGGAGCCGGGCGGTGAAGCGCTTCGACGTCCCGGTCGAAGTGTCGTGGCAAGGGGACTATAGGCGATGGTTTCGAGCCAGTCCATGCTTTCGAAGCGCTTCGAAAGCGCTAAGTGTGGCCAGCTGCCGGGGGGTTGTGGCGCAGGGCGTCGGGGCTCCCGGGGCGCCTCATTGGGTCGGCGGCCGGGATCCCGCGCCGCGGGCTCCTGGCAGGAATGTGCACGGAGAAACCCTGCCAGCTCATTTCGTGGCGCGGCCTATGGAGTTCACCGATCCTTGGTGACGCGGGGTGTTGTTCAATCCTCGGCCAACCTTCCCTGACAGAGGAGAAAATGATGCACAAGGTTCTGATAACCGGAGGGTCCGGATTCATCGGGCGGTACGTTGTCGAGGAAGCACTCGCCGCCGGATACACGCCTGTCGTCTTCGATTGCCGCAAGGATCGGGCAGGGAGTTATCCGGAGGGTACAGAGGTCTTCCTGGGCGACACCCGGGACGATTCCGCGGTGACACAGGCCATGGCCCATGTGGATGGGTGGATTCACCTGGCCGCGGTGCTGGGAACCCAGGAGACCATCCAGAATCCCCGTCCGGCCGTCACCAGTAACGTCATGGGCAGCCTCAACGTTCTGGAGGCGGCGGCCGAGTACGACGTACCCGGGGTCTACATCTGTGTGGGAAACCACTGGATGAACAACACGTACTCGATCACCAAGACATCGGTCGAGCGGTTCGTCCAGATGTACAACGCCGAGCGGGGAACGCGTATCAACATGGTGCGCGCGGTGAATGCCTACGGCCCGCGTCAGGTCGCCGCCGCTCCGTTCGGTCCGGCGAGAGTCCGTAAGATCACTCCGGCCTTCGCCTGCCGCGCCCTGTCGGGCATGCCGATCGAGGTCTACGGCGACGGCCGGCAGGTGAGTGACATGGTGTATGTGGCCGATGTCGCCCGGACGCTGGTGAAGTCGCTGGAGATGGCGGACAAGGGGAAGGTCTTCGACCGCCCCGTGGAGATCGGCCCGGCGGAACACCACACGGTGCTTTCCGTCGCCGAACTCGTGAACACTCTGGCCTCCGAGTACACCGGCTCGCTCGTGGACATCGCGCACCTTCCCATGAGGCCGGGAGAGATTCCCGGCGACAGGGTCACCGCGGACGTGAGCACGCTGGATCTCGTGGGCATCAGCCCGGCCGAACTGGTGCCGCTCGACGAGGGAATGCGGCGGACCGTGAGCTATTACGCCACGTCCGAGGGGCAGTCCTGGTGGCGGGCGGGCGACGAGGACCTCCCCCTTCTCTCCGGCCGGGCGCCTCATGCCACCCTGGAAGCCGCCTACCGTGGGTAGTGCCGGACGGCCGGTCCGTCCCGCTTCCCGCATCCACTTCGCGACCGTCATCGGTGGCGCCGACGTCGCGACGTTCCCGCACCTGATCCGCCACTACCGGGACGCCGGAATCGATTCCTTCCTGCTCATCCGGCAGGCCGAGTCCACCGACGATCCCGCGTACGGACAACTGGCGGAGTACGCGCGTGAGGCCGGAGTCGAATTCTTCCACTCGCACATCGGACCGTACAGTCTCGATCTTCATCAGCGGCTGATTCGCTATGCCATGGACGAGCACCCCGATGACTGGTACGTCATTGCGGACAGCGATGAGTTCCATGTGTACGACCGGCCGCTGCCCGAGCTGGTCGACCTCTGTGAGCAAAAGGGCTATGACTATGTGAGCGGCTGCTTTCTCGACCGGGTCGCCCTCGACGGCGGGTTTCCGGATATTCGCCCGGGGTCCCTCTGGGAGCAGTACCCGCTCGCCGGATCAGTCAGTGCCGGACTGCTGCGTGCGCTGCCGCTCAAGGTCGGGATCGCGCGCGGTCACGTCGAATTGCTGACCGGTCAGCATGGCGCGCCGGATGCCCGTGGTCTGCCACGGGAGGAGAGCAGGATTCAGGTCCACCACTTCAAATGGACCGGTTCGGTTCTGCGCCGGCTGGAGGATCGGTCCGGCCGGCCGGACGAATGGGGGCAGATTTCGGTGGACCCCTCTGTCGCACGCGAGTCGCGTCGTCTCCTTTCGCATGTGCAGCGGCACGGAAGCCGTATCAACACCGCAGATCCCCGGTTCCGGCTGCATCCGTGCGGTGACGCATATCAGGACTACCCGTACTGGTCCGAAGGAGCGAAGGAGGCGGAGGGGTGGCAGTGGACGCTGATCTGACACACGAAGCGGAGCGCCGGATCGCCGCGGCCCGCGACAGCGGAGGGCGGGTTCTGGACCTGCGCGGCCTCGGCTGCCGGAGTATTCCCGCCTCGGCCGCCGAACTGACCGGCCTGGTCTGGCTCGATGTCGCGGACAACCGGCTCGGTTCCCTGCCCGCCTGGCTGGGCGAGCTCCCCCGCCTGCGCCGGCTGGACGCGTCGGGGAACGGCCTGATGGGTCTGCCGGAGGAGCTGGCGCGGTGCCGCGAGCTGACCCGGCTGAGCATGGCGGGCAATCAGCTGGCGGAACTGCCCTCTCCGATAACTGAGTTGCCGGAACTGGTGAGCCTCGACCTGTCGGGTAACCAGTTGGCGGGTCTGCCGGAGGAGCTGGCGCGGTGCCGCAAGCTGACCCGGCTGAGTCTGGCCGACAACCGATTTGCCGAAGTTCCCCAAGTAGTGACCGAGTTGACCGCTCTGGTGCGCCTCGACCTGTCGGGGAACGATGTGACGGGTCTGCCGGCGGAGTTGGCGCGGTGCGGCGGGCTGACCCGGCTGGGTCTGGCAGGCAACAACTTCACCGAAGTCCCGTGCGTGCTGGCCCGGTTGGACGGTCTTGCCGTCCTGGACCTGTCCCGCAACCAGGTGGCCGAGCTGCCGGACTGGCTGGGTGAGCGGGACCGGCTGCGCTGGCTGGGTCTCTCCCGCAACCGCCTCACCTGCCTTCCGGCCTGGAGTGTCGCGCTGACCGGGCTCACCAGCCTGGACCTTTCCTACAACTCCCTTTCCGAGCTGCCGAAGTGGCTGGACGGGGTGGGCGGACTGACCAGACTGGACGTGTGCGGCAACGAACTGACGGAACTCCCCGACTGGCTGGGCGGCCTGACCGGGCTCACGTTCCTCGCCGTCTCCGGTAACCGGATCGCGGGACTGCCGGAGTGGGTCCGAGAATGCAGAGGTCTCATGCTGCTCAAGCTCAAGAACAATCGGTTCACCGAACTGCCCGACTGGCTCGGCGAACTGGAAGGCCTTACTGAGCTGCAACTGAGCGGCAACGACTGGACCCGGCTGCCGGAGACCATCGGTGAGTTCGGTCTGGCGGAACTGTGAGGTGAGTCCGCGGCGGACGGCCGGTCCGCCCTGGGGCCGGGCACCCCGCGCCGCATGCGGGAGCCGGCCCGAGGGCTTGCCGATCAGCCCCGGCCCGAGAGCCGGTCCGCGAACGTCGCGATCGGGTCGGTCCCGGGGCGTGGCGAGGTGAGTTCGCGGCGGTCGGCCGCGCGGTAGGCGGCGTACATGCCGTGGACGCCGAGCCAGCGCAGCGGTTCGGGTTCCCAGCGGCGGACGCGGTGGTTGACCCAGGGCAGGGCGGTGAGTTCGGTGGGCCCGGACTGGCCCGAGTCCTGCTGGATCAGGTCGCGCAGGGTGCGGGCGGCGAGGTTGGTGGTGGCGACGCCCGAGCCGACGTAGCCGCCGGCCCAGCCGAGGCCGGTGGAGCGGTCCAGGGTGACGGTCGCGCACCAGTCGCGGGGGACACCGAGGACGCCGGACCAGGCGTGCGCGATGCGGCTGCCCGCGGTGGTGGGGAAGAGGCGGATCAGGAGTTCGCGCAGGGCCTCGATGGTGGCGGGCTGCGTGCGCCCGTCGTTGTCGGTGGCGGAGCCGTAGCGGTACGGGACGCCCCGGCCGCCGAGGGCGATGCGGTCGTCGGCGGTGCGCTGGGCGTACATGTAGGCGTGGGCCATGTCGCCGAGGGTCTCGCGGCCGTCCCAGCCGATGGTGTCCCAGACGGAGGCGGGGAGGGGCTCGGTGACGATCATGGAGGAGTTCATCGGGAGCCAGGTGCGTTTCTGGCCCTTGAGGCCTGCGGTGAATCCCTCGGTGCAGCGCAGCACGTAGGGGGCGCGGACGGTGCCGTAGGGCGTGACGGCGTGTTTGGGCCTGATCTCGGTGACAGGGGTCGATTCATGGATCGTGACGCCGAGTGCCTCCACGGTGTCGGCGAGTCCGGTGACGAGTCCGGCGGGGTGCAGGCGGGCGCCGTGCGGGGTCCAGGTGGAGCCGACGGCGCCGGTGACGCGGACGCGTTCGGCGGTTTCGCGGGCGCCGTGCAGGGTGCGGTCCCTCTCGCCGAAGGCGATCTCGACGCTGTGGAAGGCCTTGAGGCGGGCGAGCTGGGCGGGGGTGTAGGCGACTTCGAGGACGCCGCCTTTGTGGATGTCCGCCTCGATCCCCTCTTCGGCGGCGACCCGGACGACCTCGTCGACGGTGTCGTTCATCGCCTGCTGGAGGCGGACGGCGGCGTCGTGGCCGTGCGTTTTCGCGTAGCGGTCACGGCCGGCGATGCCGTTGTAGAGCCAGCCGCCGTTGCGTCCGGAGGCGCCGTAGCCGCAGAACTTGCCTTCCAGGACTGTGATGTTGAGGAAGGGGACGGCCTTCTTGAGGTAGTACGCCGTCCAGAGGCCGGTGTAGCCGCCGCCGACGATGCAGACGTCGGCGGTGCTGTCGCCGGGCAGGGGCTCGCGGGGAGTGGGGGTGCCCCGGTCCGCGTACCAGAAGGATATGCCGCCGTTGACGGTGCTGACGGTGCTCATGTTGCCCCTGCGTGTCCGTGCGGCCGGGTGGCCGCGTGGCTGTTGTGCCGGGACGTTACTGGGCGGGGGCGGGTTTCGTCTCGTGGCCGGTGCGGGTCAGCGGGTAGCAGCCGAGGCCGATGAGGGCGGCGGTGAAGTGGCCGACGTCGGTGAAGGTGGCGCCGGTGACGAGGGGGACGCCGTAGATGACGAGGACGGCGAAGAGATAGACGTACCGCCACGGGCGCGCGACGTAGTAGGTGAGCACGGCGACGACGCCGGCGAGCGCGTAACTGACGCCCACGTCAAGGGTGTTGACGGCGGTCCGGGGTGCGTGGCCGTGCCGGACGGCCCAGGCGAGGACGCCTTCGCTGACGAGGGTGGCGAGGACGTGCGCGGCGGCGGCGACGGCCAGCCAGCGCGGGGTGCCGAGGCGGCGTTCGGCGGGGGCGTGGAAGACGGTGTAGAGGACGGCGTAGGGGAGCCACTGGCCGCCGTCGATCCAGAAGGCGCTGCTGATGAGGACGCGGACGGGGTTCTGGGAGAGTTCGTGGATGTTGGTGGACCGCTGGCGGAGGAAGTCCTCCTCGAAGGCGGGCGACATCTGGTGGACGATGACGGTGGTGACGAAGAGCGCGGTCAGCCAGAGGTAGGTGCCGGGGGCGCTGCGGATCCAGGAGCCGGCGCCGCGGATCCACGTGGCGGGTGCGCGGCGGCGCCGTGCGGGCGTGACGGGGCGGCTCGGGGTCATAGCCGATTGACGCACGCTCCTAGGATCGGGGGCGTGATTGACATTCCGGATGCGCTGATCGCCACACAGTCCACCTACAACGGTGAGGCGGGGCGGGCGTTCGTCGCCGCGTTGCCGGGGATGGCGGCGGAATTCCTGGAGCGGTGGGGGCTGCGGCCGGACGGCGGGTCCCTGTACGGGGTGTGCGCGCTGGTTCTTCCGGTGGTGCGGGTGGCGGACGGGCGGCGGGCGGCGCTGAAGCTCCAGCCGGTCGACGAGGAGACGGTGGGGGAGCCGGTCGCGCTGCGGATGTGGGGTGAGGCGTCGGCGGGTGCGGTGGAGCTGCTGGAGCACGACGCGGTGACGGGGACGATGCTGCTGGAGCGGTTGGACGCGGACCGTGCGCTGTCGGGGGTGGCGGACGCGCGGGAGGCGGTGCGGGTGGTCGCGGGGCTGCTGGCGGGGCTGACGGAGGTGCGCGTTCCGGCGGCGGCGGGGCTGCGGGGGCTGGGCGAGGTGGCGGTGCGGATGGTGGGGGCGGCGCCGGCGGTGGCGGGGCTGCTGGTGGACGAGGGGGAGCGGCGGCTGGTGGCGGACTGCGCGGCGGCGGTGCGGGAGGTCGCGGGGGAGCCGGGGGACCGGTTGCTCCACTGGGACCTGCACTTCGGGAACGTGCTGGCCGGGCGGGACGGGCAGTGGGTGGCGATCGATCCGAAGCCGCTGGCGGGTGATGCGGGGTTCGAGCTGTTTCCGGCACTGGTCGACCGGTTCGACGCGGCGGACACGGTGGGGCGGTTCGATCTGCTGACCGGGACGCTGGGGCTGGACCGGGGGCGTGCGCGGGCGTGGACGCTGGGCCGGGTGCTCCAGAACGCGTGCTGGGGTGCCGAGAGCGGTGAGCGGCGGCTGGCGCCGGAGCAGGCCGAGGTCGCGCGGCGGCTGCTGGGCCGGGGGTAGGGGCTGTCCCGCCCCTGGGCGGGAGGCCGGCGCCTGTCTACGCTGCCCCCATGATTCGTACCGCTACCACCGCAGACGTCCCCGCCATCCACGCGATGGTCCGTGAACTGGCCGATTACGAGAAGGCGCTGCACGAGGCGAAGGCCACCGAGGAGCAGCTGCGCGAGGCGCTGTTCGGCGAGCGCCCTGCCGCGTACGCGCACGTCGCCGTGTCGGACGAGGACGGCGGGATCGTCGGCTTCGCCCTGTGGTTCCTCAACTTCTCGACGTGGCGCGGGGTGCACGGCATCTATCTGGAGGATCTTTACGTGCGTCCCGAGCGGCGCGGCGGCGGATACGGGAAGGCGCTGCTGACCGAGCTGGCGCGGATCTGTGTGGAGCGGGGTTACGAGCGCCTGGAGTGGTCGGTGCTGAACTGGAACGCCCCTTCCCTCGCGTTCTACGAGTCGCTGGGCGCGCGGCCGCAGGACGAGTGGACGGTGTACCGGCTGACGGACGGGGCGCTGGCGGAGCTCGGGGGCTGACCTCCGGCGTCCGGGGGAGCCGCCCGGGGGAACAGCCCGGGGCGGGGACGGGTGCGAGGGCGGCGGCCGTTGTCAGTGGGGTGCGTCACGATGGGGGCATGGTGCGCAGCAGCGGTAGTGGTGGCGGTACGGGCAGGTCCGGCGGGAGCGGTGTCGCGCAGGCGCGGCGGCCGGAGGTCCGGCTGCCGTCGCTGGTGGCGTACGAGGGCGGCGGGCTGGAGCCGGACGGGGACTACGACAGCGTGCGGTTCGACTCCGTGGACCTGGCGGACGAGTCAGGTCCGGGCGCGCGGTTCATGGACTGCGCGCTCGACAGCTGCTGCCTGGACCGCGCCGAGCTGGGCAGGGCCCGGTTCATCGATTCGGTGCTGACGGGGGTCCGGGGCGTGGGCACCGACCTCGCCGGGGTGTCGCTGCGCGATGTGGAGATCGTGGATGCGCGGCTGGGCGGGGTGCAGATGCACGGGGCGGTGCTGGAGCGGGTCCTGGTCAGGGGCGGGAAGATCGACTACCTGAATCTGCGCAAGGCCCGGCTCAAGGATGTCGTGTTCGAGGGATGCGTGCTGGCGGAGCCGGATTTCGGGGGTGCGCAGCTGACCCGGGTGGAGTTCCGGGACTGTGTGCTGAAGCGGGCCGATTTCAGTGCGGTGCGGATGGAGGCGGTGGATCTGCGGACGGTCGCGGAGCTGGACATCGCGCGGGGCGTGGAGCGGCTGGCCGGTGCGGTGATCAGCCCGGCGCAGCTGATGGAGCTGGCTCCGGCGTTCGCGGCGCAGATCGGGGTGCGGGTGGAGGTGTGACGGGGCGCGCCGGGGCCGGGGCGGGCGAGGTGCGGGGGAGTGGCGCGGGGCCGGGTCAGAGGCGGGGGAAGCGCGCCTGGAGGTCCCAGATCGTGGGGTTGTCGGCGAGGCCTTCGTGCATGTCGGCCAGGTCGGCGATCAGGTCGTGCAGGAAGTCACGGGCCTCGCGGCGCAGCAGGGAGTGGTTGAAGGTGAGCGGTGCCTCTTCGGCGGGCATCCAGTCGGCTTCGACGTCGACCCAGCCGAAGCGCCGCTCGAAGAGCATGCGGTCGGAGGACTCGGTGAAGTCCAGTTCGGCGAACTGGCGGCGGTGCGAGCGGTTGCCGCGGGGGTCCTGGTCGATCTTCTCGACGATGTCGCACAGGGCCCAGGCGAAGTCGAGCACCGGCACCCATCCCCAGGCTGTGGATACTTCGCGGTCCTCCTTGGTGTCCGCGAGGTAGACGTCCCCGGAGAACAGATCGTGGCGCAGGGCGTGGACGTCCGCTCGGCGGTAGTCGGTCTGCGGGGGATCGGGGAAGCGCCGGGAGAGGGAGTAGCCGATGTCGAGCACGGCTCGATGGTGTCATGCCCGCCGTGCGGGTCGTGCATCAGCGGATCCGGGAGCATCGGCGCCCGGGGCGGCTGCCGGTCCCGCGTCAGTGGATCCCCGGGCCCGGCGGACCGGTCCCGACCGGCGATTCCTGTGGCAGCGGCGCAGCGGTGCCGGGCCGGTCAGGGCAGGAGCCGCTGTTCCTTGGCCACGGCGACCGCGCCGGCGCGGGTGTCGACGCCGAGTTTGTCGTAGATACGGCCCAGGTGGGTCTTGACGGTGGCCTCGCTGATGAACAGGGCGCGGGCGATGTCGCGGTTGCCCAGGCCCTGGGAGAGCTGGCCCAGGATGTCGCGTTCGCGGTCGGTGAGGGTGGGCTGCGGGGTGCGCATGCGGGCCATGACCCGGCTGGCGACGGGCGGGGACAGGGTGGTGCGGCCCTCGGCGGCGGAGCGGATCGCGGCGAAGAGCTCCTCGGGGCGTTCTGCCTTCAGCAGATAGCCGGTGGCGCCCGCCTCGATGGCGCGGGTGATGTCGGCGTCGGTGTCGTACGTGGTGAGGACCAGGACGTGGACGCCGTCGGTCCCGCTCACGATGCGGCGGGTCGCCTCGACGCCGTCGATGCCCTCGCCCAGCTGGAGGTCCATCAGGACGACGTCGGGGGTGAGCCTGGCGGCGAGCGCGACGGCCTCCTCGCCGCTGCCGGCCTCGCCGACGACCTCGATGTCGGGTTCGCTGCCGAGGAGGGCGAGAAGCCCGGCCCGTACGACCGCGTGGTCGTCGCAGAGCAGGATGCGGACGGTCGGCTGCGCGGCGGTCATGCGGGGTCCTGTGGAGTGAGGGGGACGGGGGGACTGCCGGGGGGACCGGACACCGGGGTGAGGGGCACGGTGGCGGTCACCACGGTGCCCTCGCCGGGCGCGGACTCGATGGCCAGGGTGCCGCCGAGCTGCCGGAGCCGGGCGCGCATCGCGGGCAGCCCGTGTCCGCGCACCCCGTCCGGCGGTCCGCCGCCGGCGGCGGGGCCGGGGGTGAAGCCGCTGCCGTTGTCCGCGATGTCGAGGACGGTCCGGTCGTCGAGGTGGGTGAGGGTCAGGGCTGCCTCGGTGGCGCCCGCGTGCTCGGTCACATTGGCCAGGGCGCCCTGGGCGATCCGCAGCAGCGCGGACTGCACCCGGTCGGGCAGGGCGGAGTGCGGTGTCCCCTCGACATGGCAGCGGACGGTGAGCCGGCCCTCGGCCTGCGCGGTCTCGCGGGTGGCGAGGGCGTGCAGCGCCGCCTCCAGGCCGCCGCCCTCGGCGAGGTCGGCGGGGGCCAGGTCGTGGACGAAGCGGCGGGCCTCGGCGAGGTTGCGTTCCGCGATGCCGGTGGCGGTACGGACATGGCGGCGGGCCGTCGCGGGGTCGGCGTCCCAGGTGCGGTCGGCGGCCTGGAGCAGCATCTGCTGGCTGGACAGGCCCTGGGCCAGGGTGTCGTGGATCTCCATCGAGAGCCGCTGGCGTTCGGCGAGGGTGCCTTCGCGCCGTTCGATGGCGGCCAGCTCGCGGCGGGTGCGGATCAGGTCGTCGATGAGTTCGTCCTGGCGGACCGCCTGGCGCCGCATATGGACGAAGACGGCGGTCGCGACGGCGGCGACGGCGGGCGGGGCGAGGATCAGGTTCGGGTCGAAGCCGTCGGCCAGCCGCAGTTGCGCGGCGACGACGAACAGCGTCAGCAGCGCGACCAGTGCGAGCGCGGCACGCGGCGGCAGGATGCGCAGCCCGGTGTAGAAGAGCGGCACCGCGCACCAGGCGAAGCTCGGCGCGAGGACGACGAGCACCATCCACACGGCGACCAGCGCCCCGAGCCAGACGAGGCTGCGCGGTGTCGGCCGGGAGCCGAGTACCGGTCCGAGCACGTAGAGGACGGCCAGGGCCACGGACAGGGCGATGATCCACGGGGTGCGCGTCTCACCGGGGTGCCGCAGCAGGAACCGGGTCAGCGAGGCACCCAGCAGCAGGAAGAACGCGGCGTGCATGAGCAGCGCCAGCGCACGGGCGCCGGGGTCGTCCGCCTGACCGGTGCCGCGTACCAGCCGCGCGCCGCTCGCCGCCCGCGCGCCGCTCGCCACCCGCGCGCCGCGTACCTGCCGCGCACGGGTGCCGGGGGCGTCGGCCTGTCCCGTGCCGCGTACCGGTCGGCTTCGCTGTGCCACCCGCCAACCCCCTGTTCCCGGCCGTGTGCCGCTGCTGACCTGCGCGGACATTTCATCGTCACCCCGAACGGCCGCCCTCGCATCAACCGATCGGCCGATGGGGCCGTCAGCCGTCCCGCGCGCGGCATCGAGCCGGTACGACGACCGTACGGCCCCGGAACCGGCCCAAGGATGGAACACAGAACGCAGAAGCCACGCACCACCCCCGCTGAGGAGCCCCACCATGAAGAAGATGTCGCTGCGCACCCGCGTCCTGACCGGTGCCGTCGCCGCCGCCGCTCTCGGAGCCGGCACCTTCGGCGCCATGTCCGCGAACGCCTCCTCCCCGGCCGCCGCTCCCGCCACCACCGTCAAGGCGGACACCGCGAACCGGAACCTCCAGCAGTCCACGCACCTGACCGTGGACGCCGCGTCGAAGGCCGCGCAGGCCGCCCTCGACGCGGCCGAGAAGGAGAACCAGCGCGTGGCCGTCTCCGTCGTCGACCGCAACGGCAACACCATCCTGACGCTGCGCGGCGACGGCGCCGGACCGCAGGCCTACGAGTCGGCCGAGAAGAAGGCGTACACCGCCGTGTCCTGGAACGCCCCCACCTCCGAGCTGGCCGGGCGCCTCGCCCAGGCCCCGAACCTGAAGGACATCCCTGGCACCCTGTTCCTCGCGGGCGGTGCGCCGGTGCAGGTCAAGGGCGCACCGGTGGCGGGTATCGGAGTGGCCGGCGCGCCCAGCGGCGACCTCGACGAGAAGTTCGCCAGGGCCGGCGTCGCCGCCCTCGCCAAGTAGTCGCAGCCAACAGCGGGAGACGGACATGAACGCCCTCGATCAGCAACTGCTCGACGCCGCACGCACCGGCGACACCGACTCCGTGCGGACCGCGGTCGAGGGCGGTGCCCGGGTGGACGTCCGCGACGACGAGCTGCGCACCCCGCTGCTCCTGGCCGTCCACGGTGGCCATGAGGAGGCCGCCCGGCTGCTCGTCGACGCGGGCGCGGACCCCGACGCGCAGGACAGCCGTGAGGAGAGCCCCTGGCTGGCCACGGGGGTCACGGGCAGCGTCGCGATGCTCCACGTCCTGCTGCCGGCCGGGCCCGATCTGAAGCTCCGCAACCGGTTCGGCGGCATCGCGCTGATCCCGGCGAGCGAGCGGGGCCACGTCGCGTACGTACGGGAACTGCTCCGCGTCACCGACATCGACGTCGACCACGTCAACCGGCTGGGCTGGACGGCCCTGCTGGAGGCCGTGATCCTCGGCGACGGCGGCCGGGCCCACCAGGAGATCGTCGAGCTGCTGCTGGCCGCCGGGGCGACGCCCGGCCTGCCGGACGGCGACGGGGTCACGGCCCTGGCACACGCCGAGCGCCGGGGCTTCGCGGAGATCGCGGCGCTCCTGAGGGACGCCGACGCCACGCGGGACACCCGGTGACCGGCCGCCGCACGGCCCCCGTGCTCGCGGCGGCGCTCGCCGCGGCGGCCGTGCTGGCGGGCTGCGCCACCGGAGCCGGGGACGCGACGGGCGAGCAGGACACCCCGTCCGCGAACAGCGCCCCGTCCGCGCAGGGCACACCGCCCACGGACAGCTCACCGACCGCGCGGGCCCCGGCCGGGAGCACCCCCGAAGGCACGCTCCTCGTCGCCGACTTCGGCGGTGACACGGTGACGTTCGTCGACCCGGAACGCGGTGCGTTCGACCGGGTGAAGGTCGGCACCGCCCCCTACGGGCTGGTGGTCGGGGCCGACGGCCGGGCCTGGGTGGCGACCGCCGAGGGTGTCGCCGTCGTCGACACGGAGTCCCGCACCCGGCAGGCCCGTATCCCGTACGAGACGGAGACCGGACCCGTCACCACGGGCGAGTACCGGGGCGGCGGCATGGGCATCGCGCTGGCCCCCGACGGCCGGCACGTCTATGTCGGCGTCAACGTCCCGGACGCCGAAGGGGTCCTGGAGGTGATCGACACCGGGACCCGCGAGGTCACCGCCACCGCTCCGGTCGGCCGACGCCCCTTCGACGTGGACGTCTCGCCCGGCGGCGACGAGGTGTATGCCACCGGCCACGACTCCTTCGACGTGACGTCCGTCCGTACGGACACCCTGCGCACCCGCCGCATGGAGGTGGCCCCGTACGGCACCGAGGGCGGTCTCGGCTCCTGGCTGAAGCCGCACTACGCGGTCGTCCGTCCGGCGGACGGGAAGCTGCTGCTGCCGTTCGAGGGCGAGCGGCTTGCGGTGCTCGATCCGCGTACCGGTGAGGTCGCTGTCGAGCGGATGACGGCCGGCACGCATCAGCACGGCGCGACGATGACCCCCGACGGCACCCTGCTCGTCGTCGGCACCGGCCCGATCACCTCGGACGACGAGGAGGCGTCGCTGACCGTCCGCAGACCGGACGGCACCGAACGCGTGGTGGAGCTGGACGGCCCGCACGAGGATGTGGCGGTGTCCCGGGACGGACGTACGGCGTACGTCACCGGCGGCTTCACGCGGGACGGCTACTGGAACGGCATCACCCTCGTGGACCTCGCAGGCAAGGACGCCCCGGTCCGGCTCGCGGCGGGTGAGCGGCCCCTGGGCATCGCGGTGCTCTGACGGGCCGCGCCGCCGCGGGGCGGGCAGGTCACCCCGTACTCCGGCGTTCCGCACCTAAGGGCTGTCCCGTCATCTCTGGCGGGCGCACGACGACAGCTACGGCGCCTCGCCGCGTTGTCGGAACGCCCGAATACATCCAGTATGCGGACGTCCCTCCGCCTTGCGATGCACCGCATCTGACGCCGCGCGCTGATCCACCAGGGATGACGGGACAGCCCTTAGGATCGCCGGTGTGGATCACCGACCCCCGGCAGGTGACACGGCACGCACACCCCGCAGGGCGGCCGGGAGCGCCGCGCTGCTGCTCGCCCTCGCCGTCCTGGCCCCCGCCTGCACCGCCGGATCCGGCCGGGTGGAGGGTGCTCCGGGTGCCTCCGGGGTGCGCGACCCGTACTTCCCGAAGCTCGGCAACGGTGGCTACGACGTCACGCACTACGGCCTCACGCTCGATGTCGACCCGGACGAGCGGACGCTGCGCGGGACCGCGGTGATCACCGCGAGGGCCACCCAGGACCTGAGTTCGTTCAATCTCGACCTCGCGGGTCTGACCGTGGAATCGGCGACCGTGGAGGGGCGTCCGGCCGCGGTCAACCGGGCGGGCGACGAGCTGACACTGCGCGCGGACGCGAAGGCCGAGGAGCGGCTCCACAAGGGCGGGACGTTCCGTACGGTCATCCGCTACTCCGGCTCCCCGAAGACCATCACCGACGCGGACGAGTCCGAGGAGGGCTGGCTGCCGACCGACGACGGCGCGCTCGCACTCGGGGAGCCGACGGGCTCGATGGCCTGGTTCCCGGGCAGTCACCACCCTGGCGACAAGGCCTCGTACGACCTGGAGGTCACCGTCCCCAAGGGGCTGACGGCGGTCTCCAACGGGGTGCAGGCCCGTCCGCCGACGACGGAGGGGGACCGCACCACGTACCACTGGCACACCGCCGAACCGATGGCGAGCTACCTCGCGACCCTTGCCGTCGGCCGCTTCGAGACGAAGACGTCGACGACGGCGGACGGCCTCACGGTGTTCACCGCCGTGGACCCGCGGTCGGCGAAGGCGAGCGCGCGGACCGTGGCGCGGGTCCCCGAGGTGGTGGCGTGGGAGGCCGGGCACTTCGGCCCGTACCCGTTCTCCGCGACGGGCGCGATCGTGGACCGCGAGGGTGACGCGGGCTACGCGCTGGAGACGCAGAACCGGCCGTTCTTCCCCGGCCCGCCGAGCATCGGGCTGCTGGTCCACGAGATGGCGCACCAGTGGTTCGGCGACTCGGTCACCCCCGAGAGCTGGCGCGACATGTGGCTCAACGAAGGTCCCGCGACGTACGCGGAGTGGCTGTGGGAGGAGGAGAAGCAGGACACCACGGCCCAGGAGCTGTTCGACGAGGCGTACGAGGACGACGACAACTGGGCCTTCCCGCCCGCCGATCCGCCGAGTGCGGCGGACATCTCGGCGCAGCCGGTGTACGGGCGCGGGGCCATGGTGATCCACAAGATCCGCGAGGCGGTCGACGACGACGAGGCGTTCTTCGCGCTGCTCGCCGGCTGGACGAAGGCCCACCGGCACGGGAACGCCTCGACGAAGGACTTCACCGCGTACGTGGAGAAGGCGACCGGCCAGGACCTGTCGGACCTGTGGAAGAACTGGCTGTACGGCAAGGACCGGCCCGCGGCGGACAGCTGACGAATCCCGGGAGCCGACGCGGGAGGCCCCGGGACGCAGGAGCCCCCGGAGCCCGGGAGCCCCGGAACGCGGGAACCGGCCCGCCGCGGACGGCTGACCGGCTCCCGGGGCAACGCTGGTGGTGCTACTCGACGCTGACGCCGCTCCAGGCGGCGCTGACCGAGGCCAGCTCGGCGCTGTCCGCCCCGTACAGGTCGGTCGCCGCCTGCTCGGTCGCCTCACGGGCGCCCGCGTAGTCGGTGGTCGAGGTCATGTACTCGGAGAGGGCCTTGTACCAGATCTGGACGGCCTTGTCCCGGCCGATGCCGGTGACGGTGGAGCCGTCGGAGGTGGGGGAGTCGTAGTCGACTCCGTTGATGGTCTTCGCGCCGCTGCCCTCGGCCAGCAGGTAGAAGAAGTGGTTGGCGACACCGGACGAGTAGTGCACGTCCAGGTCACCGACGCTGCTGTCCCAGTAGTCGGCCGAGCCGCCGTCCTTGCTGGGCTCGTCCATGTAGCGCAGCGGGGTGCCGTCGCCGTTGATGTCGATCTTCTCGCCGATGAGGTAGTCGCCGACGTCCGTGGCGTTGTCGGCGAAGAACTCCACCGAGGTGCCGAAGATGTCGCTGGTGGCCTCGTTGAGACCGCCCGACTCGCCGATGTAGTCGAGGTTGGCGGTGGAGGCGGTCAGGCCGTGGCTCATCTCGTGGCCGGCGACGTCGAGGCCGGTGAGGGCGCTCTTGTTGTCGGCGCCGTCGCCGTACGTCATGCAGAAGCAGCTGTCGTCCCAGAACGCGTTGACGTACGCGTCGCCGTAGTGGACCCGGGAGTAGGCGGCCTTGCCGTCACCGGCGATGCCGTCGCGGCCGAGCGCCGACTTGTAGAAGTCCCAGGTCTCCGCGGCGCCGTAGTGGGCGTCGACGGCCGCGGTCTGGCGGTCGTCGCCGGTGCCGTCGCCCCAGGTGTCGTCGTCGTCGGTGACCAGGTCGCCGGTGCCGCTCTCGCCCTGGTTGAGGTCGTACGTCTTGTGGCCGCCCCGGTCGCCGTCGGTCAGCTCGAAGCCGGATCCGGACGCGGTGGTGCTCAGGTCGACCTGGCCGCTGTACTGGCTGTTGCCGATGCCGGCGGTCTCGATCTCCTCGTAGCTGTGCAGGACCTTGCCGGTGGTGGCGTCCGTGATGATGCGCTTGCGGCTCGGGGTGCCGTCCTTCTGCACCCCGGTCTTCACGGATTCGAGGGCGAGGACGGGCTTGCCGTTGCTCGCCCAGATCACCTTGCGGGCGCTTGCCAGGGTCTTGATCTTCGCCGTCGTGGACGGCACGGATATCTTCGCGTCCGTCGCCCTGGTGACGCTCTTGAGCGTGCCGTTGCTCGCGGTGTGGGTGACGAGGTCGCCGCCGAGGACGGGCAGTCCGGCGTAGGTGCGCTCGTAGCGGGTGTGGACCGTGCCGTTGGCGTCCTTGATCACGTCACGGACGATCAGCTTCTCCTGGCTGCCGAGACCCAGTGAGACGGCGGCCGAAGAGGCCTCGGTCTGGGCCGACTTGATGGCGGACGTCCGCGCGGAGGCGCTGTTGAGGGCGGGCGAGGCGGTGCGAGGAGAAGCAGAGGGTCCGTCACCGGGCGTGTTCGGATTGGCGTTTGCCGCACCGGTCTGCACTCCGACGACGACCATCGCGGCCACGGCGGCCAGGGCTGCGGCGCGACGGGTGTTCATGTGGGGGGTCATGTGTTCTCCGTTGCTCGTTCCGTGGGGGGTTACGAGCGGAGAGCGTGCCACCGAATGACCAATTCTGACGGTGTACTAACAATTGCCTCACAATTCTTTGACCAGTTCTTGTCCGACTGGGGTGCGACTGTGTCCGCTATCCGGCGGGCTTCCATCCATGGGGCAACACCGCGTGGCATGCGTCCCGTTGGGCGGGTTCGGTGCTGTGTGCGCACGCCGAAGCCCCCGGCCGCAGGACGTTCGGCCGGGGGCTTCGGTGAAGCGGGTGTTACGGAGCGTCAGAGGGAGACGCCGAAGTCCTGCGCGATGCCGCGCAGGCCCGAGGCGTAGCCCTGGCCCACGGCGCGGAACTTCCACTCGGCGCCGTTGCGGTACAGCTCGCCGAAGACCATGGCGGTCTCGGTGGCGGCGTCCTCGCTCAGGTCGTAGCGCGCGATCTCCGAGCCGCCGGCCTGGTTGAGGATGCGGATGTAGGCGTTCCGCACCTGGCCGAAGTTCTGGCTGCGGGCCTCGGCGTCGTAGATCGAGACCGGGAAGACGATCTTGTCGATGTCGGCCGGCAGACCCGCCAGGTTGACGTTGATCTGCTCGTCGTCGCCCTCGCCCTCGCCCGTGACGTTGTCACCGGTGTGCACGATGGTCTGGTCGGGCGTCGCCTTGTTGTTGAAGAAGACGAAGTGCCCGTCGGAGAAGACCTTCCCCGCGGCGTTGACCGCGATCGCGGAGGCGTCGAGGTCGAAGTCGGTGCCCGTGGTGGTACGGACGTCCCAGCCGAGGCCGACCGTGACGGCGGTGAGGCCGGGGGCCTCCTTGGTGAGGGAGACGTTGCCGCCCTTGGACAGGCTTACAGCCATGGGGAGTCCCTTTCATCTGTCGTGTGCGGGCTTCGTGCCATCACGAAGCTACCGTCACAGGTCATAACGCAGGCAGGGGACCGGGAGGTTCCTTCCGCCTTTACTTTCTTTACCGAACTGATGACGGAGCGCGCACGGACGGCGGAGGGGGGCGTGCCGCAAGAAGCGGACGGCGGAGGGTGCGCGCCAAAAGAAGGTGACGAATCCCCGCCGGGGCGGGGAACATGGGTGTCATGTCCGGGCCCTATGTCATCCGCGGTGCGGTCTCCCTGCCGGAGGCCGAGCTCATGTGGCGTTTCTCGCGGTCCTCCGGGCCCGGCGGGCAGCACGTCAACACCAGCGACTCCCAGGTGGAGCTGCGCTTCGACCTCGCCGCGACCGAGTCGCTGCCCGAGGTGTGGAAGGAGCGCGCGCTGGAGCGGCTGGCGAACCGGCTGGTCAACGGCGTCGTATCGGTCCGCTCCTCGGAGCACCGCTCGCAGTGGCGCAACCGCGAGACCGCCGCCGTCCGGCTCACGGCCCTGCTGGCCGAGGCCACGGCGCCACCGCCCAAGCCGCGCGTGAAGCGCAAGATCCCGCGCGGGATCAACGAACGCCGGCTGCGCGAGAAGAAACAGCGCGGCGACACCAAGCGTGGCCGCTCCGGCCGCGACTGGTAGCGGCGGCCCTTCCACTGTCTTCGACGGCGGCGGCCACTGTCTTCGACGCCCCGGAAGCGCGTCGGTCCCGCGGCCCGCGGCGCACCGAAGCGACGGCGTCAGCCCAGCTGCCGGTAACGCCCCCGGAAGTACGTGAGCGGGCTGCCGTCCCCGCTCGGCAGCTGCGCCCCGAGCACCCGGCCGATCACCAGCGTGTGGTCGCCCGCGGTGATCCGCTGCTCGGTCCGGCACTCCAGCGTGGCGAGGGCGCCCCCGATCAGGGGTGCGCTCGTGACCTCTCCCCGTACGTAGGGGATGTCCTCGAAGAGCAGCCGGTCGCTGATCCGGCCCTTCATGGCGAACCGTCCCGCGATGTGCCGCTGGCTCTCCGACAGTACGGAGACGGCCCACAGCGGCTGCTCCGCCAGCAGGTCGTCCATCCGGGAGTCGTTGCGCAGGCTCACCATGACCAGTGGCGGGTCGAGCGACACGGACATGAAGGCGGTCGCGGTCATGCCCACGTCCTCGCCGCGCCCGTGCTCGTCGAGCGGGGGCTCCTGCGCGGTGATCAGGACCACTCCGGCTGCCAGCCGGGCGAGGGCGCCGCGGAACTCGTCGTTGCTCACCCCCTCAGCATGGGGGACGGCTTCGGTACGCGGGGTGGGAGGCTTTGTCTGCAACACACCGGGCACGCTAGCCGTGGACGGCGGGCCTCCGCATCGGGCCAGGGGACCAGCCGGGTCCTAGGACCTGTCCGCCCTGGCCCCGCGGTGAAGAGGTTTGCGTTTTGCGTTCAGGAAGAGGGCGGGCGGCCGATCGGTGACACTTTGGACCCTTCACCACCTGTTGTGACTTGAGTCACAGAGTGCAATATTTGTTGACCCTGTGTACCGGGTGCACAGCTCACTGTGATTCAGTGGCCGTGACACTGCAGTAAGTACGTTTAGTGCGTCGATATGAAATCTGGAGTGCTGTCGAGGTCTCGGGGAGTGCGAGCGATGGAGGCCGAGTCGGAGCCGTACGTCCGTCTTGCGACGATGCGGCAGCTGCACCAGGCCGTGGCCGATCTCAATACGGCGCGGAGCCTGGCCGACACGCTGCAGACCGTCGCCGACGGAATCGTCGACGGTCTCGGCTACGAGCTTGCCTGCGTCAACCTCGTCCGTCCCGACGGTGATCTCGTCGTCGCCGCGTTCGCCGGCAACAACGCGGCGGAAGCGCTGATCACCGGCCGCGTCGGCTCCCGTACCTCCTGGGACCGCCGGCTGGTCATGGGGGAGACATGGGACGAACTCCGCTTCATCCCCCATACCGATGGCTGGGTCCTCCTCGACGACGACGTCCCCCAGTGGCACACCGAGGGCCCCGAGCCCCGCTTCGAGGACGAGTGGCACCCGCAGGACCGGCTCTACGCCCCCATGTACGCCTCGGGCGGTGGTCTGGACCTCCTCGGTGTCATATCCGTCGACCGCCCCCGCAACGGCCGCCGTCCCGGCGCCTGGGGCCGTGAGGCGCTTCAGATGTACGCGTCCCAGGCGGCCATTGCGATCAGCAACGCCAGGCTCCGAGCAAACATGCAGCGCGCCCTGGTCCGTCTGGAGCGCGAGCAGCAGGCGCTGCGGGCCAGCGAGGAGTCCTTCCGGCAGGCCTTCGAGTACGCCCCCAGCGGCATGGCCATCGCGGAGATGGGCGGCGACCAGCACGGCAGGCTGCTGCGCACCAACGACGCCCTGTGCCGGCTCCTGGGCCGCCCCGCCTCGGTGCTGCGCCGCTACTCCTTCGCCGATCTGGTCCACCCCGAGGACATCGGCACCCTGCTCCGTACCTCCGCCGAGGGCGGCCGTGCCGAACTGCGGCTGGGCCGCCGGGACGGCACCTATCTCTGGGTCTCGCTCCGCAACTCCGTCGTCGCGGACACCGCGGACGGGCCGCGCTTCCTCCTCACCCATGTCGAGGACATAGAGGAGCGCAAGCGCCATGAGCTGAACCTCGCGCACCGCGCCTCGCACGACGCCCTGACCGGGCTGCCCAACAGCGCGGAGCTGCGGGCCCGGCTCGGCGCCCGGCTGTGCGAGCGTCCGCACGCGGTGGTCTCCACCGATGTGGAGGTCCTGGACGCGGCGTACGGCGATGTGGACGAGGCACGGGCGGCCGGATTCCCCGACGGCTTCGACGCGGGGCGGGGCGTCGGTCCGTACGACCATCATGTGCATTCCGTCGCACCGGACACGGTGAACGACGACGGGGCCAAGGGGCTCGCGGTCCTCTTCTGCGACCTGGACGGCTTCAAGTCGATCAACGACCGCTTCGGTCACCACACGGGTGACGCGGTTCTCATCGAGGTCGCCCGCCGGCTCACCACCTGTGTCCGCGACGGGGACACCGTCGCCCGGCTCGGGGGTGACGAGTTCGTCGTTCTCGCGGACGGGCTGGGGGCCGCAGACGCCGCGGACCTGGCCGTACGCCTGCGTAACGCCATCATTCCGCCCATCAGGGTCGACGGCCGGGCGGTACGGGTGGGGGCGAGTTTCGGTATCGGCTGGGCCGCGTGCGGCATGACGGCCGAAGAGGTGCTGCGCTCCGCCGACCAGCGGATGTACGTCGAGAAGCGGTCGCGTTCGAAGGTTCACCGCCGGGCCGGCTGACGGCCGTCGGCCCGTGGTCCGGGGGGTGAGCCGCCTGCCCCGCCCCGGTTCGCGCGGCACCTCCGGCAATTCTTGACGTGAGCCGTTCGGGGTAGGCTCGGCCGGTCGGCAACGTCCGGCGATATTCGGCGACGGCTGGCGACATGGTGAGGAGTGACCCAGGGATGGCCGGGAACAACGGCGCGAGCACACCCGAGGACGACGATCCGTTCGGCTACCTCTACGAGGACGGTCGGGCAGCCGGCGCGCAGCCGCCGGGACAGGGTGGCTACGGCTACCCGGGTCCCGCCGCGCAGCCGGGCGTGCCCCGCACCTCGTACAACCAGGTGCGGACCGTCGGTGAGCGCCAGTACGGGCAGGTGCCGCCGCAGCAGGCGTACGGGCAGCCCCAGGCGCCCTACGGTCAGCAGAACGGGCAGTACGGCCAGCCGAATCCGCAGTACGCCGCCCCGGAGACGTACCCCGGTGGTGGTGCCACCGCGCAGGTGCCGCAGCAGGGCGGCCGCGGCAGCGGCGGCGGTCCCGGCAGGGGCGGTCCGAACACCAAGGGCCTGCTGATCGGGGCGCTCGCGGTGGTCGCGGTCGTGCTCATAGGCATCGGCGTCGCGCTGATGACGGACGACGACGACAAGGGTAAGAAGAAGGAGGAGGCCACGTCCTCCTCGGGTCCGGCCGGTGAGGTCGAGCAGTCGCCGACCCCGGAGCCGTCCGAGAGCTCCGAGGCCCCCGTCGAGCTCCCGAAGCAGGACGCGGCGTCGCTGAAGCTCGGCGGCGACGCGGGGCTCGACAACAGCGTCAAGGGCGCCAAGAGCAGCAACGGGCAGTACATCAACCTCAACGCGGTCGGCCGGTCCGCGACCTGGTCCGTCGAGGTGCCGGAGGACGGCGAGTACACGCTGTTCGTGACGTACGGCGTGCCCGGCAAGGACGCCAAGACCTCCCTCACGGTGAACGCCGAGGCCCCCCGCTCCATCAACATGACGAACTTCGCCAAGGCCCCCGAGGGCGACCTGGAGAAGGGGTGGACGACGACGTACGCCTACGTCAACCTCACCAAGGGTCCGAACACCCTGATGATCTCCTGCAACGAGGGCGACCAGTGTGACGCCAACCTGGACCAGCTGTCGCTGAAGGCCGGTCACCAGACGCGCTGATCCGTTCCGCCGTACACGTTCCGGCCCCCTCGCCACGCGGCGAGGGGGCCGGTCCGTTTCTCCCGTGCGGCCGGCTCAGCCCATCAGGGCCAGGAACCCGGCCACTGTCGCGGCCATCGCGTCGCGGCCCGGGGCGATGTACTTGCGCGGGTCCACGCCCGTGGTGTTCTCGGCGAGGTGGGCGCGTACGGCTCCGGTGAACGCGGTGTTCAGCGCCGTGCCCACGTTGATCTTGACCATGCCGGAGGCCGCCACGGCCTGGCGGATCTCCTCGTCGGGGACGCCGCTGGAGCCGTGCAGGACGAGCGGTACGGGGACGGCGTCGCGGAGCCGGCCGATCAGCGCGTGGTCCAGGGCGGCGGTGCGCTCGGTCATGGCGTGCGAGGAGCCGACGGCGACGGCGAGGGCGTCGACACCGGTGGCGGCGACGTACGCGGCGGCCTCGGCCGGGTCGGTGCGTACCCCGGGGGCGTGGGCGTCGAGTGGTGCCTCGCCCTCCTTGCCGCCGACCTTCCCGAGCTCGGCCTCGATCCAGATACCGCGTGCGTGGCCCCAGGCGACCGCTGCGGCGGTGGCCCGGACGTTCTCCTCGTAACCCAGCTTCGAGGCGTCGAACATCACCGAGCCGAAGCCCGTGTCGTGCGCCTGGTGCAGCAGCTCCACGGACTCGACGTGGTCGAGGTGGAGGGCGAGCGGGGCCGAGGAGGTGCGGGCGACGGCGGCGGCCGCGGCGGCGATGGGCGCGAGCCGGCCGCCGTGGAACTTCACGGCGTTCTCGGAGATCTGGAGGATGGCGGGGGCCCCGGCACGCTCCGCACCGGCGGCGATCGCCTCGGCGTGCTCCAGGGTGATGACGTTGAAGGCGGCGATTCCGCGTCCCTCTGCCTGGGCGGCGGAGACGAGTTCACCGGTGCTGACGAGCGGCATGCTGACCTCTGCTGTTTCCCCGGGCCGGTGGGAGGGGCCCGATTCCGACGCGGCGCTCGGGCCGCCGGTTGCGTGTTCCTCGGTACCGGCGCGGTGTTCAGGCCGCCGGTGCGTGCTCCTCGATACCGACGCGCGGCAGCAGCTCCTCGTACGCCGCGCGGTCGAAGTCACCGGCTGTGGGGGAGAGCACGGTCGCCGTCGACAGTGCCACCGCCCGGCGCAGCCGGTCCGGCCAGTCCAGGTCCTCCACGAGTCCGGAGAGCAGTCCGGCCACCGCGGAGTCGCCGGCCCCGGTCGGATTGCCCTTCACGGACTCGGGCGGGGACGCCTGCCAGGTGCCTTCGGGGGTGACCGCCAGCATGCCGTCGGGCCCCAGTGAGGCGATCACCCCGTGCGCGCCCCGGCGGCGGGCGTCGCGGGCGCCGCGCAGGGGTTCGCGGGCGCCGGTGAGCTGGGCGAGCTCGTCGGCGTTCGGCTTGATCAGGTCGGGGCGGGCGGCGATGCCCCGGCGCAGCGGTTCCCCGCTGGTGTCCAGCAGGACGGGGACCCTGGCGGTGCGGGCGAGGCGGACCAGTTCGGCGTAGGCGCCGACATGGATGCCGGGCGGCAGGCTGCCGCACAGGGCGACGGCGTCGGCCGCGGCGAGCAGTTCTCCGTACGAGGCGAGGAACGCGGTCCACTCGTCGGTGGTGACGTGCGGTCCGGCTTCGTTGAACTGGGTGGTGTCCCCGGTGGCCCGGTCGGCGACGGCCAGGGTGCGGCGGGTGCTTCCGGCCACGGGCACCAGGGCGTCGGTGACGGTGGCGGGGCCGGCGGGAAGGGCGGCGAGCAGTTCGCGCAGCACGGCTCCGGTGGTGCCTCCGGCGAAGCCGGTGACGACGCTCTCGTGACCGAGTGCGGCGAGCACGCGGGCGACGTTGATGCCCTTGCCGCCGGGGCGTTCGGAGAGGTCGGTGACGCGGTGGCTGGAGTGCGGTACGAGTGCCGGTACGCCGTAGGTCAGGTCGAGTGCCGTGTTCAGCGTGACCGTGAGGATCACTTCGGCCGCCCCCTCGATCTGTGTGGAGCGCGGATCCCTGCCGGAACGCGCTTTCCTGTCTGGTTCCTACGCGATCATGTCAAAGAGAGGGGCGGTCGGCCCAGATCCCCGGGCCAACCGCTGTCTCTTCGTTACGTATGCGGGCCGCGGCTCGCATACGTCACGCCTGCGGCCTCCGGCCGGATCAGCCGGCCTGCGGCCGGACGATCCACTCGCCCTTGCGCATGACGCCCTTGAGCCGGAACGCGTCGTCCAGGACGACGAGGTCGGCGTCCTTGCCGGGCTCCAGCGAGCCGACCCGGTCGTAGACCCCGAGGAGCCGGGCCGGGTTGGCGGAGATGGACTGCACCACGTCGCCGACCGGGATCCGGTCGATGGTGACGGCCCGGTGGAACGCGGTGTCCAGGGTGAGGGTGGAGCCCGCGATGGAGCCGCCCTCGACGAGCCGGGCTACGCCGTCCTTGACCTCCACGGCGAGCGGGCCGAGCTGGTACTGGCCGTCGCCGAAGCCGGCCGCGTCCATGGCGTCGGTGATCAGCGCGACGCGGTGGGCGCCCGCGTGGTGGTAGGCGAGCTCCAGGGCGGCGGGATGCAGATGCGTACCGTCGTTGATGAGCTCGACGGTGATCCGCTCGTCCTCCAGGAGGGCGGCGATCGGGCCCGGTGCGCGGTGGCCGAGGCCGGGCATCGCGTTGTAGAGGTGCGTGGCGACGGTGGCGCCGGCGTCGATCGCCTCGACGGTCTGCTCGTACGTGGCGTCGGTGTGGCCGATCGCGGCGATGACACCGTGCTCGGCGAGCAGCCGTACGGAGTCGATGCCGCCGGGCAGTTCGGTGGCGAGCGTGAACATCTTCGCGGTGCCGCGTGCCGCGTCCATCAGCTTGCGGACCTCGGCCGGGTCCGGGTGGCGCAGCAGGCCCTCGCTGTGGGCGCCCTTGCGGCACGGGGAGATGAAGGGGCCCTCGAAGTGGATTCCGGCCAGGTCGCCCTGTTCGACCAGTTCGGAGAGGATGCCGGCCCGTTCGGCGAGGAAGTCCATCTCGCCGGTGACGGTGGAGGCGACCAGGGTGGTGGTGCCGTGCTCGCGGTGGGTGCGGACGCCGGTGAGAACCTCGTCCACGGTGCCGGAGGTGAAGGAGGCGCCGCCGCCGCCGTGGTTGTGCATGTCCACGAAGCCGGGAACGATCCAGTGGCCGGTCAGGTCGACGGCCGGGGCGTCCTCCGCCGAGCTGCCGGCGATGCGGGTGCCATCGACGATCACCCGGCCGTTCTCGACGGTTCCGGTGGGGAGCACCACCCGGGCACCTGCGAGAACGGTGCTGTCTGCGCGTCCGGCCATCAGGCGGATACCTCCGTGGAGAGAAGATCCCAGGCGAGCAGCCCTGCGCCCAGGCATCCGGCGGTGTCCCCGAGGGCCGCCGGGACGATGTGGGGCAGCTTCTGGAACGTGACGCGTTCCTCGACGGCCGCACGGAGTGGTGTGAACAAGGTTTCCCCGGCCTCGGCGAGACCGCCACCGATGATGATCGTGCGGGGGTCCAGCAGGGTGAGCGCGGTGACCAGCCCGGCGGAGAGCGCTTCGACGGCGTCGAGCCATACCTCGACGGCCTTCGGGTCGCCCGATTCGACGGCCTTGGCGCAGTCGGCGGCGTCGGCCTCCGGATCACCGGACGCGACGGCCCAGGCCCGGCTGACGGCGGACGCGGAGGCCAGTGTCTCCAGACAGCCGCGCTGGCCGCAGGGGCAGTCCGGGCCGTCCGGCCGGACCACGATGTGGCCGATCTCGCCCGCGTAGCCGTGGGCGCCCGCCTCGATGGTGCCCGCGATGCCGATGGCTCCGGCGATCCCGGTGCCCAGGGGCACGAAGAAGAAGCGGTCGGCGCCCTTGCCCGCGCCGATCCGGCCCTCGGCGAGGCCGCCGGTCCTGACATCGTGGCCGAGGGCCACGGGTACGCCGCCGAGCCGCTCGCCGAGCAGCCTGCGCATGGGGACGTCGCGCCAGCCCAGGTTCGTCGCGTAGACGGCGATCCCGTTCTCGGCGTCGACGATGCCGGGCACGGCGACGCCGGCCGCGAGGGCGCTCTCGCCGAGGTGTTCCTGGCCGTACGCGCGCAGATCCGCGGCGAAGGCGAGGACCGACTCGACGACCGCGTCGGGACCGCGCTCTCTGCCGGTCGCGCGCCGAGCCTCGTAGAGCAGGGCGCCATCGGCCCCGACCAGTGCGGCCTTCATTCCGGTGCCGCCCACATCGAGGGCGATGACGTGTTTCACGGGAAACAGTTTCGCCCGACGAACCCCAAAAGGTCTAGTCCACTATCGTTGTTTGTTGCGCATCCATACAAAATCGGGGTCACAAGCAGGGGGCAACCCGCCGACATGGGGCGCAACACTCCGGCGGGTGCGGTGCGGGCATTCCGCGAGCCGCCGCGCCCCGGGCCGGGAAGACGCCCTACGCCGGCAGGATCACGCTGCGCGACAGATTGCGCGGACGGTCCGGGTCGTAGCCCTTCGACTCCGCGAGGGCGACGGCGAGCCGCTGCGCCCGGATCAGGTCGGCCATCGGGTCGGCGGACGGGCGGGCGACCAGCGTCCCGCCGACCGCCGCGACTTCGCCGGCGAGCCCTTCGGGCGGCGTGCCGAAGACCCACGCCACCCGGTTCGGACCGGTGATCGCGATCGGGCCGTGCCGGTACTCCATCGCCGGGTAGGACTCGGTCCAGGCGCCCGCCGCCTCACGCATCTTCAGCCCGGCCTCCTGTGCGAGCCCGTAGCTCCAGCCGCGCCCCAGGAACGTCCACTGCTCGGCCCCGACCACCGCCTCGTCCAGCGGTTCGGTCACCGCCCGCTCCGCGTCGACGGCGGCCTCGGCGACCGTCTTCACCCCGGCCGGGAGCGGGCCGGCCGCTTCGAGTCCGGCCCGCAGGAAGGCGAGCGCGGTAGTGGCGAAGCGGGTCTGGACGACCGACTCCTCGTCCGCCCAGTCCAGTACGGCCACCGTGTCGGCGGCCTCCATGACCGGCGTCTTCGGGTCGGCGGTCAGCGCGACCGTGGCGGCCTTGCCGCGCAGTTCGCCCAGCAGGGCCAGCACCTCGCTCGTCGTGCCGGAGCGCGTGATCGCCACGACCCGGTCGTACGCCCGCCCGGCCGGGAACTCGGACGAGGCGTAGGCATCCGTCTCGCCCTGCCCGGCCGCCTCCCGCAGCGCCGCGTAGGCGATGGCCATGAACCAGGAGGTGCCGCACCCGGTCACGGCGACCCGCTCGCCCGGACGCGGCAGCCCGTCGAAGGCCGCGCCCGCCTCTGCGGCACGACGCCAGCAGCTGGGCTGGGTGACGATTTCTGATGCGGTACGGGACATGTGGGACGGCTCCTTGCGGCTGGGCGGTGACCGGTGCGGCTCGGTCGCACCGGGTGCGGGGCGGAGGTGTCCGACAGGGCGGACGCCGCGAACGGGCTGGTCCGGAACAGTGAGGACCGGCCGGGCGGGCCGGCCGAGACCTCCTTAGCAGTCGCCCGGCGTCCCGTGCAATGCCGCTGTGCCGGGGAAACGGGTCCCCATTGGTGTAGACCTCCCGCCCGGGGGTGGTGCAAAATCGCACCTCATCCGGAAGGACCCGTGTCGGCATGGGGTCCGCGAGTGGTGCGATCTACGAGAACGGACTGGGCTGTGCAGCGGCGTTACTGGGGACTGACGGCGGCTGTCGCCGCACTGGGGATGACGGCCACGCTCTCGGGCTGCGGCGGCAACGGCTCGCACGAGGTCACGCTGAAACTGGTCGCGGCCGACTACGGCACCGGCGAGGCCAACAAGTCCGCCACGTACTGGGACGGGCTGGCCCGGAGCTTCGAGGCGTCCAACCCCGGCATCAAGGTCGAGGTGACCGTCTATCCGTGGACGGACATCGACCGCGAGGTCGCCGAGATGGTCAAGGCGGGCGACGCCCCGGACATCGCGCAGATCGGCGCGTACGCGGACTACGCCAAGGCCGGAAAGCTCTACCCGGCCGACCAGATGCTCAGCATCCCCACCCAGGCCAACTTCCTGCCGAAGCTCGCGGAGGCGGGCCGGTACAGCCGTACCCAGTACGGGCTGCCGTTCGTGGCCAGCACCCGGCTGCTCTTCTACAACAAGGGCCTCTTCAGCCAGTCGGGCCTCAAGGCCCCGCGCACCTGGGACGACATCGCCGCCGACGCGGCGGAGCTCGGCCGGCGCGGGGTGAAGTACCCGTTCGCGCTGCCGCTGGGGCAGGAGGAGTCCCAGGCCGAGACCATGATGTGGCTGCTCAGCGGCGGCGGCGGTTACACCGACGACGTCGGCTCGTACGACATCGACTCCGCCGAGAACATCAAGACCTTCGACTGGCTGAAGTCGAACCTCGTCGACAAGGGTCTCGTCGGCCCCGTGGCCCCCGGCGAACTCGACCGGGCCAAGGCCTTCGCGGCGTTCGGCAGGGGCGAGGTCGGCATGCTCAACGGCCATCCGACCCTGATGGAGGAGGCCCAGAAGCAGGGCGTGGACGTGGGCATGGTGCAGCTGCCCGGACCCCACGGGCCCATCACCGGGTCGATGGGCGTCGCCGACTGGATCATGGGGTTCAAGCAGCGCGGCCACCGGGTCGAGATGGGCAAGTTCTTCGACTTCATGTTCAGCGACAAGAACGTGATCGCGTTCGCCGACAGGTACGACCTGCTGCCGGTCACCGAGACCGCGTCCGCCGCGATGGAGGACGACGCCGCGTTCAAGCCGCTGCACAAGTTCCTGGCCGCGCTGCCGGACGCGGAGTTCTACCCCTTCGGCAAGACGTCCTGGGCGAAGACCAGCGAGTCGGTCAAGGAGAACATCGGCAAGGCCGTCGAGCCGGGCGCGAACCCGGAGAGCGTGCTCGAACGCATAGCGCAGGAGTCGACGGCCGCGGAGGACGCGGAGTAGCGGAGCGGCCGGCCGGGTACTACCGGACCTGTGCCCGGCCCCGCAGCCCGGATCTGTGCCTCCACCGGCTCCGCAATATATTGGCTGATATGACCACCCTCCCCCCGAACGGACCCGACGGCCCGAACGGCTCCGACGGTTCCGACGGCCTCCACGGCGCCGTCCCGCTGTCCGACCGGGACCGCGCGGTGCTGGCGGTCGAGCGGCAGTCGTGGGCGGGGCCCGGGGCGAAGGAGCGGGCGATCAGGGAACAGCTCGGCATCTCCCCGACCCGCTACTACCAGCTGCTGAACGCCCTGCTGGACGACCGGCGGGCACTGGAGGCGGACCCGGTGACGGTGAACCGCCTCCGCCGTGTGCGGGAGGCCCGGCGGGGACGGCGGTGACACCCGGGCCGGGCGGTCCGGAAACCGACCCGGCCGACCGGGCCGACCCGGCCGACGGGCCCGGTGCGACGGGCAGCCGCCGGTAGGCTCGGGCCATGGGCAGCCACTCGCACACCCCATCTCTGCCGGACCCGGCCACCCCCGCCGGCCAGGAGGGCCTGGCGGCGCTCCTCGCCCGGCCCGACCGCGCTGTCATCGCACTCGACTTCGACGGAACGCTCGCCGACATCGTCCCGGACCCCGAACAGGCCCGTGCCCATCCCGGCGTCGTCGAGGCACTGGCCGCACTCGCCCCGAAGGTCGCGTCGATCGCCGTGATCACCGGCCGCCCGGCCGGTGTCGCGGTCCGCTACGGCGGCTTCGCCGGGGTCGCGGGGCTGGACCATCTCGTCGTACTCGGCCACTACGGCGCCGAACGCTGGGACGCCGTCACCGGCACCGTCCGCGCCCCGGCACCGCACCCCGGCGTCGCCGCTGTGCGGGCCGAACTCCCGGGCGTACTCGACAGGTTCGACTCCTGGCGCGGCACCTGGACAGAGGAGAAGGGCCAGGCGCTCGCCGTGCACACCCGCCGCGCCGCCGACCCGCAGGCCGCCTTCGAGGCCCTGCGCGGCCCCCTGGGCGAACTCGCCGCCCGCCACGGCCTGATCGTCGAGCCGGGCCGGCTCGTCCTGGAACTGCGCCCCTCCGGCATGGACAAGGGCGTGGCGCTCACCCGGTACGTGCGCGAGACCGGCGCCGGATCCGTGCTCTACGCGGGTGACGACCTGGGCGATCTGGCCGCGTACGCAGCCGTGGAGAAGCTCCGCACCGAAGGCACCGAAGGCCCCGGCGACACCGAAGGCACCGGCGACACCGAAGGCACCCACAGCACCAAAGGCACCCACAGCACCAAAGGCCCCGACACCATCCCCGGTCTGCTGGTCTGTAGCGGCGCGGAGGTGCCCGAGCTGGCCGAACGCGCCGACCTGACGCTTCCCGGGCCCGGGGCCGTCGTGGCGTTCCTGTCAGCCCTGGCGCAACGCCTCTAGCTGGTCCAGGAACCACTGCTGCGGCGGCAGCGCCGTGCCCGCCGCGGCCAGCCGCTCCGTGCGGGCCGCCCGTTCGTCGTCCGCCATTGTCAGCGCCTCGTGCAGCGCGTCCGCGGTGGCGGACACGTCGTACGGGTTGACCGTGATCGCGTCCGTGCCCAGCTCCTCGTACGCCCCCGCCTCGCGCGACAGCACCAGCGCGCAGCCGTCGTCGGAGACGACCGGGACCTCCTTGGCGACCAGGTTCATCCCGTCCCGGATCGGGTTGACGAGCGCGACGTCCGCCAGCCGGTACGCCGCCAGCGAGCGCGCGAAGTCGTCCTTGACGTGGAGGACGACCGGGGTCCAGTCCGCCGTCCCGTAAGCCGAGTTGATCGCGTCGGCGACGCGCTGCACCTCGGCGGTGTACTCCCGGTAGACCGCCAGGTCCTGGCGTGAGGGGTAGGCGAACGCGATGTGGACGACGCGCCCGCGCCACTCGGGCCGCTCGTCGAGCAGGGCGCGGTAGGCGAGCATCCCCCGGACGATGTTCTTGGAGAGTTCCGTACGGTCCACCCGCACGATCGTCCTTCGGCCGGGGCCCACCTGCTCCCGCAGCGCCGCCATCCGCTCGTCCACATCCGCCTCGTGGGAGCGGCGGCGCAGGAAGTCCGCGTCGGCGCCGAGGCCGTGCACCCCGATCCGGGTGTGGCCGGTGCCGCCGAGGATCTCCGTACAGCAGCCGATGAACGCGTCCGCCCAGCGGCGGGTCAGGAAGGCCGCCCGGTCGGCACCCAGGATGCCGTGCAGGAGCTGTTCCGCGATGTCGTCGGGCAGCAGCCGGAAGTAGTCGACGGGCGCCCACGGGGTGTGCGAGAAGTGGCCGATCCGCAGATCGGGGCGGAGCTCGCGGAGCATGCCCGGCACCAGCGCCAGGTGGTAGTCCTGCACGAGGACCGCCGCGCCCTCGCCCGCCTCCTCGGCGAGCGCCGCGGCGAAGGCCCGGTTGTACGTCTCGAAGGAGGCCCACTGCCGCCGGAACTCCGCGTCGAAGACCGGCTCGACGGGGGTCTGGTAGAGCATGTGGTGGACGAACCAGAGCACCGAGTTCGCGATGCCGTTGTACGCGTCGGCGTGCACCTCCGCGTCGATGTCGAGCATCCGGATGCCCGGTTCCCCGACCCCGCGCCGCACCGCCTCGCGGTCACCGTCCCCGAGGGCGGCGCAGACCCACATCTTGTCGTCCACCGCGCTCAGCCCGGAGACGAGCCCGCCCCCGCCGCGCCGCGAGTCGAGGGTGCCGTCCTCACGCAGCGTGTACGAGACCGGCCCGCGGTTCGACGCGACGAGGACCTGGGCAGCGGGCTGAGGGGCGTGCTCGGAGACCATGGGCGGAATCTAGCCCGATCACGAAGCGCCCAAACGTGCGAAGTCGGCCGGGGTCACGCCGCACGGCGTGAAAGGTACTCCTCGATCTCCAGCATCGGCGGCCGCTCCTCCGTGTCCACCGGGTACGTACGCGGGACGAACCCGTGCTCGCCGCGCTCGAACTGCGTCAGCGAGGGGCGGACCAGATGTCCCCTGGAGAGCCGCAGCTGGGCGGTGCGGTAGATGGCGGCGGCCATCCGTCCGAGCGCCTGGCCGTCCTGGTGGCGGTGGATCCTGACCCCGACGTCCACCTGCGCGAGCGCGTCCAGGCCGACCGTGTGCAGGGAGTCGACGAGCAGGCCCAGCTCCACTCCGTAACCGACCGGGAAGGGCAGCCGCTCCAGGAGCGAACGGCGTACCGCGTACTCGCCGCCCAGCGGCTGGACGAAGCCGGCCAGCTGCGGCCAGTGCAGATTGAGCAGCGGCCGGGCCACCAGCTCGGTCACCCGGCCGCCCTGCCCGGCCGTGCCGCCGAGCGGACGGTCGTACATCGCCTTGACGAACTGCACATCCGGATCGGTCAGCAGCGGGCCGACGATGCCGGAGACGAAGTCGGCCGAGAAGTCCTTCAGGTCCGCGTCGACGAAGCAGACGATGTCGCCGCTGGTCACCAGGAGTGACCGCCACAGCACCTCGCCCTTACCCGGGGTGGCGGGGATGCGGGGGAGGATCGCGTCGCGGTGGACGACCCGGGCGCCCGCCCGGCGGGCGACCTCGGCGGTGGCGTCCGTCGAGCCGGAGTCGATCACCACGAGCTCGTCCACCAGCCGGACCTTCTCCATGAGCTCGCGCCGGATCGTCGTGACGATGTCGCCGACCGTCTCCGCCTCGTTCAGCGCGGGCAGCACCACACTCACGCGCGGCCCCTGCACGCTGCTCCCGAAGCCGTTTCTCGCGTCCAGCAGAAGGTCCAGCGGACGGTCGGCGGCTGACCAGGAACGCCTGGTCAGCCAGCGTTCGACCTCTTCCAGCACGGTCGATACTCCCTGTATGTGATCCATCTCGCGGTACGGACGGCTATCTCAACAGTCCGGTGCTTCGGTTACAGTCTTGAACAACGCAGATGGCCGTCGCATGCCGGGGTCATCCGCCGATAAACGCCTGGATCCATGATCCAGTGCCACAGCGCTCATCCAGAGGGACAGAGGGAACGGCCCGTTGAAGTCCCGGCAACCCTCCCGCCGACCGCGAGGTCAGGTGGGGAAGGTGCCAATTCCGTCTCGTGACGAAATGCGTCGCGAGGAAGATGAGGAGAAAGGGCCTCGCCATCATGGCTGTTGAGACTGCCGCACCCGCCACATCTGCCGCAGCAAACGCCGAATCATCCGTGGACCTCGGTCCCGCCGCCGCGCTTTCCTGCCGCGAATGCGGAGAGCGATTCGCACTCGGTCCCATTTTCGCCTGCGCGTCCTGTTTCGGGCCGCTCGAAGTGGCGTACGACCTGCCGAGCGGCTCCCCGGACGAGCTGAGGAAGCGCATCGAGGCCGGCCCGAACAACATCTGGCGCTACGCGCCGCTGCTGCCGGTCCCGTCCGATGTCGCGGACAAGCCCAACATCAACCCCGGCTTCACCAAGCTGGTCAAGGCCGACAACCTCGCCCGCGAGCTGGGCGTCACCGGCGGTCTGTACGTCAAGGACGACTCCGGCAACCCGACGCACTCCTTCAAGGACCGCGTCGTCGCGATCGCCGTCGAGGCCGCCCGCGCCTTCGGATTCACCACTCTGTCCTGCTCCTCCACCGGCAACCTCGCCGGCGCCGTGGGCGCCGCCGCCGCCCGCGCCGGACTGCGCAGCTGCGTGTTCATCCCGCACGACCTGGAGCAGGGCAAGGTCGTCATGGCCGCGGTGTACGGCGGTGAGCTGGTCGGCATCGAGGGCAACTACGACGACGTCAACCGCTTCTGCTCCGAGCTCATCGGCGACCCGCTCGGCGAGGGCTGGGGCTTCGTCAACGTCAACCTGCGCCCGTACTACGGCGAGGGCTCCAAGACGCTCGCCTACGAGATCTGCGAGCAGCTCGGCTGGCGGCTCCCCGACCAGATCGTCATCCCGATCGCGTCCGGCTCCCAGCTCACCAAGATCGACAAGGGTCTCCAGGAGCTGATCAAGCTCGGCCTGGTCGAGGACAAGCCGTACAAGATCTTCGGCGCCCAGGCCGAGGGCTGCTCCCCGGTCTCCGCCGCCTTCAAGGCCGGTCATGACGTCGTCCGCCCGCAGAAGCCGAACACGATCGCCAAGTCCCTGGCGATCGGCAACCCGGCCGACGGCCCGTACGTCCTGGACATCGCCCGCCGCACCGGCGGCGCCGTCGAGGACGTCGACGACGAGCAGGTCGTCGACGCGATCAAGCTGCTGGCCCGCACCGAGGGCATCTTCGCCGAGACGGCGGGCGGGGTGACGGTCGGAGTGACGAAGAAGCTGATCGAGGCCGGTCTGCTGGACCCGTCGCTCACCACTGTCGTCCTGAACACCGGGGACGGCCTCAAGACACTGGACGCGGTGGCCGCCACCTCGCAGGCGAGCGCCACGATCCGCCCGAGTCTGGACGCCTTCCGCGCCGCCGGGCTCGCCACCGGCTGAGAAGCTTCCGACCACCCCGAGACTTCAGGAAGGGCACACCATGAGCGTCAAGGTCCGTATCCCCACCATCCTCCGCACCTACACGGGCGGCCAGGCCGAGGTCCCGGCCGAGGGCACGACCCTCTCCCAGGTCATCGCTTCCCTGGAGAAGGACCACCCGGGCATCGCCGCCCGTGTCCTGGACGACCAGGGCAAGCTGCGCCGCTTCGTGAACGTGTACGTCAACGACGACGACGTGCGTTTCGAGGGCGGCCTGGACGCGGTCACCCCGGACGGTGCCGGCGTCTCGATCATCCCGGCCGTCGCCGGCGGCTGCTGAGCCCGCGGGTCCGGGCCCTTCGGCAAGGGCCGGCCCGACTTCACCGTGTCACCTGAATTGCCCCCTCCGCGAGAGAAGCGGAGGGGGCAATTCTGCATGGTTGAGCGCGGTAGGGTGAGGGAAGTCCCCTCCGCTGCCCGCGCCGCCCGCATATGAGAATGCGCCTGGCCGCGACAAGATGCAGCCAAAGTACGTGAGCACCTTGCGCCATAAGTCGCCTTTGCCTGGTCGGACTTGCCCTGGATTCCCACGAAATCCCCATATTGGGGCGATCGAAACGGCTCAGAATTCTCGTCCGATTGACCTGTTGCAGAGGGCAGTTGGGCAGATACATTCGGCCGCGGTCGAGGCGTTCCGGCGCACGAACCCTCTCCTGTCGGAGGGTGAGTTCTGACCCGGGTCCGCGAAGTGCGGTCCCGTGCAAGGGCCAGTAATAGGGGAGTTGGGCATGGCTCAGGGCACCGTCAAGTGGTTCAACGCGGAGAAGGGGTACGGCTTCATCGCGGTCGACGGTGGTGCGGATGTTTTCGTCCACTACAGCGCGATCCAGATGGACGGGTACCGCACCCTCGAAGAGGGTCAGCGAGTTGAATTCGAGATCTCGCAGGGCCAGAAGGGGCCGCAGGCGGACATGGTCAAGCTCGCCGTCGGCTGAGCCCGCCGGCCGCGAAACAGTCGGCCAACGACACTACTCACGCACGGAGGGCCCGTACCCCACAGGTACGGGCCCTCCGCGCGTCCGGGCCCGGACGCTGTGCGTGCCGTGCTCCGGCGCGTATCCGGCGCGTACCCGGCTCTCTGTGCGCTCCGTGCGGTCCGGGTGTGCCGTGCGGTCCCGGGTGCTCCGCGCGGTCCGTGCGTCTGGGTGCTCCGCGTGCTCCGGCGCTCCGCGGGTGCCGGGCCGCTTCCGTCAACCCCTTCACGGCTGTCCCTGCTCCGGAGGGTGACGCCCGCACCGTCCGTCGTCCGGCCGCCACCGCCCAAGGAGCCAGAGGCGCTTGCACTCGAAGGGGTCGAGTGCTAATTATTGGCTTAGCACTCTCTGGGTGAGAGTGACAGAAACTTGGACCGGGCCGGTGAGGCCCGCAGGTCTCCGGGGCAAGGAACCGGCAGACACGCAGGCCGTCCGTCGCGGGCGCCACTCGGTCCGGAGAAATCCACCCCTGTCCGGGAGGACCACTTCATATGGCCAAGATCATCGCCTTCGACGAGGAGGCCCGGCGCGGTCTTGAGCGCGGCATGAACCAGCTCGCCGACGCCGTCAAGGTCACCCTCGGCCCCAAGGGCCGCAACGTCGTCCTTGAGAAGAAGTGGGGCGCCCCCACGATCACCAACGATGGTGTCTCCATCGCCAAGGAGATCGAGCTGGAGGACCCGTACGAGAAGATCGGTGCGGAGCTGGTCAAGGAGGTCGCCAAGAAGACGGACGACGTCGCCGGCGACGGTACGACCACCGCCACCGTTCTCGCTCAGGCGCTCGTCCGCGAGGGCCTTCGCAACGTGGCCGCAGGCGCCAACCCGATGGCCCTCAAGCGGGGCATCGAGAAGGCCGTCGAGGCCGTCTCCGCCGCTCTCCTGGAGCAGGCCAAGGACGTGGAGACCAAGGAGCAGATCGCTTCGACCGCCTCCATCTCCGCCGCTGACGCCCAGATCGGCGAGCTCATCGCCGAGGCCATGGACAAGGTCGGCAAGGAAGGCGTCATCACCGTCGAGGAGTCCCAGACCTTCGGTCTGGAGCTGGAGCTCACCGAGGGTATGCGCTTCGACAAGGGCTACATCTCGGCCTACTTCGCGACCGACATGGAGCGTATGGAGGCGTCGCTCGACGACCCGTACATCCTGATCGTCAACTCGAAGGTCGGCAGCGTCAAGGACCTGATCCCGCTGCTGGAGAAGGTCATGCAGTCGGGCAAGTCCCTGCTGATCATCGCCGAGGACGTCGAGGGCGAGGCGCTCTCCACCCTGATCGTCAACAAGATCAAGGGCACGTTCAAGTCCGTCGCCGTCAAGGCTCCGGGCTTCGGTGACCGCCGCAAGGCCATGCTCGCGGACATCGCCATCCTCACCGGTGGCACCGTGATCTCCGAGGAGGTCGGTCTCAAGCTGGAGAACGCCGGCCTGGACCTGCTCGGCCGTGCCCGCAAGGTCGTCATCACCAAGGACGAGACGACGATCGTCGACGGCGCCGGTGAGAGCGACCAGGTTCAGGGTCGCGTCAACCAGATCCGTGCCGAGATCGAGAACTCCGACTCGGACTACGACCGCGAGAAGCTCCAGGAGCGCCTGGCGAAGCTCGCGGGCGGCGTGGCCGTCATCAAGGCCGGCGCGGCCACCGAGGTGGAGCTCAAGGAGCGCAAGCACCGCATCGAGGACGCGGTGCGCAACGCCAAGGCCGCCGTCGAGGAGGGCATCGTCGCCGGTGGTGGCGTGGCGCTGCTCCAGGCCTCGGCCGTCTTCGAGAAGCTCGACCTCACGGGCGACGAGGCGACCGGCGCCAACGCCGTGAAGCTCGCGCTGGAGGCCCCGCTCAAGCAGATCGCCGTCAACGGTGGTCTTGAGGGTGGCGTCGTCGTGGAGAAGGTCCGCAACCTGCCGATCGGTCACGGCCTCAACGCCGCGACCGGCGAGTACGTCGACATGATCGCCGAGGGCATTCTCGACCCGGCGAAGGTCACGCGCTCCGCCCTGCAGAACGCCGCGTCCATCGCCGCGCTCTTCCTCACCACCGAGGCCGTCATCGCCGACAAGCCGGAGAAGGCCGCTGCCGGCGCTCCGGGCGGCATGCCGGGCGGTGACATGGACTTCTGATCCTGACGGATCGGTAGTTCCCGCACAGCTGTAGACGACACCGGCCCCCGGGGAGCAATCCCCGGGGGCCGGTGTCGTTTTCGTATGCCCCTGCGCGCCCGCGCCCCGCCGGACGCGGAAGGGCAAGGCCGCGCTGTCCCGTTGCGGTTGCCGGTTGCCGGTTGCCGGCTGCCGGCTGCCGGCTGCCGGTGGTCGGCTGTCGGTTGTCAGCGGTGCGGGTCAGCGGCCAGCGGTGTCAGTCCGCGTCGAGGCCGTCGACCAGGCGGTTCAGGAAGCGGGTGAACGTGGCGTCGGGGGTGACCGGGCGTCCGGCGGAGGCCAGGGCCTCGGCCAGCTCCGGATGGTGGCCGTCCGCCGCGACAGCGGCGAGGTAGAGCGCCTCGGCCTCGGCCCGGTCCGGTGACAGGGCGGCCTCGGCCTGCGCCACCTCATGCGCCACATGCCCGGCCACGAACGCGGTGAGCTGGGCGAAGACCTCCAGCCGGGCGCCGCCGTCGAGACCGCTGGGCCGCAGGGCGGCCAGGGCGTGTTCCAGGAAGGCGAGAGTGCGGGGCCCGAGCGTCCGGCGGGCGGGCACGGCGGTGGCCAGCCAGGGGTGGCGGAGCATATGCGCGCGCTGGAGGCGCCCGATGGCCTTGAGATCGGCCCGCCAGTCGCCGGTGAGAGGGGCGGCGGCCGGGGGTTCGCCTTCGGAGGGTGCGGGGGCGGCGGCCGGGGGTTCGCCTTCGGGGGCGGTCGCGGCGGTCGGGGCGGACGTGAGGAGTTCGCCGTTGACGTGGTCGATCATCAGGTCCAGCAGCGTCTCCTTGTCGGGGGCGTAGCTGTAGAGCGACATGACTCCGGCGCCCACCTCCGCGGCGACCCGCCGCATGGTGACCGCGTCGATGCCCTCGGCGTCGGCCAGGGCGACGGCCGCCACGGTGATCGCTTCGCGGCTGAAGGCGGGCCTGCGCCCCCGGCGGGGCCGGTCCGGGGTCAGCCAGAGTTCTCGGGGGTCCACGCCGGTGGCGCCGGATCCCTCTGTACGGGTCACGATCCTGCCGTTCCCTTCCTCACAGCTGCTCCTCCTGTCGAGGTCATCCAAGCATCGTCTATTCTCGTACACAGTACGAGAATGACTTGAGCGATGGAGGCGAACGATGACATCACGCACGCACGACGCCCTGCCGAAGCCCGCCTGGACGCCGTCGGCCGCGAAGCCCCCGCTCTCCGCCCGGATGATGCGGGCCACCTGGCGCAACCTGCCGCCGAAGCGCCACCGGGCCGGCTGGGAGCCGGGGCTGAGCGTCCCCGCCGCCGACGGCAGCCCCCTGATCACGGACCACTACTTCCCCCGCGCCGAGGGCGACTTCCCCACCCTCCTCGTGCGCTCGCCCTACGGCCGGGGCGTGCCCTGGTCCCCCCAGTACGGGATGCTCTTCGCCGAACAGGGCTTCCACGTGATCCTTCAGAGCTGCCGGGGCACCGGCGGCTCGGGCGGCACCTTCGACCTCTGGCGCAACGAGGCCGCCGACGGCCTCGCCACCGTTGACTGGCTGCGCGAACAGCCCTGGTTCAACGGCACCCTGGGCACCGTCGGACCCAGCTACCTCGGCTATGTCCAGTGGGCGCTCGCCCTCGACCCGCCGCCGGAACTGAAGGCCATGGTGGTCCAGGTCGGCCTGCACGACCCGTACGCCCTCTTCCACACCGACGGTGTGCTCCAGCTGGAGAACGCGCTCGCGGTCGGCGCCGGTATGACGTACCAGCACCAGGGCATGGGGCCGTTCATCAAGGCGACGCTGCGCCTCAAGCGCCACCTGGGCGACATCGTCGACGCCCGTCCGCTGCGGGGTGCGTACGCGGCCGGACTCGGGCAGGACGTGCCCTGGCTCGACGACGTGACGGCGCACCCGGACGCGGACGACCCGTACTGGCATGGGGCGTCGGCGGGCCGGGCGGCCGAGCGGCCGGGCATCCCCACCGCCCTGGTCACCGGCTGGCACGACATGCTCGTCGGCCAGACCTTCCAGCAGTACGCGCGACTGCGCGCGGCGGGCGGCGAGGCCTCCCTGCTCGTCGGCCCCTGGACCCACACCTCAGCCCTTCAGCAGGGCTGGCCCGAGGTGTTCGCCGAGAGCCTGGCCTGGCTCCGCGCCCACCTGTGCGACGACCCCTCCCAGCTGCGCCCCACCCCCGTACGCGTCCACACGGGCGGCGCGGACGCGGCCTGGCAGGACCTCGACGCCTGGCCGCTCACCCCCGCCACCACCTCGTGGTTCCCGACCGCCGACGGCCATCTCACCCGGCAGCCGCCCACCGACACGGCCGCCCTGGCCACCTTCCGCCACGACCCGGCCGACCCCACCCCCTCCCTCGGCGGCCCCCTGCTCTCCGGCACGGCGGGGGCCCGGGACAACGGCATCCTGGAGTCCCGCGACGACGTCCTCACGTTCACCGGCCCGGTCCTGACCGAACCCGTCACGGTGCTGGGCGCGGTCTCCGCGCGGATCAGCGCGTCCACGGACACCGGGCACGGGGACGTCTTCACCCGGCTGTGCGACGTGGACGCGGCGGGGCGTTCCACCAACGTCTGCGACGGGTTCGCGCGGTTGCGTACGCCGGGCGAGGACCCGGCCCGTGTCACCGTCCCGATGGGCGTCACCGCGTACCGCTTCGCCGCCGGGCACCGCATCCGCTGGCAGCTGAGCGCGGGCGCGCACCCGCGCTATGCGCCGAACCCCGGCACGGGCGAACCCCGTTGGGACGCAACGGAGTTCGTGCCGGTGCGGGTCACCGTGCACGCCGACTCCGCGCTCGTGCTGCCGCACGGAACGGACGAGCGGAGCTGACTGGGACGTGGCCCGTCGTGATCTAGACGGCCCTAGGCCATCGCCTCCACCAGCACACGGGGCAGGAAGGTGGAGGTCGGGACGCCGACCTCCACGCAGTAGTCGGTCAGCTTCATTCCGGCGGCGTCGGTGTCGAGCTTCCGGTTCCTGTAGATGGTCTGGCTCACCCGGTACCGGCCCCCGCCGATGTCCTCGACGGGGAGCGATCCGGCGTATCCGTCCAGAGTGAGGACCCCGTTGTTGACGTGGCCGCCGTCGGGCAGGCCGAACTCCACGTTCGAGCCGCTGACCTGGGCGCCGGGGAGGAGGTCGGAGACCGCCACCTTCTCCTTCGTGACGACCGTCTCCTGTGCGGTGTTCAGCTTGAAGTAGATGAACGAGCCCTTGATCTCCATGGGGTGGATCGGCTGGCCGAAGTAGAAGAACTTCGTCTTCTCCTCGTTGTGGGAGATCCCGGTGTACCTGCCCCTCGTGATGTCGTCCATCCGCATCATGAAGTAGGTGTAGTCCCGCATATGGGCCCGGCCCAGGGCCTCGGCCAGCCGGTCCACCTCGGCCACCGAGGTCACCTCGGTCCAGGCACTGGCGTCGAAGGGACGCGGGGTGGCGTTCACGGTGATGTTCAGGATCTCGCGCAGGAGGCGAGCCTGCTTCTTCTGGTCCCTGTCCCTGTTCGCGGTTTTCAGCTCGTCCCCGAGAGCGGTGAGGTTCGCGAACCGGGCGTCGCCGAGCGGGGAGAAGCTCTGGCCGTCGTAGTCCGTGTCCTCCCCGCTGCTGGTCGGTTCCGCGCGGAGGCTGGTGCCGGGGCCGAGGAACTGGTTGCCGCCCTGCCACTCGTAGAAGGCGTAGCGGATCTCGTTGAGGTTGTTCCCCAGGAACTCGGCCGAGTCGCCGCCGCCCGTCCTGACCAGCGCGGCGCGGAACCTGGTCCTGAAGTCGTCCCGGTTCATGTGCGCCGGGATCTCGACCTTGAGGTTGTCCAGCATCGTGTCGGTGATCACCTGGGGAACGGCCTGGCGCAGCAGGGTGGCCCGTTTGTCGCCGCCCACGGAATCCAGCGCGCCGGTCAGCTGGGAGTGCGCGACCACGTGGTGCGCGGTCAGTTCCCACCCGTTGTGCGCGCCGCCGTCGGCGTGGGGGTTGTTGCTGCGCATCCGCTGCACGGACGGTTCGCCGGAGCCGTGTGCGGGTGCCGTGGCCTCGGCCGCCGTACGGGCCGGGGCGCTGCCGGACAGGACGCGCGTCGCGTTCGCCTCCGCCTCGCGTTCGAACCGGTCGGAGGGGTCGGAGACCCGCAGGCCGCCGCCGTTGTCGCTGCCGCTCACCGGTCCCTGACGCTGCTGGATGACATGGGTCAGCTCATGGGCCAGCGTGTGCCGGTCGCCTCCTCCGTCGCCCAGCACGATGTGGCTTCCCGAGGTGTACGCGCGAGCGCCGATCGCGGCGGCGGAGGTACGGGCGGCGCCGTCGCTGTGAATGCGTACGTCGGTGAAGTCGGCGCCGAACCGGGCCTCCATGTCCGTACGGACTCCGCTGTCCAGGGGCTTCCCGGCGGAACGCAGCACGTCATGAACCGCTGAGCGCTGCACGTCGTGCACGGCGGAGGGCCGCATGTCGTCGTGGACGGCGGAGCGCTGCACCGAGGCAGGTCCGCCCGGCTCGTGCCCGCAGCCGTCGCCGTGCCGGTGCGTCTCCTCGGCCCCGGGGTGGCCCGCCTGCCGCAGCAGCTGGACCACGGCGGCGTTCCCCGCCGCGCGCGGAAGCGGCAACAGCCCTTGGGGGGCTGCGTTCCCGGCCGCCTCCGGCGTACGGGAAGGCTTGTGCGCCCTCGCCCGGTCGGGTCCGGCTTCGTCGTGGGCGGGCTTGGAGGCGTGCGGGCGCATCCGGGTGACCTTCCGGGCTGGGCAGGGTGAACGTTCCCTGTATACCCGGGCGATATGGTCACGGCCAGGCCCCCCGAGGGCAGAGAGCCTTGCCCTGGTGGGGCCGGGGGCGGAGGCGCCCCCGGGACCAGGTGGGTGGGCCGTCGTACGGGGCGGTCAGAGCTGGTTGATCGGCCGCATGGCCAGCCCCTCCGTGCCGGCCCAGCCGTTCACCCGTGCCGCGTCGTCGTAGGAGACGGAGCGCAGGCCGCCGGGGAGGTTGAAGACGAGTGTGCCGCTGAGTTCGGTGCCCTCACCGGCGACCAGGGTGGCGGTGAACCTGGTGGCCTGGTCGTACTCCGCCTCGCCTCCCTCGTCGTTGCCGAAGACGTACAGACCGGCGTAGGCCTTGCCGCCTGCCGCGACGACGACGGGCTCGGTGTCCGGCTCTCCGAGCGTCTCGACGGTCGGGGCGCTGTCACCGGCTCCGAGCCGTATCAGCGGTGCGTCGTTGAGGACACAGGGCGATGTGCTGCCGTTGGTGACGGTCAGCAGGAAGTGGCGGGGGGTGTCCCCGGAAGGGTCCTGGAGTTCGACCGAGGTCCTGAGGCCGGTGGCCTCGCAGTCCTGGTGGCTGGTGCCGTTGCCGCCGCCGGTCTCCCCGCTGTCCCCGGTCGCCTCGTCCGTCGCGCCGCTGGTGCCGGTCCCGGAGTCACCCGAGGGCTCGGCGCTCTTCGACGGATTCTGCGCGGCCGGGGCGGAGTTCGACGGAGCGGCGGACTCGTCGTCACCCCCGGCGGGCAGGCAGGCGGTGGCCGTCAGCAGGGCCGCGGCCACCCCCGCCCCCAGGAGGGTGCCGCGCAGCGTCCGGCGTACGGAACCGGATCTGAGAGTCCTTGAGCTGATGGAGTTCATGGTGCTTTCCTCTTCCCCCGTGACCGGCCCCGGGCCGGACTGTGTGCAAGCGATACAGGGGAGTGTGACCTCGGCCGAGCGGTGGGGGCACGCGGAATCCGTTTCTGTTACGGCCCCCGGATGAATCGCCGACCGTGGCGTGACGCTATGCGGAGCCGACAACACCATTCGTGGGAAGGGGTGTTGAAGGTACGGCGCTTTTGGCCTCCTTGGGTGCGGGTCCGGGGCGAGGCGGACCCGCGGCGGCGCATGTGTCGTACAACCGTCTGAGGGGCTGGAGTGTCTGCTCTGTCGGAACTGGTGTTTCCCAGCCGTTCCTCCGTACGTATTTATCGCATTACTGCAAGGGATCTGCCCATGCTCGGAACTGTTGCCGTCCGTCTCCGTCCTCTCCGCAGCGCGGCCGTCGCGGTCGGGGCCGCCGCCCTCCTGGCCGCGGCGGCCGCGGTGCCCGCCACCGCCGCCACGCCAGGAGACCTGCTGCTGGGTCCGGTGACGTCCCTGGACGGAGTGAAGATCGGCAGCAGCGTCGTGCTGCCCGGCACCTTCGCGAACAAGGGGACCACCGATATCGAGAAGGTCCACCTGAGCTACCACGTCGGTTCGGGGCTGGCCATACCGGCGGAGTTGCCTTCCAACTGTGACCGCGTGGGGCGCGACATCGAATCCAACGCGAACCTCGTGGTCTGCACGTTCAACCAGACCGTGAAAGGCGGTGGCATCTACGCCCTGGAGAAGACTCCGACGTTGAAGGTCCTCGACAACGGGCTGAACGAGAGCGTCTCCGTGATGATCAGCACCTATGACCCCGGGCAGGAGATGGACCCCTCCGAAGGCGGCCCCGTCCACACCTTTCCCGGAAGCGGACCTGCGGTGGAGCTGACCGAGCTGCCCCCGAACACTCCGGTGGGCGACGGCGATCACCCGTCCCGGGTCGACGACAGGCAGTGGGACTCCGCCATTCTGGCGGTGAACGTGGTGAACACGGCCGACTTCCAGGCGGCGGCACGGGAGACCGAACGCGTCGGGGACACGGTCACGCTGGAGGCGAAGTTCACCAATGCCGGGCCGGGCTGGGTGCACTACTACTACGACGATGTAAAGCCGCTGGTCAAGGCCCTGGTCAAGATCCCTGCCGGAACGACGGTGACGAAGAGGGACAACCGTTGCACGAAGGTCGCCACCGGTAGCTACAGCTGCTCCCCCTACACCAATCCCCCCGTGAAGGCGGGCTTCACCGACCAGTGGCTCTTCACGCTGCGCGTCGACAAGGCGGTGCCCGGAGCCAGGTTCACGGTGACTCTCGAAGGGCAGGAGCGCCCCTACGACAACAACAAGAAGAACGACACCGCCACGCTGCTGCTGGACAACGGCACGGCCTCGACCGGCGGTTCCGGCTCCACGGCTGGCGGATCGGCTGGCGGATCGACGGGCGGATCGGCGGGCGGTGACGGTTCGACGTCCACCACGGGCGGCTCGGGCACCGCGTCCACGGGTGGTTCCGGCTCCGCTTCGACCGGCGGTTCCGCCTCCACAGGCGGTTCCGGTTCCACCGGTGGCTCCGCGACGGACGTCTCCGTGAAGTCCGGCTCCACCGGTGGCGGCCTGGCCGCCACCGGCTCCGGTTCGACGCTTCCGTTGGCGGGCGCGGCTGCCGCGACCCTGGCCGTCGGTGCGGGCGCGGTCCTGCTGGTCCGCCGCCGCGCGGCCCGGAACTGACGGCCTGACCCGGACGGCCCGACTGCTCCGACACGTACGGACCGACTTGCTCCGACACGTACGGCCCGCCGGACATCCGGCGGGCCGTACGTGTTCTCCTTCCCCAGGCTGCCGGGCTGCCGGGCTGTCGGGCGCCGGGCCTGGTGCCGGGATCCGGTCAGCGTTCCAGAAGGGCGATGCGGATGGCGCGCTCGACGTGGTGGGCGGTGTTGGCGTGTCCTGCGGCGTTCGGGTGGACCAGGGTGGCGCGCTTGTTGAAGGGGGCGCAGTTCAGGATCGTGCCGGCCACGTTGGCGGGCCAGTAGCTCGGGGCCTCGCCGCAGATTCCCTCGACCCACTTGGTGTCCGCCGGCTGGCAGGCGTCGTGGCCCACGCTGGAGGTGTAGACGTCGACGTAGCGGTCACCGAAGAACTCCGTGACGCGCTTGATGGTGTTGTTCAGCTGCTTGAGGACGTCGTCGCGGAGCCAGTTGATGTCGCTGTGGGCGATCGGACCGAGCTCGCCGAGGGACAGGCGGTTGCAGTCACCGGCGTCGTCCGGCAGGACGGCCGGGTAGCCGACCGTGATCACCTTGGCGTTGGGCGCGGCCTGGTGGACGTGGGCCAGCATCTCGATGTACTCGTCCTGGACCCGGGCGAGCTTGTCGTCGATGCTCTCCTCGCCCTCGGGGGGATTGGTGTAGTTGTCGCGGCAGGTCTTCCCGGTGGCGCCCTCCGTGAGACACGTGAGGAGCATGCCGCCGAAGGGCAGGCTGTTGCCGCCGACGCCGACGGTGACGACGTCGGTCCCGTCGCCGAGCGCGGCCCGCTTGATCTGCGTGTCCACGGCGGCCCAGCCGGCGGCCGGGGGCTCGACCGGGCTGATCGGCGTCTGCTTGGTCGTGGCGATGTGGTTGATGGTGGCGTTGCCGCAGCTGACGTTCGTCAGGTTGACGGCCTTGCCCGGCGGGAACTCGGCGAGTTCCCGCTCGACGAGGCCCGGGTAGGCGTCGGAGGTGCGGTCGCACCCGTCCCGCGAGGGGTCGCCCAGCGCGGGCAGCGGTTCACCGACGAAGCCGCCGGCGGTGTACGAGTCGCCCAGGGCGGCCCACTCGTACGCATCGGCCGCACCGGCGGAGCCGGCGGGCACGAGCGTGGCCGCGGCCAGCGCGAGTCCGACGGCCAGGGCTCGCGTACGCAGGCGGGAGACGGGGTGTCGCATGGATTCTCCAGGGTCGGCGAAGGATGCCCGGGGCCGATACGTGCCCTCGGGCGGAGGCACCTCGGCCAAGATCATCCATGCCGATGGACCGGCTTCCTCCCGAAAACGGCCTTCCGCCCTCGATCGGGCTAAATGATCAGATCTTTCGCCCCGTCGCCCGTCAACACCCCACCCTGGAGAGCCGGTCCCGCGATTCCCCTCACCCGTTCCGGCGGCCCGCGCGCTCGTTCCTGGGTGCCAGGCCCGCCCGTACTTCGCTCATCCGCGCCCGTACGCCCTGGACGGGCACGGCACCCTCCGGGCCCCGGGCGGCGGCGGGTCCCGGGCTGCCGTCGCACGCTCCGCAGATGCCGCCCGGCATCGCCTCCGGGCTGCCGGGCGCCCGGCATTCGCGGCATTCCAGGGTCCGCAGGACGACCTTGCGGACGGGAGCGACGACGGAGGGCGGCAGCTTGTCCAGCAGCCGCCGTCGGACGAGGGCGGCGGCATGGTGGACGCGCACCGGCAGGCCCTCGGTCAGCGCCCGCAGGACCTGCGCCTCGGTGGCGCCCCGCTCGAACCACTCGCTGAGGCCCGGTTCCAGGTGCAGGCAGTCCCGCTCGGACAACTGGAGTGAGGGCGCGGCCTTCCCGAGCGCGGCCAGCAGGATGAACGAGCGGGAACGGGTGGGGCGTTGGGGTGCCTTCGGTGCGTCGCCCCGGATGTACGCCGCCCACCACTCGTCCTCGCGCGCGGTGCGGGAGAAGAACGTGCGCGTCACCCAGATCAGCGCCTCCTCGGTCGCCACGCACTCACTGCCCCGGCGCAGGTGTCCGGCCTCCTGGAGCCTGTTCAGCGTGGTCCGGAGCGCGCACTGCCCGTACGGGAGCACCTTGGCGAGGGTCTTCACGGAGATGTCGGCGCCCTCGCAGAGCCCGTCGATGTACGCGGCGACAGCGGCGTCACGGGGGAGGAGGTGCGCGAAGGCATGGCCGGTACGGGCGCGTTGGTCCGGTGCGGAACGCTTGCCGTATCCGGGGTTCGCCATCGGATGGTCGAGCGTGGGCACGGGTCCGGACGGGGAAACAGGGGCGGCACTAAGCTGGTCGGCAGCCATGAGATCGGGTCCGTTCGATCGTCCTGGTCAGGCCCCTGCTCGGTGTTTGCGCACCGGCGGGGGCCGTCGTGTCTGGGCTGACGCTAGAGCGTCGCTACCCTCCGTCGCAAGTCGATCGCGAAAAGTCAACGCGCCAGGCAGGGAGGGTGGGTGGGAAATCAATCCCGCCAACCATTCCTCTGAAAGAGCGCTCGGATCTCGGGGCTTGAGCTCCGAGGATTGAGGCGAGGTGCGCGGCGGCGTCCGCCCATCCCTCCGAGATGTCCGAGATGAAGGCGCCGCACGCATGCGGACGTCGTGCGCCGGTGTCAGTCCACTCGGTTATTGTCCGCCGCATGGATCAAGTCGAACGCATGGCCGGACGTGTTGACGAGCGCGTTGCCGAACTCATCGCTGAACTCGACCGAGTTGGACAGGACGCGGAGGCGACCGCCGACATCGTCCGGCGGCTCGCCGAGGCCGGTGCCGACGCGGCGCCCGCACTTGTGGCCGCGCTGGGCACGGTGAGCCGACCGGCCATGTGGAGTCTGCGGGACGCTCTGCGTCTGATCGGCCCCGCCGGGTTCGACGCGGCGGTGGAGTCCCGGGCACGGGCCGAGAAGGTTCCCGACTGGTGGGAACTGGGCCATGTGCTGCGCGGCTTCGACGAACGGTGCGTCCCGCGGTACAAGGCCGCGCTCTCCCACCCCATGAGGGACATACGGATCCAGGCCCTGTGGGGGTTGCAGAACCTCGGCGAGGCCGCTGCGGGCACGCTGACCGACGTCCTCCCCTTTCTGAACGACCGCCACGCGTACACCCGTCACCATGCCGAGGCGGCCGTCAGAGCCATCGGCGCGGACGCCGGGCCCGCCCTGCGGGGCATCCGCCGTGACGGGCCCGCCCACCTGAGACGGCACGCGCTGACGGCGCTGGCGCTCATCGGCGGCCTTGACCAGTTCGACCGGCGTGACCGCAGCGCCCTGGAGCGTCTGATCCGCATCAAGTCGGCCCAGGACACCCCGGTCTCCCTGCCCGACCACTGCTGGGTGGCCGTCCCCGGCGCGTTGTACGAGGGCCTTTTCGACGCCATGGGACTGCATGACCGTGTCCCCTGCACGATCTCCATGGGACTCTCCGCGATGGAGAACGACGCCACCGTGGTCAAGGACCCGGACGGCACGGAGCACACGGCGTTCCGGGTGTTCGTCACCCCGGAGCTGGACGGCTGGCGGCTGATCTACGCCGACACACCGCTGGGCAGCATGTCCTGGGACGTGGACGACCTTCTCGGCCGCCTCAGCGCGGTCTGCGGTCAGGCCCAGTTCTACTGTCAGGACGTCCACAGCGACTCGATGATCTGGGCGGTCGCCATCGACGGCGTGCCGCGCCGCGCGTACTGGCGTTACGGGACGCCGGAGTGGCAGGGCGACCCCATGGACTGGGAGCAGCCCCTCACCGCCGACCCCGCATACGACCCCGAGGACGAGCACGAACCCAACGCCACCATGGAATCCGACGTCAGCGGCGCGGCGCACGCCCTGTCCGTCGAGCCGACCTGCGTAGGCTCGACGACCACCCTGCGGGGCCACGGCTGGCTCGCGGTCACCCGCCCCGGCGTGGGGCACGGCGCGTTCACGGGGGCGGTGCGGATCTAGTGTGGTGATCGCCACGGTTCACCGGGGCGGGAGAGAGGACCGGGATGTTCGTCGAGATCGTGTTCGTGGGGCTGCCGATCGATCGTGACGAGGTCGAGGAGGCGTTGGAGGCGGCGTTCGAGCTCGACGGCGAGGTCACCGGCGCGGGCGGCGGTACGGGCCGCTGCCATCTCGACCTCGACGTCGCGGAGGACGCGGACTCCGCTGCGGCCCTGGAGCGGCTCCGGGCGGTGCTGTCGGAGCTGGGGGTTGCGGATTGCGCGACCCTGCGCGTCAGTGAGTGATCAGACCGCGATGCGCACGGCGGGCCCAGCCCGGTCGGGCGGGTGGTGGCCGTCCGGACGGTGCGATGGCCGGGACCCGGTTCCCGCCGGGCCGGCGGCGTCATCGCCCGCCGGACGTCACCTCGCATCCAGCCGCCCGGCCACGAACCCGGCGAACCCCTGCGGTCGGAGCACGGGAACGACTGGAACCGGCTCAGGACCTCTTCAGCCCGTCCACGAACGTCGACCACGCCCCCGCCCGGAACACCAGCGCCGGTCCGTCCGTGACCTTGGAGTCGCGGACGGGGACGATCTCGGGCACGCCGTCGAGGATTTCGAGGCAGTCGCCGCCGCTGCCGCCGCTGTAGGTGGACTTGCGCCAGGTGCCCATCTCCAGGCAGTTGCCGCCGTCGCCCCCGCTGTGGGACGACTTGCGCCAGATCGCCGTGGACAGGTCGTAGTCAGAACCGCTCAGCTTCATGGTCGTAATCCTCCGCCACCGATTCGATCAAGGCCAGGGACGCCGTCGGCGACATCGCTCCGGCCACCACCAGATCGTAGGTCAGTTCGTACTGACGGACCGTGGCCGGATCGTCCTGCAACTGCCCGGTGCCCAGCCCCTGGAGGTACGCGAGCGGGGGAGCGTCCGGGAACCCCATCAGCTTGACGGGCCCTTCCAACGCCATGTGGGCGCCCTCCGAGAACGGCAGGACCTGGACGATGATCCGATGCTGTCCGGCGAGGCCCGCGATATGCCGAAGCGCCTCCGCCATCACCTCCGGACCCCCGATCGCCCGGCGCAGCACGGCCTCGTCCAGCACCACCCACAACAGCGGGGCGGTTGGATCGGCGAGGATCTGCGCGCGCTCCAGTCGCGTCGTCACCAGCTCGTCGATGACGCTCTCCGCAGCCGTCGGCTGGTAGGCCCGGAACACCGCCCGCGCGTACGCCTCCGTCTGGAGCAGCCCCGGGACGAGCTGGGGCGCGTACTCCCTGATCGCCTCCGCGCGGGCTTCCGCCTCGGCGGCCTCCGCGAAGTGTTCCGGGTATTTGGACGTCTTCAGCGCCGCGCAGTTCCGTACGAAGAAGCCGTCGGCGTCCAGCACCTCGTCGAACTTCTCCGCCTGGTCCATCTGCATCCGCCGCACCCCGGACTCCAGCTGTCCGATGAACGAGCCGCTGACGAAGAGCGGGGCGCCCAAATCGGTCTGGGAGAGGCCCGCATGCTCTCTTCGGTGGCGGAGTTCGGCGCCCAGAAGGGCGCGCGGAGAGGAGGAGGGGTCGAGCTTCCTGGGGCCTGGCATGACAACTCCCTGCTGCACACGTGCGGTTGTTGGAACAGCACCTCTTCCAGGCTAACGAGTGATTCGCCACGCTGGGTATGCATCGGAACTACTCAGAGTGGAAGGAATGGATCATGACGACTACAGAGCGACGCAAGGCGGCGGCGGGCAGGGTGCGAGAGGCGGAGGAACTGGTGGCGCGGCTGCGGGGAGGGTTCGCGGGGGTCGGTGTGGTGCTGCCCTCGCTGCGGATCGATCCGGTCTCGTTCGCGGGTGAAGATCCGGTGGCGCTGGTTGACCTGGGCCGCTGCAACCTCGATACGGCGCTGCGGCTGACGCGGGTGCTGGAGCGGGAGGCGGCCGGTCATGACGGCTGACGCGGGTGGTCCGGATACGGGTGCGCCGAAGCCCGGGTCGTTCGCGGTCGACGGCCGGGACGGGCGGGTGGGCCGGGTGATGGGGCGGGTCGGGCCGTATGTGCAGCTGCGCCCGCCGGGTGGCGGGGCGGAGTGGGACTGCCCGCCCGACCGTGTCAGTCCGGCCCCGCCGGGCCTCGTGCTGCGGGCCAGGGTGACGGAGGTCAACCGCGAGGGCCAGCTGCCCCGCTGAGGAACGGGTTCCGCGCAGCCCCCGGGGTGTGCGGGGCGTCCGCAACGGCGGTCCACGCCGCCGGGTTCATGGTGCTGGGGGTGACGCCATCGTCCGGCTGAGCTACAGGGGTACTCCCGCACCGAGGCGATTCGCCGGTGCCTGAGCACCGACAACGAGGCCGTTGTGGAGGGGGCGTTGCAGGCCGTGGTCATGCTCCGCCTCGCTCTGGACGAGGAAACCGTGAGCGGCGTTCTCGACTTCGTCTTCGTCGAAGCCAGGTCCCCGCAGGACGGGACCCACCTCTGGCCCGCTGCTGCCGCAGCCGGCTGGACGGGACAGCGGGTACGCCAGTTCCTTACCTCGTGCGTCTCCGGCCCCCGGTCGGATGGAGCCGAAGCCGCCACGAATTCCCTTGCCGGGAAGTACGGCACCTACAGCCCCCTGTAGGTGGTCCCGCACCCGAGGTTCGTCGTGAACCCCGGCCTCGGGGAGCATCGCGATCGACGACTCAGCCCTGACCCGGAAAGGTGCGGGACGCGAATTATTGCGTGCCACGCATTTTTTGTTAGTGTGAACGGCATGAGCGGTCTACGGGAACGCAAGAAAGAGGCCACGCGCGCGGCGCTGAGCTGGGCCGCCGTCCGGCTCACTGCCGAGCGCGGGTGGAGTGCGGTCAAGGTCGAAGACATTGCCGCAGCGGTAGGCGTGTCGCCGCGCACCTACAACAACTACTTCTCCAGCAAGGCCGAAGCGATCGCCTTCCGGCACCTTGAGCGCTCGCTGCGCCTCGCGGCCGAGCTGCGCCACGGACCGCCCGGCGAGCCGCTGTGGGAGGCGATCACGCGCGCGGCGCTGCGGCAGTTGGAGCCTGGGCCCGCGGTGGAGAACATGCCGCCTCAAGGCCCCGATGAGTGGGCGGCCGGCCTGCGGGTGATGCTGGCCGAACCCGCGCTGGAGGCCGAGATGCTGCGGGCGGGCAAGATCGCGGAGAAGGAGCTGGCCGCGGCGATCGCCGACCGTACAGGCATGGATCTTGAGTCCGATCTCTACCCTCGCCTGGTGGCCGCGAGCGTGATGGCCGCCAGCAATGTCGCCCTGGAGCTGTTCGTGCAGGGTGGCGCGGACGAGCCGATGGAGGTTCTGCTGCCCCGGGCTCTGCGCATGGTGACCGCCGGACTCCCCACCCCGTAGATCCCTGCTGAGGCCCCCAACCGCATGACGCCGGGTGAGCCGTCAGGGGGTCGTCCATGCCGATCGGCCTGCCCTGTCTCCACGGACCCGGCCTTGAAGACTGTCCGATTCCCGGGCGCGCCCGTGTCCTGTGGAGCCTGCCTGCGACGACCGGCCGCCGGTCGTCCCGCCGCCCGTGCCGGGGGTGTGGTGGCAGCTGACGGGGAAGGCGCCTGACGCGGCTGCCCGGCGGATGACACGTCGAGGACCGAGGGCCTGATGGCCCGCGGTCCTCCCTTTTCGGCGCTGCTTTCGTCGCTGCTTTCGGCGTTGCGCGCCTGCGACCGGCGCGGTCCTGGGCCGCTGCCGGGTATTCCGGGTATTCCGCGCCCGGGCGTGGCACGATTTCGCGGGTGACCAGCAGAACCGATCCTGCACAGCATCTCAGCGATCTCGCACGGCTCCGCCGCGTCCGTGACCGGATCGACCGGGAGTACGCCCAGCCGCTGGACGTCGAGGCGCTTGCCCGTGGTGTGCACATGTCGGCAGGCCATCTCAGCCGGGAGTTCCGACGGGCCTACGGCGAGCCCCCGTACGGCTATCTCATGACGCGGCGCATCGAGCGGGCGATGGCGCTGCTGCGGCGCGGCGATCTCAGCGTCACCGAGGTCTGCTTCGAGGTCGGCTGCTCGTCGCTGGGCACGTTCAGCACCCGTTTCACCGAACTGGTCGGGGTGTCGCCCAGCGTCTACCGGCGCCGGGCGGAGGAGGCGGAGCAGAGCGAGGCGGGGGTGCCGTCGTGTCTGGAGAAGCAGGTGACACGACCGGTCAGGAATCGAGAAGCGCGCTCCGGGAAGCCGGATTAGCGTGACGGACATGGACATCAACCTTCACTCCGCCTTCCTTCCGCACCAGGATCCGGACGCCTCGCTGGCCTTCTACCGCGACGTCCTCGGCTTCGAGGTCCGCAACGACGTCGGCCAGGGCGCGATGCGCTGGATCACGGTCGGACCCGCCGGCCGGCCCGAGACGTCCCTCGTCCTGGAGCCGCCGTACGCCGACCCGGCCGTCACCGACGAGGAGCGCGCCACCGTCGTCGCGATGATGGCCAAGGGCACCTTCGCCCGCGTCCTGCTCGCCACGGACGACCTCGACCGTACGTTCGATAAGGTGCAGGCCGGTACCTCCGAGATCGTCCAGGAGCCGACCGAGCAGCCCTACGGCGTACGCGACTTCGCCGTACGCGACCCCGCGGGCAACCTGATCCGCATCCAGGAACGGCGCTGAGCCGTCCCCATCCCCCCACACCGTGACCCGCACAACACCGACGGGGCCGCACGAGCGGCCCCGCCCACAGAGGGAGACACGATGACCAGGGCCAAGAGGGCGGACACGGCTTCGTCCGCGTCGCACGCGGGCGACAGCCACGATGTGATCCGTGTGCACGGGGCACGCGTGAACAACCTCAAGGACGTCAGCGTCGAGATCCCCAAGCGCCGGCTGACCGTGTTCACCGGTGTCTCCGGCTCCGGCAAGAGCTCCCTGGTCTTCGGCACGGTCGCCGCGGAGTCGCAGCGGCTGATCAACGAGACGTACAGCAGCTTCGTCCAGGGCTTCATGCCCACGCTGGCCCGGCCCGAGGTCGACGTACTCGAAGGTCTGACCACCGCGATCAGCGTCGACCAGCAGCGCATGGGCTCCGACCCCCGCTCCACGGTCGGCACCGCCACCGACGCCAACGCGATGCTCCGCATCCTGTTCAGCCGGCTCGGCAAGCCGCACATCGGGCCGCCCAGCGCGTACTCCTTCAACACCGCCTCGGTCCGGGCCAGCGGTGCGATCACGGTCGAGCGCGGCAACAAGAAGACCGTGAAGGCGACGTTCAACAAGACCGGCGGCATGTGCACGCGCTGCGAGGGCCGGGGCTCGGTCTCCGACATCGACCTCACCCAGCTCTACGACGACTCCAAGTCGCTCTCCGAGGGCGCGTTCACCATCCCCGGCTGGAAGTCGGACAGCCAGTGGACCGTGCAGGTCTACGCCCAGTCCGGCTTCGTCGACCCGGACAAGCCGATCAGCGAGTACACCAAGAAGGAACTCCAGGCCTTCCTCCACGGGGAGCCGGTCAAGGTCAAGGTCAACGGCGTCAACCTCACCTACGAGGGGCTGATCCCCAAGATCCAGAAGACGTTCCTGTCCAAGGACAAGGAGTCGATGCAGCCGCACATCCGGGCGTTCGTGGAGCGTGCGGTCACCTTCACCATCTGCCCCGAGTGCGACGGTACGCGCCTCAGCGAGGGCGCCCGCTCCTCGAAGATCAAGCGGATCTCCATCGCCGACGCGTGCGCGATGGAGATCAGGGACCTGGCCGCCTGGGTCGCCGGTCTCGACGAGCCGTCGGTGGCCCCGCTGCTCACCGCCCTGGGCCAGAGCCTCGACTCGTTCGTGGAGATCGGCCTCGGCTACCTCTCGCTCGACCGGCCCGCGGGCACGCTGTCGGGCGGCGAGGCGCAGCGCGTCAAGATGGTCCGCCACCTCGGCTCCGCGCTCACCGATGTCACCTACGTCTTCGACGAGCCCACGATCGGGCTGCACCCGCACGACATCGAGCGGATGAACAAGCTGCTGCTGAGGCTGCGCGACAAGGGCAACACGGTGCTCGTCGTCGAGCACAAGCCCGAGACGATCGTGATCGCCGACCATGTCGTCGACCTCGGCCCGGGGGCCGGTACGGGCGGCGGCACCATCTGCTTCGAGGGCACCGTCGAGGGGCTGCGGGCCGGCGACACGATCACCGGCCGTCACTTCGACGACCGGGCCGCCGTCAAGGACACGGTGCGCGAGGCCACCGGTGCGATGGAGATCCGGGGCGCGACGGCGAACAACCTGCGCAAGGTCGACGTCGACATCCCGCTCGGGGTGCTCGTCGTCGTCACGGGCGTCGCCGGGTCCGGCAAGAGTTCGCTGGTGCACGGCTCGATCCCGGCGGGGGAAGGCGTGGTGTCGATCGACCAGAGCCCGATCCGGGGTTCGCGACGCAGCAACCCGGCGACGTACACGGGACTGCTCGACCCGATCCGCAAGGCGTTCGCCAAGGAGAACGGCGTGAAGCCCGCGCTGTTCAGCGCCAACTCCGAGGGGGCCTGCCCGGCCTGCAACGGCGCCGGGGTCATCTATATGGACCTGGCGATGATGGCGGGGGTCGCCACCCCGTGCGAGGACTGCGAGGGCAAGCGGTTCCAGCCGTCGGTGCTGGAGTACAAGCTCGGCGGCCGTGACATCAGCGAGGTCCTGGCGATGTCGGTCGCCGAGGCGGAGGAGTTCTTCGGCGCGGGCGAGGCGCAGTTGCCGGCCGCGCACCGCATCCTCGACCGGCTCGCCGATGTCGGCCTCGGCTATCTCAGCCTCGGGCAGCCGCTCACCACGCTGTCCGGCGGCGAACGGCAACGCCTCAAGCTGGCCACCCACATGGGTGACAAGGGCGGCGTCTACGTCCTCGACGAGCCGACCACCGGACTCCACCTCGCCGATGTCGAGCAGTTGCTCGGTCTGCTGGACCGCCTGGTCGACTCCGGCAAGTCCGTCATCGTCGTCGAGCACCACCAGGCCGTGATGGCGCACGCCGACTGGATCATCGACCTCGGCCCGGGTGCCGGTCACGACGGCGGAAAGGTCGTCTTCGAGGGCACGCCCGCGGATCTGGTCGAGGCCCGGTCTACTCTCACGGGCGAGCACCTGGCGGAGTACGTCGGCGGCTGACGACCCTCGCGGTTGGTTGCCGACGGCCGGCGGCCGACGGCTTGGCGGTTCGCGGTTCGCGGTTCGTCGTGGTCGCTGGTCGCTGGTCGCTGGTCGCTGGTCGCGGAGGGGCCCGAGGCTTGAGCCCCGGGCCCCTCCGCCTCGTCCGGGTGCCCGGCACGGCAAGCTCCGATTCGGTACATGAGGTGCGTGACCTGTGCTGATTTGGGGGGCGCGAAAGAATAGGCACGCTGGGTGCGCATTTTGGTTACTCAGCGTGGAATGGATGGATCATGGAGATGAAGGAGCGGGACAGAAAGCGGTACGGAAAGGTGGCCGGACATGGCAGGTGAGGGCGGCTGCGACCCGGAGGTCCCCGTGCCGGCGCGGGGGGCGTTCGCAGTCGATGTGCGGGACGGCCGGGTGGGCCGGGTGATGGGCCGGGTCGGCCCGTACATCCGGCTGAAGCTCCCCGGAGGCGGTGCGGAGTGGGACTGCCCGCCCGACGCCGTCCGGCCCGCTCCGCCCGGACTCGCCCTGCGGGCGCGGGTCAGGGAGATCAACCGTGAGGGGCAGCTGCCCAGGTGACATCGGTCAACTCGCTGGACGTGGCCGTGTAGAGAAGGAATTCTTCGATCATGGAGTTCCTCTGCTACCACCGCGACCGGCCGGGTTCCATGGCACTGCGTGACGAACTGCTGGAAGAACACTGGTCCTACATGGACGGGTACGCGAAGGAGATGATCGCCCGGGGCCCGACCCTTGTCGGCGACATCCCGACCGGCAGCATGCACATCGTCGATGTGCCCGATCCCGTCGCCGCCCGCACCTTCGCCTTCGACGAACCCGGTTACCAGGCCGGGGTCTACCGCGATGTGCTGCTGCGCCGCTGGCACAACGCGCTGGGCCGCACCATGTGGGAGTTCCCCGGCGGCCCGACCGACGGCAACCGCTATCTGGTGCTCGGCCTCGGTACCGGGGACGGGCAGGCCGCCGACCTCGAAGTGCCGCCGGACCGGGACGAACTGATCGCCTACGGGCCGCTGCTCTCCGACGACGGCGCCACCTGGCTGGGCACGGCGGCGCTGGTCCGTGCTCCGGACCCGGACGCGGCACGCGGCATCCTGACCGAGGACCGGTACGCCGACATCGAGGTGCACAACTGGCAGTTCGGCGGCCGCTCGTCCTGACCAGGGGCAGGGCCGGCCACTTTGGGGGGCGCAGCCTGGGAGAGCCCCGATAACCTGCGTGCATGGTGGTCATGGGCACGGCAAGTGATGCGCGACTGGCCGTCGCGGCGGCGGAAGCGGGCGCGGCGGTGGTCCGGGACATGTACGGGGCCGCGCTGTCCCGTGTGGAGAAGTCCGGCGGGGACTTCGCGACGGCCGCCGACCTCGCGGCCGAGCAGGCCATCCTCGACGTACTGCGGGCCGCCCGCCCCGATGACGCCGTGACCGGTGAGGAGAGCGGGCACACCGGTGCGGTGGGCGCGGAACGCAGGTGGCTGGTCGATCCGCTGTGCGGCACGCTGAACTACGCCGTGCGGAACATGCTGGTCGCGGTGAACGTGGCGCTGCGGGTCGGGTCCGGCATCACGGTCGCCGCGTCCGCCGACCCGTTCAGCGGTGAGGTGTTCTGGACCGACGGCTCGTCCGCCCGTGTGCGCAGGGGCGGTGCGGACGAGGAGCTGTCGCCCTCACCCGGATCCCGGCTGGTCGACGTCAATCTCGATGCCCCGTTCCCCAGCGCCCCGGACTTCCGGGCGGTTCGCCTCCTCGCCGCTCCGGAGTTCGCCGAGCGGTTCCGGCCGCGCGTCGTCTCCACCACGCTGGCCGTTGCCTGGGTGGCCGCCGGCCGCAGGGCCGCGTACGTCACTGACGGGGACCTGCGCGACAGCGTGCACTTCGCCGCCGGGATCGCGCTGTGCGAGGCCGCGGGCTGCGTGGTGACGGACCTCCACGGCCGGCCGCCGTACACCGGGGCGGGTGGCCTGATCGCGGCGGCGGACCGGGAGACGCACGAGGCGCTGGTGAGGATGGTCGAGGACCAGGGGCGCGATCAGGGTCAGGGGCGCGATCAGGGTCAGGGGCACGGCCAGGATCAGGATCAGGACCAGGATCAGGATCAGGACTAGGGCCCGGGTCGGAGGCAGGGCCGGGGGCAGGACTAGGGCCGGGGCCGGGGGCGGGACCGGTGGCGTCCGGCCCGTGAACGGGGAAGGGCGGCCCCCCTCGGCAGGGGAGCCGCCCTTCCCGGCACGTCGACGTGCGGTCCGTCAGACCCCCGCAGGTTCCTTCGCGGGGGCGTCCGGGCCGGTACCGGTCGTGGCCGGGCCGGTGGCCGCGACCGTCGAGGCGGCCGGTTCCTGGGAGACGTTGAACTCCGCCAGCAGGTCCTTGCCGAAGCCGAAGAAGTACGTGGCGACGAAGCCCGCCAGATAGCCGACGACCAGGCCGCCCGCGTAGATCGCGATCGTCGCGCCCAGGCCGTGGTTGCCGTCCAGCAGCGGGAACAGCGCCCAGCCGGAGGGGCCGATCGCGGTGGAGCCCACCGCGTCACCGAGCTGGTTGAAGAAGCCGACGAAAGCGCCGCCGAACGCACCGCCCACGCACGCCGTGATGAACGGACGGCCCAGCGGCAGCGAGACACCGTAGATCAGCGGCTCGCCGACACCCAGGAAGCCCGCGGGCAGGGCGGACTTGATGGTCCGGCGGATCGACTCGTTGCGCGGCAGGCGGAAGAAGACCGCGATCGCCGCGCCGACCTGGCCGGCACCGGCCATGGCGAGGATGGGGAGCAGGACCGTGTAGCCCTGCTGCTCGATCAGCGTGGTGTGGATCGGGATCAGCGCCTGGTGCAGGCCCAGCATGACCAGTGGAAGGAAGAAGCCGCCGAGGATCAGGCCCGCGCCCGCGCCGCCGTTGGAGAGCAGCCAGTCGGCGAACGTACCGATCGCGGTGGACACCTCGCCCGCCACGTACATCAGGCCGAAGATCGTCACCAGGCCGGAGATCATGACCGTCAGCGTCGGGGTGACCAGGACGTCCAGCGCCTCCGGCACCCAGCGGCGGCACCACTTCTCCACGTACACCGCGAGCACCGCAGCCCCCAGGGCGCCGAGGACACCGCCCTGGCCGGGGGAAAGCTTCTGGCCGAACGCCTCGATGTTCGCGACGCCCGGGAAGACGATGATGGCCGCGACCGCACCACCGAGGATCGGTGTGCCGCCGAACTCCTTCGCCGTGTTGTAGCCGACGAAGACCGCGATCAGCGCCATGAAGCCGGACGCCATCGCGGCCAGGGCCGGGGTGACCGAGGGCAGCCACTCCAGGTTCACCAGCAGGCCGTTGAGGCCCGCGATGATGCCGCAGCCGATCAGGGCCGGGATCAGGGGCACGAAGATGTTGGCGATCCTGCGCAGGAACAGCTTGAACGGCGTGGCGTTCTTCGCCTTCCTGGCCGCCTTCATCTCGGCACCCTGAGCGGCCAGTTCCTCCGCGGTGAGCGGAGCGGCGGAAGCCGGGGGAGCGGCCGGGGAGGGGGCCGAGGCCTTGTCCTCCTCGACGAGCTTCTCGAACTCCGGGGTGACGCGGGCGACCGTACCCGGACCGAGAACGATCTGGTATGTGTCGTCCTCGACCACACCCATGACGGCGGGCACGGCCTTCAGTGCCTCGTCCTGGACGAGCGAACGATCGTGCAGACCCAGCCGGAGCCGGGTCATGCAGTGAGCGATGGAGCTGACGTTCGCGGCGCCACCGACGAGCGGAAGGATCGCGGCGGCAGTGGCGCGGTTCTTGTCTTCTGTAGCCATGGTGCGTGGTGCCTTGCTGTGCGGGGGAGCGGAGGTGGTGCGGTGGGTCAGGTGGTACGGGGGGCGGCGGCGAGCGCGGCGCGGAGGTGACCGTCCGACGCGGCCAGCAGGGCGGCGGCGGTGGGGCCGTCGACCTGGCCGAGGATGGTCAGGATGGCGTTCTTCACCTCGCCGTCGGTGGCGGCGAGCGCGGCCTCGATCTCGGCGTCCGAGGCCCCGGTGGCCAGCGAGACGATCCGCCGGGAACGGGCGCGCAGCTTCTCGTTGGAGGCGCGGACGTCGACCATGAGGTTTCCGTACGTCTTGCCGAGCCGGATCATCGTGATCGTCGAGATCATGTTGAGCACGAGCTTCTGGGCCGTGCCCGCCTTGAGCCGCGTGGAGCCGGTGAGCAGCTCCGGGCCGACGACGACCTCCAGCGGATGCTCGGCCGCCGCGCCCAGCGCGGAGTTCGCGTTGCAGGACAGACCGACCGTCAGGGCGCCCTTGGCGCGGGCGTGCTCGACGGCGCCGATCGCGTACGGCGTACGGCCGGAGGCGGAGATGCCGACCACCGTGTCGTCGGCGGTCAGGCCCAGCGCTTCGAGGTCGGCGGCGGCCAGCTCCTTGCTGTCCTCGGCGCCCTCGACGGCGGTGACCATGGCGGACGGGCCGCCCGCGATCAGACCGATCACATCGGCCGGGTCGGTGTTGAAGGTGGGCGGGCACTCGCTGGCGTCGAGCACACCGAGGCGGCCCGCGGTGCCCGCGCCCGCGTAGATCAGCCGGCCGCCGCGTGCCATGCGCGCCGCGGTGGCGTCGATCGCGGCGGAGATCTCGGTCAGCCGCTCGCCGACGGCGGCGGGAACGGTCCGGTCCTCGCCGTTCATGATCCGGGCGATTTCCGGGGTGGCCAGCTGGTCGATCTCGGCGAGCTCGGGGCGGAACGCCTCGGTGGTGAGCGTGGCGAGCTGGGCGCGCAGTTCGCCGTACCCGTCGGGGGTGGTGGCGTCGGTGTCGGTGAGGGAGGTCATGGAGAGCGGCTCTGCTTTCTTGAACTCGTACGGTTCTGCGGGTGCGGGTGCGGGTGCGGGTGCGGGTGCGGTGTATGCGTGTGCCGTTGGTCAGCGGGTGTTGCGGGGGTTGTGGCGGTGGGCCAGCGCCTCGTAGGAAGCGGCGAGGGCCGGGGCCGCCGTCTCGTACGTACGCTGCGCGACTCCTATGAAGAGGCAGTCGACGACCAGGAGCTGACTCGTACGGCTCGACATGGCGGCCGGGCGCAGCTCGCTCTCGCGCGCCGTCGACGTGGTCAGTACGTGGTCGGCGTACTGCGTGACCGGGCCGTCGGGGCGGCCGGTGATCGCGATCGTCGTCGCGCCCCGGTCGAAGGCGACCCGCAGCGGCTCGATGACGTCGCCGGTCGAACCGGAGTGGGTGATCGCGATGGCCACGTCGCCGGAGCGCAGCTGCACGGCGTTGGTCACCGCGAGGTGCGGGTCCATGTTGGCGTGGGCGATCAGGCCGATACGGGCCAGCTTCTGCGCCAGGTCCTGGCCGACGAGCGAGGAGGCGCCCACGCCGTAGATGTCGATCCGGCGGGCGGTGGCGGCGGCGGCCACGGCGGCACCGAGCTGCACGGTGTCGAGCCCGGCGGCGGTGTCGGCGAGGGTCTGCTGCTCGTCGTAGGCCAGCTTGGCGACCACGTCGGCGATCGGGTCGTCGACCGCTATGTCCGCCGTCACGGCGGGTGCCCGGCCGGACTGCTGGTGGGCGGCGAGACCGGCCAGCGCGAGGCGCAGATCGCGGTAGCCGGGATAGCCGAGGAGGCGGGCGGTGCGGACCACGGTCGCCTCGCTGGTGCCGGTGAGCTCGGCGAGACCGGTGACCGTGAGGGCGGCGCAGCCGGCCGGGTCGCCCGCGACAGCCTCGGCGACCCGCTGCATGGAGCGGGTCATGGAGGGCGCGAGCGTCCGCACCTTGGCCGCGAGCGCTGCCGGGGCCGGCGGCGAATCGGCGCTGAAACTTTCCTTCAGGTCATTGGTCACCTTTGAAAGATATTTTCAACCCCGGTGTCCGTCAACCCCCCTTTGGTCCCGACCTCTGACGGAACGCGGAAGGGCGGTTTGCGCGTGGGTGGACAATGGCTGCATGGAGCCGAACCCCCTGGAGCAGGCGCTGCACACCGCCCGCGCACGCGTCATGGCCGACCTCGCCGCCGGAGATGTCGCCGAGGCGCAGATCGTCTCGATGGTCGAGGACGCGGTGGCGCACCGGCGCTGGTGGGTCGAGCAGTGGCCGGAGGGCGCGGAGTTCGTCGTCGGCCTCGTCGCCCAGGACGTCCAGGACGCGCTGCTGGAGGAGTACGGCCGCTGGCCGCTCTGCCCGGTCTGCGACGAGGGCGACCCGCACGCGCTCGACGTCGAGCCGGAGCTGGGAACGGACCCGCACTGGGTCTGCACGAAGGCCGCCGTGGCCGTGGCCCCGGTCGGCGCGCTGACCGGAATACTGCGGCCGTGACCGTCTACATCGATCCGCCGGACTGGCCGGGGCACGGGCGGTTCTGGTCGCACCTGGTCAGCGATGTGTCCTTCGAGGAACTCCACGCCTTCGCGGCGTCCATCGGCTGCCCGCCCCGCGCCTTCGAGCGCGACCACTACGACGTACCCGAGGCGCGGTACGCGGACGCCGTACGGGCCGGTGCCCGGCAGATCGGCTCCAAGGAACTGGTCCGCCGGATCACGGAGGCGGGCCTGCGCCGCCCCAAGGGCAGGCCCGCGCCCCGCTGAGTCCGCTCAGCCGGCCGTCCCGGGCGCGCACACCCGCGACGCGTCCGGCACGTCGTCCCGCACGGAATCCCGCGACGTGTCCCGCGCCTTCTCCTGCGACGTCGTGTCCCGCGATGCGTTGTCCTGCGATGTCTTGTCCCGCGAGGCCGCGTCCCGCGACACCGCGGCCGGGGCGCCCGCCACCAGCAGGGACGACGCGCCCCGGCTGCGCTGCAATCGCAGGGAGAGGACCACGGTCACCAGGGCCAGCACGGTCATCGCGGCCCCCGCCCACGCGGTGGCCTCGAAGCCGAAGTCCAGGTCGATCACCGTGCCGCCCAGCCAGGGACCGCCGGTGTTGCCCAGGTTGAACGCGGCGGTGGTCGTCGCACCCGCCAGGGTCGGGGCGGCACCGGCGACGTTGAACATGCGGGCGTTCAGCGCCGGAGCCGTGTAGAAGGCCGAGAGGCCCAGCAGGAACGAGAGCGCGATCACGGCGGCCTGGTTCGACGCGAACAGCGCAAGCGCGGCCAGGAACACCGTCGATGCCGCGATACCGCTCAGCAGCACCCCGAAGAGGTGCGCGTCGGCGACCCGGCCGCCGATCGTCGTACCGACCAGGGCACCGATCCCGAACAGCGCGAGCACGGTCGGCACCCAGCCCGAGTCCAGCCCGGCGACGTCCGTCAGCAGCGGCGCCAGATAGCTGAACGCGCAGAACACCCCGCCCGCCGCGAGCGCGGTGAGCACGATGGAGAGCCATACCTGCCGGTCGCGGTAGATCGACAGCTCCCGCTTGAGCTGCGGCTTCTCGTCCGGGAGCGGGATGCGGGGGATCATCGTCGCCACCCCGGCCAGTGCCACGGCGGACGCCGCCCCGACCGCCCAGAACGCCGACCGCCAGCCCAGGTTCTCCCCGAGGAAGGCACCCAGCGGCACGCCCAGCACGTTCGCGATGGACAGCCCGCCGATCATCACCGCCATCGCGCGGGCACGGGAGTTCACCGGCACCATCGCGATGGCGACGGCGGCGCCGACCGCCCAGAACCCGGCGCACGCGAACGCGCTGATCACCCGGGAGGTGAAGAGCACCTCGTACGTCGGCGCGAGCGCACCAGCGACCTGGCCGAGGCCGAAGACGGTGATCAGCGCGATGAGCGTGGTGCGGCGCGGCAGCCGGAGCGTGGCCACGGCGAGCAGCGGGGCGCCCACCACCATGCCGATCGCGAAGGCGGATATGAGGAGTCCGGCGCGCGGGATCGACACGTTCATGTCGTCGGCGATGGGTGGCAGCAGCCCGGAGAGCATGAACTCGCTCGTGCCGAGGGCGAAGACCGAGAGGCCGAGGATGTATACGGCCAGGGGCATACGAGAGCGGATGGTGGCAGATTCGGGCATGACAGGTGCCAACAGCCAAATAGTCCGTGGCATTCCCCGCCGGGCCTGGGGCGATGGCGCGCGGCTCACCCTGCCTGTTCCGGGGCGAAGGCCGGCGGCTCACCCCGCCCGGGCCCGGGGGAGCGCCTGCTCAGCGGGGGGCGAGCAGTTCCAGCTCCGTGCTCAGGTTGTGCCGGGCCCGCGCTTCCCATGCGGCCGCCCCGTACGGGGTACGGAACAGCCGAGGCAGCTCCAGAAGCTGCCGCAGCACCGCGGCCCGGCCCTCTCGGAACGCCTCCGCCGGGACGAATCCGTACTCCTCGCGGACCTGGGCCGCGTACTGCGCGTACTCCTTGGGCGAGGCCGCGAGGATCGCGAGGTCCGCGTCGCACAGGACCTCGCCATTGGTGTCGCCGTCCGCCGGGTCGTGCGAGACGGTGAGCCGGACCAGGCGGGCGACCTCGGCGGCGGTCGGGGCGGGCACGCCCGCCTCGGGCAGGGCGCGCTCGGCGAGAAGGGCGCTGCGCTCCTCGTTCTCGGAGCGGTCGGGCCGGTAGACCGCGTCGTGGAACCAGGCCGCCAGCCGGACCGCGTCCGCGTCCGCGTCCGAGGCATGACCGGCGAGGGTGTCGATGTGGTCGAGGACCGCCGTCAGATGGGCGGTGGTGTGGTAGCGCCGCTGGGGCTCAGCCCACCGGGCCAGGAGGTTGTCGGCGTACGGCAGCGCGTCGGGGCCCTCGGCGCCGTTCCGGGCGGCGACGAGGGTTTCCTGCCAGCGGCTGCGGAGGCTCTGGGCGCTGTCGGTCATACGGCGACTGTAGAGGGGCCGGTGCCGGTGTGAAGGGGCCGGCCGGTTTCGGTACGGAGGGGCGCGGAGGGGACCGGAGGGGGCCGGGCGGGCCGGGGTGCCGGTTCAGTCGGCGGGGGCGGCGCCCGGCTTGTCCACGCAGGACAGGGCCGAGATGTCGCTCTCGGTGGGTTTGGCCTCGTCCCGGACCGTCTTGGGGACGGCGGGAAGGCTGTTCTGGAAGTCGCGCTCCCAGGAGGTCGCCTGGCTCACGTACTCCGTGAGCTTGTCGCGGAGCCGTACGCAGTCCTTGCGGTGCCCCTTGGCCATGGCGATGCCGTAGTCGTTGGGCTCCCCGAACTTGATGCCGGGCACGACCCTGAGCGTGGGGTTGACCTGCATGAAGCCGTAGAGGATCAGCATGTCCGTGGAGACCGCGTCGACCTCGTTCTGCTTGAGGGCGTTCACGCAGTAACTGGCGTCCTCCTCCGTGCGCTTGGCGATCTTGTCGTAGGCCGCCTTGCTGAGCTCGTTGGCGGAGGTCGTGCCCCTCCAGACGCACACCACCTTGCCGTTGAGATCGGCCAGGGTGCGGATGCTGCGGTCGTTCGCACGGATGAGGAAGCCCTGGTGGGTGGAGGCGTACGGACCGACGAAGTCGAGGTCGTCGCCGCCCTTGTCCTTGGGCGCCATCCGGGTCGGGGTGATCGAGTAGGTCGCGGCCACCAGCTGTACGTCTCCGTCGTGCAGCAGCTTCGCCCGGTTCTTGGACAGTACGCCGCTGAAGCGCGGGGTCTCGTAGCCGAGCATGTTCATGAGCGTTCCGACGACGGCGATGTCGAAGCCGTTGTACTCGCCGTCGTGCGGGGAGAAGCTGGTGCCCGGCTGGTCGCTCTTGGCTCCCACCTCCGTGTCGTCCCCCAGGATCGACGGGGGGTCGGACGTGCAACCGGTCACGTACAGGAGGGCCGCCGCGGTGAGGGCCGCCCATCGCCGCCGAACTGCTGCTGCCATCTGATACCTCACTCCGTCTGTGGTCAGTCCGTCTGTGGTGGGCCCGTCAGGCGGTGGGCCCGGTCAGCCAGTGGGTCCCGCCGGTGGGCCCGTCAGTCGGTGTGCAGGACGCCCTGCCGGTCCACCAGCCGCAGGTTGCAGCCTTCGTCGGTACGTACGCGCAGCTCGAAGGTCGCGCCCGCCCGGTCGGCGAGCTCGAAATCGGTGGTGGAACGGGCGGGCAGGTCGGACCGGTGCGGGGTGACGCCGTCGGTGACCGCGGTGAGCATGACCCGCGTCTTGTGGGAGCAGGCCGGTGCGTCCGGGTCGTCCTCCCCGATCTCCAGCGTGAGGCGCAGCCGGTCCCGCCGGCTGGACCGGTCCGGCTGGGCCACCGTCAGGGTGAGCGCGCTGTCCGAGGCGCCGGTCAGCGGCTGGGTGCCGCGCACCTGGATCGTCGCCCGCACCTCACCGGTCCGCACCACGTCCTCGAACGCCCACCAGCTGACCAGCGAGCAGACGAGCGAGGCGACGAGGAGCAGATCGGGAAGCCGGAGCATCTCGCCGTATCTGGAGCCTGTCTTCCCCTGCCCTCCCGAGGACCGTCCGCGATCGGACCGGCGCAGGGCGATGTGGACGACGGAGGCGAGGAAGGCGAGCAGCAGGAAGATGACGAAGGCGACGTACTGGCCGCGCGATCCGCCGGGCCAGTTCCAGATGGCGTAACCGGCGAGGACGACGGCGAGGACCAGGAACACCCAGCCCGTGACGAACGGGGCCCGCTGGATGAAGGTCTGGCGGAAGGCGTCGACGCGCCCGACCGCTGTGTTGTGGTCGCCCGTCGTGTGCACCGAGGTTTCGCCGGGGCCGTGTGGGTCCTGACTCACGGCCGGTCGTTTCTCGGGTGCTGGTTCCACGTGCCGACGCTGCCGATCACGGTGTTGTGGTCACCCTGGGACTCGACCCGGATGCAGGTGCCGGGCGCGGCGGGTGCCGGACCGTTGCCGTCGGGCGGGCCGGGCGCGGGCCTTGTACGGCGTACCAGGTCCTCCAGGCTGTCGGGGCCGGGCGGGCCGTTCTCCAGCCACGTGCTCAGCGCGGTCGCGAGCCTTGACCGGTCCGAGTCGCTCAACTCGGCCAGCAGGCCGTCCAGTTCGGTGGCCTCTTCGGTGGTGAGAGCGGCGTCGTCGGCGGCGTTCTGTCCGCCCTCGCCGACGAGGCTCCGGAAGGCGCCCTCGCCCGCGTCCACGGTCCGGTCGGCGACCCGTTGTACGGCGCTCGACATGACGCCGTCGACCATGCGGCCGGCAAAGAAGGAGAAGTGGGGGGCAAGCTGGGCGGCCAGGTCAAGCAGGGACATGATGGCTCCATGAGAATCAGGGATTTGCCAACACTCGCAATACTTTGAGTAGTTGAGTGAATCACACTCATGCGGAACTTCGAATGGCGTGGTGCGGCGGTGGTAACGGGACACCGGGCCCGCAGGCGGAGCTGCCGCGACGGAGCGGTGCCCACCGGTCCGCGGGCGAAGGCAGCTGTGGGGGCGCGGTGCGAACCGGAGGGCGTCCGGGAGCAGGAGTTCTCCGCCTCGGACCAGACGCCGGGGCCGGTCGGCCGGTACGGGCGCTACCGTGCCGTCGTGGCGATTCCGGCGGAACCGGCGGACCTGATGGGCAGTACGGACGGGCCTGACGGACCTGGCGGTACGGACGGACCGGGAAGTGCGGACGCGTTGGGGAGGACGGACGGGTTGGGCAGCGTGGACAGGCTGGGCGAGGCAGGCGGGTTGGTTGTGGCGAGCGGTCCGGGCGGGGTGTGCGACCCCGCGACGGTCGACGGCGTCGCGACGGTGGACGGCTCCGCTTCGGTGGGCGGCTCCGCTCCGGTGGACGGCTCCGCGACGGTGGGCGGCTCCGCTTCGGCCGTGGTGATGGACCTCAACGCGGACCTCGGCGAGGGCTTCGGTCGCTGGACGCTCACCGACGACGAGGCGTTGCTCGCCTGTGTGACCAGCGCCAATGTGGCGTGCGGCTTCCACGCAGGCGACGCCTCGGTGATGCGGCGGGTCTGCGATGCGGCGGCCGCCCGGGATGTACGGATCGGCGCACAGGTCTCGTACCGCGACCTGGCGGGCTTCGGGCGTCGCGCCATGGATGTGCCGCCCGCCGAACTGGCTGCCGAAATCGCTTACCAGATCGGTGCGTTGCGGGTGTTCGCCGAGGCGGCCGGGTCCCGCGTCTCGTACGTCAAACCGCACGGCGCCCTCTACAACCGCACCGTCCGGGACGACGAGCAGGCCGCCGCGGTGGTCGAGGGCGTCCGGCTGGCGGGCGGGGACATGGCCGTTCTCGGACTGCCCGGCTCCCGGCTTCTCGCACGGGCCGCGCAGGCCGGTCTGGTCACTGTCGACGAGGCCTTCGCCGACCGCGCGTACACCCCGCGGGGCACGCTCGTGCCGCGCGGGGAGCCGGGCGCCGTGGTGCACGACGCTGACGAGGTCGTACGCCGCAGCGTGGGCTTCGCGGTGGACCGGTCGGTGACCGGGTCCGACGGCGGCCGGATCGCCGTCGAGGCCCGCTCCTTGTGCGTCCACGGCGACACACCGGGTGCCGCGGCGCTCGCCCGGCGGGTCCGTGGAGCGCTTGAGGAAGCGGGCGTCGCGGTGCGGGCGTTCGCATGAGTACGGTCCGCCGCACCGGCCCGCCGCTCGTCGTGCTGCCCGCCGGGCCGCACGCCCTGCTGGTCGAGCTGGACGGCCGGCAGGCCGCGGAGGCATTCCACGCCGAGGTGCTGCGACGGCGCGCGGCGGGCGAACTGCCCGACGTGCGCGACATCGTGCCCGGCGAACGCACGGTACTGCTCGACGGCATCGCGCGGGGCGCGGCCTCCCTCGCCCGGGAGCTGCGGACCTGGCCCGCACCGGCACCGCGACAGGAGGCCGGTCAGGTGGTGGAGCTCCCCGTCGTCTACGACGGACCGGACCTGGCCGATGTGGCCGAGGCCTGGGGGGTGGCCGCCGCCGAGGTGCCCCGTATCCACGCCGGAACCGAATTCCGGGTCGCCTTCTGCGGGTTCGCCCCCGGATTCGGCTATCTCACCGGCCTGCCGGACCGCCTCCACCTGCCCCGCCGGGCGACGCCGCGCACCAGGGTCCCGGCGGGCGCCGTCGCGCTCGCGGGACCGTACACCGGGGTGTACCCACGCCCGTCCCCGGGCGGCTGGCAGCTCATCGGCCGGATGCCGGACCCCGGCCCCCTGTGGGACCCGCACCGCGAACCGGCCGCGCTGCTGGGGCCGGGCGCCCGGGTCCGGTTCGTGGAGGCGGCACGATGACGGCGACCGTCGAGGTGGTCCGTGCCGGCGCCCTGACCACCGTGCAGGACGAGGGCCGCGCCGGGCTGGCCCACCTGGGCGTCGGACGCGCGGGCGCGCTCGACGCGCCCGCCGCCCGGCTCGTCAACCGGCTGGCCGGCAACCCGCACTCCGCGGCCGTCCTGGAGACGACCGCCACCGGCTGCGCCGTCCGCCCGGACCGCGCGGTGCGCGCGGTCGTGGGCGGCGCGCCGTGCCGGGTGACGGTGGACGGGCGGCCCGTGGCGTGGGGCGCCGCGGTGCGCGTACCGGCGGGGGCGGTGCTGGACGCGGGTCCGGCCGTGCAAGGGCTGCGCGGCTACCTGGCGTTCGCGGGCGGGGTGGCGGCGGAACCGGTGCTCGGCAGCCGGTCCGCCGACCTGCTCTCCGGTCTCGGTCCCGCGCCCCTGCGCGACGGGGACGTCCTGCCGCTGGGACCGCCCCCGCCGGCCGGTGCGCCGCACGCCGACGCGGTGCCGTGGCCGGGGGCACCCGACGTACTCGTGCTGCCGGTCCACCTCGGCCCCCGCCACACCTGGTTCACGCCCGCCGCTCTCCGTACGCTCACCGCCGGGGCGTACCGCGTCTCGGCGCAGAGCAACCGCATCGGCCTGCGCACCGAGGGCCCGCCGCTGGAGCGTTCCCGTACCGGGGAACTTCCCAGCGAGGGCATGGTGCTCGGCGCCGTCCAGGTGCCGCCGGACGGGCGCCCGGTGGTGTTCCTCAACGACCATCCGACGACGGGGGGATACCCGGTGGTGGGCGTCGTCCCCGAAGCCGCGCTGGCGGCGGCGGCACAGGCGGTGGCCGGGACGGTGGTGCGGTTCGTGCGCGTCGTGAGGTGAGCGGTCGGCGTGTACGTCGTACCGGGCATGCTGTGCGGTGGTGCCGGTCAGGTCGTGGCGGGCAGCCCGAAGTGGTCGGCGATGATCCGCATCGTGACGGCACCGTCGGCGTTGAAGCCGGGATCGGCGTCGTACGCCGGGGTCTCCCGGCCGACGATCCCGGCCTCCAGCAGCTCCCGTACCAGCAGGTCTCCGCTGCGTCGCGACTCGCGGCGCCGCCCGACGTTGAAGTACACCTGCTCGAACCCGCGCCGGCTGTGGGAGAAGTTGAACGGGTGGTCGTCGCAGTGCGGAATCGCGTAGTTCTGCCCCTGCGGGCACGCGCACGCGGGGGTGGAGGCCAGGAACACCGTCTCCACGCGGCCGGGCCCGCCGAAGCGTTCGTCGTAGCGGAATCCGGTGATGTCGCGGGCCAGGTCCATGATCCCCCGGCCGCTCACGGCGCCCGCGTCGAACGTCACCCAGGCCCAGCCACCCGACTCGCCCGAGGCGCGGGCGGCGGGATACGAGGCTTCGGCGCACACGGCGGTGAGGGTGGCCAGGCCGATTCCCCGGGCGTGGACGGCAAAGGTGTCGGGGGCGACGAACGGCTTCACTCCGACACCTCCACGGCCGTGCCGAGCGGAAGCGGGGGCAGGCCGAAACAGTCCTGGATCGTCCTCACGAGGCGGCCCTCCTCGTCGTCCTCGTGGGCGAAGCAGTCGTGGCTCTCATCCGTCTCCCACTGGGTGCACTCGGCCCCGGGACCTATGAGGTTCGCCGCGAGCAGCTCGGCCGACATGTAGTCCGGGTTGTCGCCCACCCGCTGTGTGAGGTCCTCGAAGGTGAAGAAGAGAACCGTGCGCCCGTCGCGGAGGTACTGGAAATGGGGCGCGTGCGCCTTCGCGCTGCACGGCTCGGTCACGAACACCACGAGCTCGGTGCCCTGCGGACAGATGCCCCGGTAGTCGACCTCGTCGTACTCCTCCGACTCCGCGTCGAACATCTCGTGGACCGCCCAGGCCCACCCGCCCGCCTCGCCGTGCGCCAGCGGTTCGCGGTGCAGTTCGCGCAGGCCCGAGGCCAGTGCGGCGTCGGTCAGCCCCCGTGAGAACACGAGGTTCACCTCGTAGCCGGGGATCGATGCGTGGATCCATTGGGTCATACGGAGATCGTAGATTGCGCCACTGACAACGGGGTCCGCCCCGAGCCGCGTTGGGCGCGCGCGAGGTGCGCACGCTCGCCCTGCGCGATATTCGCAGGACACGGCCGGACACCTCTGGAACGCTCCCTACGCGGGTCCCGCGCCCGCGCCCGCGTACGAGGCGTCCGAACGACTGGGGATGGGTGGAGCGATGGCTTTCGCGCTGAAGGGGCCGGTTCTGGAGGGCACCCGCGTGCGTCTGGAGCCGCTGGAGCGCCGTCATGCGGCGGATCTGGCCTCGGCCGCCGAGGAGGACCGCGGCTCCTACCGCTTCACCTGGGTGCCCCGCACCCACGAGGTCGCGGGATACCTCGATGCCCAACTCGCCCGTACGGCCACCAGCAAGCTGTTCCCGTACGCGCAGATCGACCGTGCCTCGGGCCGCGCGGTGGGGGCGACCGCGTACTGGGAGCCCCGGCACTGGCTGGACGAGGACACGCTGAGCGCGGTCGAGGTCGGCTTCACCTGGCTCGCCGCCTCCGCCCAGGGCTCGGGGATCAACGCGGAGGCCAAGTACCTGCTGTTCCGGCACGCGTTCGAGGAGTGGGAGGTGGCACGCGTCGATCTGAAGACGGACGCCCGCAACAGCCGCTCCCGGGCCGCGATCGCGGCGGCGGGCGCGAGCTTCGAGGGCGTACTGCGGAACTGGTCCCGGTCGTGGGCCCCGGGCGAGGACGGAAGGCTGCGGGACTCCGCGATCTTCTCGATCACGGCGGACGAGTGGCCGCGGAGCAAGGCACGGCTGGAGGAACGCCTCGCACGCGGAAGCGGGCGGCCGGACGCCCGGCTCCCTGTCGGAAGCTGAGCCCGGCCGCCCGCCAGGAGAACGGGGCCGCTATGCGCGTCGTGGGGCCGGGGCGTGGCCGAGCCGTCGCCCGGAACCCGCGCCGCCGCGACGGGACGTGGGATCGGGGGGGTGTGGCTCAGGCCTTTGCCCGGAACCCGCGCAGCCGCAGCGAGTTGCCGACCACGAACACCGAAGAGAACGCCATCGCCGCACCCGCGATCATCGGGTTCAGCAGGCCCATCGCGGCCAGCGGCAGCGCCGCCACGTTGTAGGCGAAGGCCCAGAACAGGTTCGTACGGATCGTGCCCAGCGTCCTGCGCGACAGCCGGATCGCGTCCGCTGCGGCCCGCAGGTCCCCGCGCACCAGGGTCAGGTCGCCGGCCTCGATCGCCGCGTCCGTGCCCGTCCCCATGGCGAGGCCCAGGTCGGCCTGGGCGAGGGCGGCCGCGTCGTTCACGCCGTCACCGACCATCGCCACCGAACGGCCCTCGCCCTGAAGGCGCTTGACGACGTCGACCTTGTCCTGCGGCATGACCTCGGCGTACACCTCGTCGATGCCGACCTCGGCCGCGACCGCCTCCGCCACGGCCCGGTTGTCACCGGTCAGCAGGATGGGTGTCAGGCCGAG
>NZ_JBVHOQ010000019.1:0-163470 GCF_055568375.1 Streptomyces sp. NPDC026062
ATCTCCAGGCTCGAAAGAGGACTCAGCAGAGACGACGACCTCGCCCTTGCCTACCGCGACTGGCTCCAGACCGCTTGACAGCAATAGGAGCTTCAAGGGGGATCTGACAAGGGGGTCTCCAAAAGGGAGACCCAAGGGGGCCTCCAAGTGAGGCCTGGGGGCCGCTTCACGAGTCCCCACGACATGACCCGCGGCCGGGAAACGGTGTTGCCCGACGCCCGCTCATCGAGGAGACCGGTGCCTGTCGTACTCCTCAATGAGCGGTATCAGGCCGGCAGCACCTACCGATCCCTGCCGGCCCAACGGCCCGGTCTCACTTCAGGTGCCGGGTGAAGAACTGCGCCGCGGCGTCCCCGGCGAACTGCGGGACGCCGGTGTGCCCGCCCATGTTGGCGTTCAGCGTCTTCTCCTCGGAGCCGAAGGCGTCGAACAGGTCCAGGGCCGCCTGCCGGTCGTTTCCTTCGTCGTCCCACTGCAACAGGACGTGCAGGGGAACGCTGACCTGCCGGGCCTCAGCGAACATGATGCGCGGCACAAAACTGCCCGCGAACAGCACGGCGGCCTTGAGGCGGGGCTCGACCGCCGCCAGCCGTATGCCGATGGACATCACGCCCCCGGAGTACCCGACCGGGCCGCCGATCCCGGGCAGTGCGAGGAGAGCGTCCAGGGCGGCCTGCCATTCCGGGACCGCCGTGTCGACCAGCGGGAGAACAAGGGCATCGACGATCGCGTCGCTGACCGGCTCACCGGCCTCGATCACCCGGCGCATGTCGGCGCGGGCCTGCTCGACGGCGGGCAGGCGAGGCCGGTCGCCGCTCCCGGGGAGCTCGATCGTGGCTGCGGCGAAGCCATCCGCCACTGCCTGCCGGGCCCGGCCCACCAGCCGGGGGTACATCCTGCGCAGCCCGAGGGGAGGGTGGCCGAGCAGGATCAACGGCACCGAAGCGGAGACGGGTGCCGAATCCGGTGTGGACGTCGACGTGGACGCGGACGTCGACATGGACGCGGACGTGGACGTGGATGTGGATGTGGAGGCGAGCGCCGACGCCTGTTCGGATGGGGAGGACGACGCGGACGCAGGCGTCCACAGGATGCCGGGGATCTCGCCGAGGGTGAATTCGCATTCCAGGACGCCGCCGTCGAGGCGTTGTTCGGAAGTGACGTGCATGGCCGTGCCTTTCGGGAGTGCTCACAGACGGCGCTCCCGGGCGGTCTATCGCCCGACCATGGCTCCAGAGGGGAGCACCCATGTCGATACTGCGTTCACGGGTACCACCTCCTCGTTCTCCTGCACGGCCTCCAGGAGGCTAGCAGCGGCGGCCGCGGGGAACCAACGAGGTTTCTCGGCGGCTACGCAGCCGACCGGCCGACCCTTTCAGCCGGAGGTCAACCGGAGGTCAGCCGGAGGTCAGCCGGAGTTCGGCCGGAGATCAGCCGGAAGTCAGCCGGAGTTCAGACTGCCGTGCGCTGCGGCCATGAACGCGGCCTTGTGCGTTTCGAGGTGCTCATTCACCTCGGTGTCACCGATCTCGCGCCATACCGCCTGGTTGAGTGCGTGCCCGTAGGCCCGTACGAGTTCGTGCAGCCGCTGGTCGCACATCAGCATCACATTGCCCGACGCGGTCCACAGCGCGGTCATGACGGGCCCGGCGCCGGTCATCCAGCCGTTCTCGTCGTCACCCCACGGATCAGGGCGGCGGTACGCGACCTGCTCGGCCTGCTGCGCCCTCGCGACGAACTCCTTGAGCACGACGAGCTGTTCGGCCCGGCGGCTCTCCGTCGTCGCAGCCGCCTGCCTGTGCCGCTCGGTACGCTCGGCGGACCGCTGCGCGGCACGCTGGGCAACGGCCGTCAGCCCGCCGCCGAGCAGAACACCGGCGAGCGAAAGAACGGGCGCCCAGATCTCACCGGCCATCGCGGTGCCCCTCCAAGATCGCAAGCATGGCGTGTGTATGAGCATGAGCATGCTACGCAGCGCGTGGGCAGCCCGGAGGGAATTCGCTCACGCACCCCGACGCGACGGCCCGGCAGGGGCGAAGCCGGGCGGGCACGGGTGTGGGCGCCGGTCACTTCCGGGAAGGGAAGGCCTCGTCGAGCGTCGGGACCGTGAGATGGCCGGACGTCATCGCGTCCAGGATGTCGTCCACCCGCAGGTAGCGCCCCTGCTGGATGGCCGGCGTGATCTTTCCGATCTTGCCGGCCTCGCTGAGGTGGAACACGGTCCAGCGGTGCGCGAACGTGTCGAGGGGCTGCCCGTCACGCTGGATCTGCCGGGTCTGCGCGCTCGGGCTGCGGGTCCCGTCGATCTCCTGGTTGATGGTCTCCACCGCGTCGACTCCGAAGACCATGCCGCCGCCGCCCCGTTGATACATCACGAGCATTCGGGGGCGGGCAAGGGCCACATGTTTGCTGTCGAGCGGGCAGATGTAGGCGCGGTGCGTGGCGAGGTCGAGCATCGCCTGTTCGTTCGCCGGCACGATCACCGCGTGGCTGTGCAGGGAGCGGAACCAGTCGATCGCGGCTTCCTCGTTCCACACGAGCTTGTTGCGATTGCGGAATACGGGATCTGCGACCAGGCCTCTGTACGCCATCAGCTCGATGCTGCGCGGCGGTCGCCCCACCAGGGAGCCGAAGTCGGCCCTGGTCAGGACCTCGGGCAGTTCGTCGAACCAGGTCGTCATGGAGCTAAACCACCGTGTACTTGGGGAAGGCCGCCCAGGCGGCCGGGGAAAGGGTGAGCGCGGGAACGGTGAGGTCCTTGGAGCTGCGGACGTGGATGGCGCGGCGGCGGGGGACGATCTCGATACGGCCGTTGCTTCGGCCCCAGCCCTTCCCGGGAGAGCCCGGCCCGTTCGCGGTAGTGCCGCAACAACGCACCGAACACGTCGGCGTTGCCGCCCCCACGATCACTGATGCGCACCGCACTACCCCCAATGCACAACAGTGCACAGACGCCTTGTGTCCCTGGTCACGGTACGTGCGAGTGCCGACGCTTTCCTTGTGGAACAGGAAAATTCACCGGACCTGATGCCCTCCTGGATCCCCGCGACGGGCCACGCCCTCCGTCACACGGGCATCCACTTCGACGCCGTACGCGTCATCGGCATCCTGCGCAAGTAAGTCGCTTACGGGACCACGCAGTTCACGGACTTCCAGACAGATCCCATCGCCCGGTCACGGATCGGTGAGCGGAGCATGTGCTTTCCGCTGCCGCCCGGGAGCGCTCGCGGGTGCCGATGGCCGGTCGGGGCCGAGGTGTTGGTCCGGGAGGGGCGGCCTTCGTCGGGGCGCCCGCAATGGAGGGGCTGACGTGTCCGCTGGACTGGCGTTCGCTGCCCATCGTCCAAGTCCCGTTCGCAGGTGCGGAACTGATGTTCGATCTGCTGCTGAAGGTGGTCGACGACGAGATTCGTGCGGTACGGTGATTGCGTCATTACGCTCCGTGCGCCTCAGCGCATGGGGCGGCCCCCGGCGGTGCTACCAACACCGGACCGAGGGCCTTCACCCTGCGATGGATCAGAGGTCCACCGAGAATGCCTTGCCATGCTATCTCGCCGTCCTGTGGCTACGTAAAAGCGCCGCACGACATCGTGCGGCATCCGCGCCTCGCCAGTGACGCGAAGAGTCTGATCACCTACGTGCAGGGCCTGCCCGAGAAGTGGGCAGGTGAGCCCCTCAGTGCACATGCCAAGAGGCTCGGCATCAAGGGGCGTGCCTGCCAGAAGGCCAAGGGGCAGCTGAAGGAAAACGGTTTCGTTCACGAGTGGCGGCGGCAGAGTGATGGCGGGTTGCGGGTGACCGATCAGCTTCTTTCCGACGTGCCGCTGACGGACGGCGAGGCCCGGCGCATCCGGGGGAACAGGGCGGAATCGCCGCAGGTGGGACTGAGTGAACACGCTCCGACGGTCGGTCATCCGAGGGCTTGGTCCGCCGGTGGTCAACTACCGGTGGATGAAGGACATGAGAAGAACTCACCCCACCCGCCCTCCGAAGGGACCGCTCGGGCGGCGGAGTCCGTGGAACCGGCCTCGGTCAACTCCGGCCCTCAACTCGTCGAGACCGAAAGGGTCCTGCTCTCGCTCCGGCGCACACACCCCGGGCAGCGCGTCGCGGGCCGCGAGGTCCGTGCTCTGGCCGAGGCCGGCGCCGAGTGGCTGCGGCACGGCGTGAAGGCCTCCGACCTGTGGCCGGCGCTCGTCGGTGAGTTGCCCGCCGGAGGGGTGCGGTCCGCGGCCGGATTCCTGCGGTACCGGCTCGTACAGCAGAGGCCGGCGCGGCTGCCCGCCGAGGAACCGGCCGCCCCGTTCGCGGTGTCCTGGCGGGAGCGGTTCGTGGCGGTGCGGGCGGCGGAGGGAGCAGCGGCTGAGTGAGGCGTACGGCTGTTCGCCGTGTGGCGGTAGCACCGTGCACACGTAGGAGCGAGGACAGTGGGCCCGGGGGCCTGGACGGACCGAGGAGGACCGATGACGGATGCCGTGATGGAACTGTGGAACGGGTCGAAGGCGACGCGGGACCCCGCGAGGGCGCGTGCGCACATCATGACGGCCGGGCGGACCTTGTTCGCCGTGTACGGCTACGCCCGTACCACCGTGGAGGAGCTGTGCGCCGCCGCGCACGTGGAAGTGCGGGACTTCTACCGCGAGTTCGAATCGCGCGAGGCCCTGCTCACCGAGCTGTACGACGAGGTGGCGACCCGGGGCATGCGGGCGTCGGAGGCCGAGCTGGCGGGCGAGGGCATGGAGACCTGCCCGACCGAGGAGCGGGTCCGCAGGCTCTTCGACGCCTACGTTCGGGCCGTCACGCGTGACCCGGGCGAGGCGAGGGTGGCGTTCGTCGAGGTGCTCGGGGTGAGCCGTGAGATGGATGCCCACCTCACGATGTGGCGGTCGGTGTGGATCGCGTTCCTCACCCAGGAGTCCGAGCGCGCCAGGGGGAGGGGGCACGGAGTCGACGGCGACCTCGCCGTGGTGGTGAAGGTGCTGACCCGCTCCGTCGACGAACTCCTCGCACATCACGGCCGCCGACCGCGTCAGGTGCCGCCCTCCTTGCTGACCAGCGAGTTCACCCGGCTGACCATGGCGATGATCGGTCCGGTGGGCGGGGGAGACGACGTCTCCGGTTGACAACACCGCTTGCCGGGTCAGCAAATGGAGGTATGGCAGAAGACAAGGCGGGAGCAGAGGGCGGCGCGATGGGGGACGACGAGCTGTCGTCCGTCCTGACGGGCGTCGGCCCGCGATTGCGCGCGTTGCGGACCGAGCGGGGGACGACGCTGGCGCAGCTGAGCGAGACAACGGGGATCTCGCTGAGCACGCTGTCCCGGCTGGAGTCCGGCGGCCGCAAACCGACCCTTGAGCTGCTGCTCCCGCTGGCGAAGGCGTACGGGGTGCAGCTGGACGAGCTGGTGGGCGCTCCGGACACGGGGGACCCGCGTGTCACCTTCCGCCCGTTCAAGCGGCACGGCATGACGTTCGTGCCGCTGACCCGGCATCTCAGCGGGGTGAACGCGTACAAGCAGGTCATGCCGGGGGCGACGGGCACGGAGGGGCCGGTCGAGCAGCGGGTGCACGAGGGGTACGAGTGGTTGTACGTGCTCTCGGGGCGGCTGCGGCTGGTGCTGGGCGACCATGACCTGGTGCTGACGGCGGGGGAGGTGGCCGAGTTCGACACGCACACCCCGCACTGGTGGGGGGCGGCCGGGCCGGAGCCGGTGGAGTTCCTCAGCCTGTTCGGGCCGCAGGGGGAGCGGATGCATGTACGGGCGAAGCCGACGCGGGGTTCGGCCGACGCGTGAACGACGAGGGCCGGGCGTCGGATCGCGTCTCGGTGGTCTGCGGACTGCGTCGGCCCGTTGTTTCCTGCCGGGAGGTGTCACATTGGCGCACTCTCGTTCGCGGGGGAGGAGGGACCGCTCCGCCGGACGAGGGGCCGTGTTCACTGCGGCGGTGACGTGCTGACCAGTGGGTGGTGCTGGCAGCATCTGCCGGAGACGTTCGGGGGGTCGCCCGCGACGGCGCACCGCCGGTTCACAGCTTGGGCCGAGGCCGGCCTGCGGTGATGCTGGAAGTCAGGTCCTCGCGAGTCCGGTAGGTGTTCAGCACGACGGAGATCCCGGCCAACGCGAAGACCCTGGCCTGTGCCGGGCCTGGCTTGTGCCGGCGCCTCTGCCTGACCTGGCCTGTGCCGGGCCGGCTTGTGCCTGCCCTGGCCTCGGCGTGTGAGCGCTCCGGTGCCGGACCGTGCGCATGGCGTCCGGGGCGGGCCGACCGCCGGGTCAGGTTCCGGGCCGCCGATGTGCCGTGGCGGAGGCCTGGGGGTCGGTCACTCCTCCCGGGCAGAGCCGGTCGCTGTCCCAGCCCGCCAGGCGTGCACCGGCCGCATACGCGGAGTCGTAGAACCGGAGGATCTGGGCCCACGCGTCGGGTGCGGTGCGCACGTCGTCGTAGGGCAGCAGGGCGAGGTGCGAGCCGTTGCTCTCCGTCCACCGCGCGGCCGGCGGTTCCAGCGGCTGCCGCTGCAGTCCGTCGGGTTCGGGCGCCGTGTACGAGTGGAAGGCAGGTTCGGGGTAGGACCGTTCGTCACCGAACCAGAAACCGCTGCTGATCACCTCACGCGAGTACGCCTCACGGGTCACGGGTCACGGGATCAACGGACAGCCCCTGTGGCACGTGCCGGTCGGAGAACCGAGTGACGACAAGGTCAAAGGTGTGCCAGAAGTGGTGGACAGGGCTGGTCTTCCCGGAGTAGCCGGCCGCGTACTTCTCCAGAACCAGCATGACCTGGGTGAGGATCGTCCAGTAGCGGTTCACGGCCGCCGGATCGTACGTGGCGTGTTCGTCGTCTTCGGCGAACGGCCGGGCCGCGTCGGGCAGGTCGAAGGGGTACGGGTGCTCCGGAAGCACACTGATACCCAGGTGGCCCAGCGCGCCGGTGAACTCCCGGAAGAAGTCGCCGACCGACAGGCCCATCAGGGGGAACGACACCCGGCGCCCGTCGAGGGTCAGAACGCGGAGACGGTGGGCCGTGAAATCGAAGTCGACGGTGAACACGGTGCCGTCGTCGAGCGGGCCGCTGGGCCGGGTGGTGATGCCGCTCCCGGTCAGGTGGAAGGGAACGTTCCACCAGTGGTTGCGCCGGACGCCGGCTGCCAGCCGCACCTTCCCGACGATCTGGAGGAACCGGTGCAGCGTCTCCTTCGTCGGGGCCCAGGACTCCCTGGGCAGCGGGGGAAACAAATCCATCGGAGGCGCCTCCCAGAGTGCCGCCCCCGGCTCGGACGGCCGAGGACACGTGGTTCCACTCTCACGCCCAGTGCCTCGGGGTGCATCCGCTGGGCGGTGGGTGCCGGGGTGCGTACCGCGTTCGCCGCGTTGCGATGGCCCTTCACCGCCCGGCCTTCCAAGCTCATATCATCAGCCACCGCGAAGGGACCCCCACCCGTGCCGTCCACCATTCCGCCCCGTTACGACGACCTCAGCGCCCTCTACCTCAACTGCACCCTCAAACCGTCACCGGAGACGAGCAATACCGAGGGAGTGATCGACCGCAGCGCCGCGGTGATGCGCGCGGCCGGCGTGCGTACGCAGGTGATCCGCCCCGTCGACCGGGACCTCGCGGTCGGCGTCCAGCCCGACATGACCCAGCACGGTGCCGCCACCGACGCCTGGCCGGAGCTGCACGCCGAAGTGATGAACGCTGACATCCTGGTGCTCTGCGGACCGATCTGGCTCGGTGACAACAGCTCCGTGATGAAGCACGTCATCGAACGGCTCTACTCCAACTCGGCCGAACTCAACGACGCGGGCCAGTCCGCGTACTACGGGCGGGTCGGCGGCTGTCTGATCACCGGCAACGAGGACGGCCTCAAGCACTGCGCCATGAACATCCTCTACAGCCTCCAGCACATCGGCTACGCCATCCCCCCGCAGGCCGACGCGGGCTGGATCGGCGAGGCGGGCCCAGGACCCAGCTACCTCGACCCCGGCTCCGGCGGCCCCGAGAACGACTTCACCAACCGGAACACCACCTTCGCGGCCTGGAACCTCATGCACCTCGCCGCTCTCCTGAAACACGGCGGAGGCATTCCCGCGTACGGCAACCAGCGCCCCGAGTGGAACGCCGGCTGCCGCTTCGACGCACCCAACCCAGAGCACCGCAGCTGATCAGCACCGGCTCTGGGCGATCAAGCTGCCGTGCTCTCTCCGCCGGCCCCCCTCGCCTCGTGTGCCTGCCGTCCGCTGCGGTACGGGTGGCCGATGCCCCACGCCTGGTGCATCGCGTCGGCGTAGGCCGCCGCGAGTCTGTGTTCGCCCGAGGGGCCCGGGTGTGTGCCGTCGTACGTGTCCGTGTGGATGTCGTAGCCGGTCGGGTGCGAGGCCAGGAGGAGGGGGGAGGCCGGGGCGTCGAGGTCGGCCACCGTCTTGGCGAGGAGTTCGTTGAAGCGGGCGCACTCGGCGGCGAAGGGGGCGTCGGACTCGGCCCGGATGTTCGGTATGACGGGGAGCAGCACGCACTTGATGTGCGGGTTCGCCGTGCGGGCGGCGGTGAGGAAGGCGCGGGCGTTCAGCGCGGTCTGCTCGCTGTCCGTGTAGAAGCCGAGGTCTATCAGGCCGAGGGAGACGAGCAGGACGTCCGCCCGGTGCTCGGTGACCGTGTCCGCTATCACCGGCGCCATGTGCAGCCAGCCCTCGCCCCAGCCGGCCAGGTGGCGGCGGGCCTCGGCGGGGAAGCCGGGGGCGGCGTACGCGGTCGAGGCGGGCGTGCCCGTGTCGGTGTCGTACAGCTCGGTGCGCGGGCCGACGAGCGTGTGCGGGCCGTCGAAGGCCGCTTCGAGGTGCTGCCACATGCGGTAGCGCCATGTGAAGTCACCGGCGCGTCCGATGGTCATGGAATCGCCGACACACATGAAACGCATGGCGCCATCATGGCGGATCATGGCTCCGGCCTGCGACGTGACGATGGACACTTGTCCCCATGCGTTCGTATCGACTGACTGCCCTCGGGGTCGCCGCCGTGCTGCTGTCCCTCGCCGGGGCGGGGCCCGCCCTGGCCGACGACGGGGATGCCGACCGGAGCTTCACGATCGAGGATCCCCGGATCACCGAGTCCAGCGGCCTCGCCGCCAGCCGCGCCCATCCCGGGATCTACTGGACGCACAACGACAGCGACGACGGGCCGTACGTCTTCGCCGTCGACTCCCGCACCGGGAAGACCGTCGCGCGGATCACCATGCAGGGGGTGGGCGCGCCCCGGGACCTGGAGGCGATCTCGCTGGGGCCGGACGGGAATCTGTACGTCGGTGACATCGGCGACAACCTGAACGGCAGCTGGGACCACGTCTGGATCTACCGCTTCCCCGAGCCGAAGGAGCTCCGGGACGCGACCGTCCGGGCCACGCAGTTCGACGTGAAGTACGCCGACGGCCCGCGCAACGCGGAGGCGCTGATGGTCCACCCGAGGACCGGCCGCGTGTACATCGCGTCGAAGAACGAGAACGGCGGCGGGCTGTACGAAGGCCCCGCGAAGCTCACGACCGGCGGGGACAACGTGTTCCGGCGGGTCGGGGAGGTGCCGTGGGTGACGGACGGCGCGTTCTCGCCGGACGGCAAGGAGCTGGTGCTGCGTTCGTACTTCAGCGCGCGTGGTTACGCCTTCGCGAACGGGCGGCTCGGCAAGGACTACCCCGTCGAGTCGCCGCTGCTCGGGCAGTCCGAGTCGGTGACGTACACGGCGGACGGTTCGGCGCTCATGTACGGCTCCGAGGGGGAGCAGAGCGATGTGGTGCGGGTGGACCTGAAGAAGGCCGGGGGAGACGGGCCCGCTCGGGCGGGTGGCACGGCGCCGTCGTCCGCCGGTGCGGGCAGTGCCGGGAACGGGGACGGGAGCGGTGACGGGGTGCCGGTGAAGGGCAGCACGGTGACCGGGGGCATCGTGCTCGCGGCGTTCGCGCTGATCCTGTTCCTGGGCAGGCGGCGCCGGAAGGGGTGACCGGGAGGGGCGAGCGGAGGGGGCGTCCGGGAGGGGCGACCGGGCGGGGCGAGGGGCGCGGTGGCGCGCGGTCCTTGGTGCTGTCCGCCGGGCGGCGCACGGTCCCGGCTCCCGGTGCCGTTCCGCACGGCGGCGCACGCCCGGCGCGGGGCAAGGTCCTGTGAGCGCCGGTTTTCCACAGGCCGGGACATGGATCGGCCCGTTGCGTCATCCTGAGGCGGCAAGGTCACGGCCGGCGTACGGAGCAGAGCACGGGGGTGCGGTACAGCGATGGTTCCTGGAACAGTGCAGCAGTTGACCGTCCTGCTGATCCTCGTGCTGCCCGGTGTCTTCTATCAGGCCGTGCGGGAGCGACTGCGCGGCCCGCTCGCCGCCGAGCAGGAGCCGCAGAACCGCCTCGTGCGTGCCATTGCCGCAGGGGCCCTGCTCGACACCCTCTACGCGGTGGTCGCGGGGCCGTGGCTGGTGCGGCTGCTGTCCGGGGGCGGAGAGGGGCCCCTGGCCGGGGTGGTGCGGGAGCCCCGCCGGGCGGGGATCGCCGCGCTGCTCCTGATCGTCGCCGTGCCGTCCGCGCTGGCCTGGGCGGAGGCGGCGTGGCGAAGACGCCACGTCCGGGCGCAGTACGAGCCGACGCCGACCGCCTGGGACGCCATGTTCCACGACCGGGGATCGTGCTTCGTGCGCGTACGCCTCAAAAGCGGTCTGTGGGTGGGAGGTTGGCTGGGGTCGCGGTCGGCCGTCTCCGCGTATCCGCAGAGCGGGGACCTCTATCTGCAGGCTCAGTACCGGGTGGGATCCGACGGCAGGTTCCTGGGGAAGGTGCCCGGCACCGCGGGTGTGTACGTGCGGGCGGGCGACATAGAGGTACTGGAGATGCTGCACCCGCCGTCCGCGGGAGCGGCCGGAGAGGGTGGTGGTCGATGACGGGCGGTCAGGAGACGGGCGGTCAGGGGACGGGCGATCTTGAGGCGGGAGATCAGCGGACGGGTGACGATGCCGAACTGGCGGGCTTGGTAGCCGAGTTCGCCTTCCAGCGGATCTATCGGCCCACCGATGGCATGGCTGAGCCGGAGGAGATGCCGCAGGGGCCGTCGGGCTCGGCGATGGGGGATGCCGCGCCGCCTGCCCAGGCGCCCGGTGATCCCGAGGCCCCCTGAGTGGATTCGGGGGCGTTCCGGGGGCGCCTTGATCAACTCCGGCGTACGAGTGGTGGGCTCCGGCGTATGAGTGGTGCGGGTCCCGGCGTACGAGCGGTGCGGCTCCGGCGTGCGAGCGGTGCGGGTCCCGGCGTGCGAGCGGTGCCGGGTCGGCGTATGAGCGGTGCGGGTCCTTTCACGGGCCGGTGTGGATGTGTGCCGCCCAGAGGTGCGGGGCCTGTGCGTAGCGGTCGCGCAGGGCCCTGACCGGGTGGTGCAGGGCGGCGGCCGGGTCGATGGGGCGGCCCAGGGCGACGTCCTCGGCAAGCGCGGTGTAGACGGCCTCGGTGAGGTGGGTCGCCAGCTTGTCGGCGATGGGCCACAAGGTTCCGATCACATGCGGGTACCCGGCCAGTTGGAAGGACGAGGCCAGCTGGACCGCCTCGTCGGACAGCTTGATGCCGCCCCGGGACGCGGAGCAGGCGGACAGCATGGCGAGCTCCGGGGCGGCCGGTCGCCGGCCGGCGACATCGGACACGGTGAGCCGCCCGTCGTACAGGACGAGACCGCTCTGCGAGGGGTCGAGCAGCTCGCTGACCCCATGGCAGCTGAAGTGGACCCACGGGTGGGCTTCGAGCGCCCCGCCGACCGCTTCCACCGTGGCATCGGGCCCGGCCAGCAGCCGCCCCGCGGGGAAGAGCTCCGCGAGCAGTTCCGCCTCCCGTGCGACACCGGGCAGGGGCGTGGCCCCCGGTGTTTCGGGGAGGGCCACGACCAGCGGCGCCGGCCGGGAGGGGACACCGGGGACGAGGCCGGAGCGGGCCCTGACCAGGGCGCGCAGGGTCGGGGTGTACGAGGAGACGGCACGGTCCATGACCCAGGTGCCGGAATCCGGCCCGCCGCGCCCGGCCGCGTGCAGCGGCAGGAACGACAGCCAGCCGGTCGGGCACCACCACAGCCGGGTCCAGGCGGCCCCTTCCGCGGGTCCGGCGTCCAGCCCGAGGTGGGCCAGGACGGGCGCGGTGACCGTGTCCCAGAGCCAGCCGAGGGTTCCGGACAGGGTGCGCATCATGGCGACGGCTTCGTCGACACCGTTCTTCCCGTACACCGTCTCCATGCCGTCGATGAACTCCGCGGCCCGGGTCATGGTGGCGTCCAGGGTGAGGCCGGGCAGCGGGACCACGTCGATCCCGGCATCGGCCGTCACGATCAAGGCGTCGCAGCGGTAGTGGCTGATGTTGACGACCACGACGGGGCCCTCGGCGGCGGCCGTGACCAGTTCCGGTACGGACGGCGGGTGCAGGAAGTGCTCCAGGCCGGGCATTTCCCGTACCTCTGCGAGGAGTTGGTTCCAGCGGTGGGCCAGGGCGTGGCGGTCCTCGGCGGTCGCGGCCGTGTCGTAACCGTCCCGGGCCGGGGAGAGGGGGAGCGGGGCGCTCAACCGGTCGCGGATCTGCTCGAACTCGGCCGCGCGGGCGGGGTCGAGATCGCGCAGCCGTGACACGTCGGCCCGGTTCTCCAGGCCCTGGGCCAGCAGCACGCCCCGCCCCTGTTCGAGGAGGGCGAGGGCGCGGTCCGCGTCTCCCGCGTCGAGCGCCAGCGCGGCGGCGTCGCTCGCCAGGCCGTCGCTGCCGCGCAGCCGCGCTTCCTGGTCGGCACGGGCGAGGCTGCGCGGGGCTATTCCGGGCAGCAGGCCGACGCCGTACGCGTACCCTTCCAGGGCCTCTTGGCGGTCACCGGACCGCACCGACGCCAGCCCCCAGGCGCGGGCGGCCTGGAGCCGGGACGCGCTGTGGGCGACCGGATTCCGCGCGCAGCTGCGGGCGAGGCGGACCACCTCCGCGAGATCGACCTGTTCTCCCGCGGTCTCGCGGTCCAACTGCACCATGGCCAGCAGAAGCTGGGACAGATAGTGGTTCGGGTTGCCTTCGGGTGCGCAGGCGAGGGATTCCGCGGCGGCATCGGCCGCCCGGTTCAGTGCCTGCCGGGCCGTCGCCCCGGTGCGGTCCTCGGCCAGGCGGGCGACCGTGTGACAGGCCATCGTCAGTTTCTGCAGGGCGAAGGAGCGTGAGGGGTGCTGCCTGCCGAGCCGGCCCACCACCTCTTCGAGGACCTGCCTGGCCTCTTCGGCCGTGCGGGGGTCCTTGTCCGCGTCGGCCCTGGCGGCCAGCACGGTGCCCAGATTGACGGCGGCCAGCTCGCTGGCCACGACATCGCCACGCTCCACCGCCATCGCCGCGCGCAGGAGCGTGATCACCTCGTCGGTGGAGGACGTGTCGTCGGTGTACTCGTCCCAGCTGCGCAGTGCTTCGGCGAGGTTGTTCAGGTGCAGGGGGCGGTCCATGGCCGACGGCAGGCTCTCTCGCACCGCGCGGCGCAGCGCCGTCACCGCTTCGGCCATCCAGGCGCGGTTTCCCATGCGCCGGCCGCGGTCCATGAGCGCGCCGCCCAGGTTGGTGAGTGCCATGCTGACGCGCGCCCGGGAGGCGTGCGTCACGGCCTGGCGCAGCGTCTCGACCGCGGTGTCCATGAGCTGTTCGTCGCCGGTGTTACGTGCTTGGTTCCACTGCGTGTGGCCCAGGCTGCTGAGGATGACGGACCGGATTTCGGACGGTTCGGGCGGCTGGGTGGCCAGGGCGGCGCGGTACTGCCACATGGCCTCGTCGCTGTGGTGTGCGTCGCGGGTGTAGAGGTAGAGGGCCCCCAGGCTGTTCGCGAGGCCGAGCAGCGCCACGGTCGAAGGGGGCCCCGGCGCCATCACGAGCGCCTCCCGGTGCCATCGGACGGACTCCTCCAGCGGGGCGGGATCGGAGGCCAGCCGTGCGTGGTTGCGCAGGGCTTCGCCGAGGGCCGAGCGGCATTCGGGCCCGCCGTAGGTGTCCTCGTCGGAGGAGGCGACGGCTGTGCGCAGCACCTCGACGCCCTCCCGTAACGCCTCGGCGTCCGAGCAGAATTCGGCGACGGCCAGCAGGGCTTCGCCGAGGCACATGAGCAGGTACACATGGAGGAGGTCCTCCGCCGACGACAGGGCGACGGCTTCCCGGTGGGCGGCCACCGCTGCGGTGAACTGCCCGGGCTGACCGGTGCGCATGGCGATGCCGTGCAACGCGTGACCGGTGTTCGACCGGCACTGGGCCCTTTCGGCGCGGGAGAGCGGGGCATGCTCCGCCTCCTCCAGCAGGAGGCGCACCGCTTCCTCGTACAGATCGACGCCGCTCGTCGCGTCGGCCCGCCTCATGAGGACGTTCGCGTACTCCGCGTGGCAGTCCCAGTACATCGAGTCGTGCACGGGGAACAGGCCGAGTGCCTGGCGCATCTCGTCGGCGCCCTGACGCCAGGCGGCCTCGTCCGCGCCGGCGCGGTCGGTCAGTACTCCCCCGAGTCCGAAGCGGGTGACGGCTTCGAAGCCGTCGTCGGGGGACGGCAGGGCGAGGCACTCGCGGAAGCAGGCGACGGCCTCGTCGACGCTGCCGTCGCCGCCCGACACCTGGAGGCAGCGTCCCAGGTGCAGCAGGGTCTTGGCGCGTTCGGCCGAGCGGGCCGGAAGCTCCGCCACGAGGGCCCGAAGCATGGTGATCGCGTACGGGAGTTCTCCGGGATCCCCGGTTTCCCCGGTGGCCAGCACGTGCCGGATGGCGCGCTTGAACAGCAGGGCGGCGAATCCGTTGGCGTGGAGCACCCGTCGGGCGAGGTCGTCGGCCGGCACGCACTCCATGCCCCGGCGGGCCTGGGCGACGGCCTCCGTGAGGTCGTCCGCCCCGCCCGTCGTCGCGTGTCGCGCGTCCAGGACCTTGGACAGGGCCAAGTGGGCCTGGGCGCGCACGGGATGCCCGGCCGGTGCGCCTTCGAGGGCGTCGCGGGCGGCCTCGTAGGCCTCGTCCAGGGCGGCCGGGTCGGCGTTCTCCATGGCGTGTCCGGCGAGCAGCAGGCCGAGGTTGGTGAGGTACACGGTGCGTTCGAAGGAGTTGGGGGCCGTTTCCGCGGCCGAGCGGCAGGCGGCGATGCCCTCCTCGTACGGTCCGGCGTCGCCACCGTCCCCCGTGGCTCCCTGGAGGAGGGCGACGCCCAGGTCGGAGAGGACCGCTGCCCGGCTGGACAGTACGACGTCCGGCTCCGCGAGGGTGGTGCGCAGCAGCGCGATGCCCTCGGAGCGCAGCGCCGGATCGTCCAGGAGTTTGGCGGCGCCGCACAGCGCGGAACCGAGGGTGGCGCTGTGCTGGGGGCGATGGGGGTTGTTCCAGGTGGTGAGCTCCACCGCCTTGCGCAGTTCGGCGACTGCTTCCCGCATCCGGTCCTTGTCCGCGTTCGCCTCGGACCAGTGCCGGAGGGCGTACCCCAGGTTGCCGTGCCTGCGGGCCTGTTCGTCGCGGGCGCCGGGGGCGCAGACCACGGCGGCGCGGTGCGTGCGGACGGCTTCGGCGAGCACCGGCAGGCCCGCGCCGTCCTGGAATCCGTAGAAGAGGACGAGTCCCAGATCCGACAGACAGACGCCCTGCTCAAGGCTTCCCTCGCCGAAGGCGGTGGCGGCGTGCCGCAGCAGGGTCTCGGCGAGGGGCAGTGCCGCGGGATGGCGGCTCTGCTGGAACAGCAGTGTCAGCCCGAGGGCGGCGTAGTAGGCGAAGCCGGGCTCGGTCGCGGCGCCGGCCGGATCGCCGGACAGGGTGGCGAACAGCGGGTGCATCCCCTCGGGCGCCTGGCCCGGGTGGTGCTCCTCCAGTGCGAGGAACCGGAGGAGAGCGGAGCCGAGCGCCCCGGGGTCCTCCTCGTTGGCCGCGAGGTAGCGGCACCAGTCGGCGTAGCCGAGAGCCGTGGCCCCGAGGTCCCAGGCGTCGCCGTCGGGCAGGGCGAGTCCGTCACGCACCTCGGCGGCCGCCGCCGCGGCCTCCGCCCCGAGGAACCATTCCAGGGCGGCGGGATCGCTCTCCGTGCGCCGGGCCTGCTGGAGGATGCGGTGTGCGGCGCTCTCGGGCGTCATGCGGAGAGCCGCCGGTCCCGGACGGTCGTGCGGCGCCGACGGCCGCGCCGAACCGGGGCGGCCGGTGCCGTATCCCTGTCACATCGGGTCGTGTTCCCCTGCTGTGCCATCGCTCCCCCGTTGGCCGGTCTCGGTCTCAACCTACCGATTGACGGCCCGACTTGAGCCGGTTCGCAGGCCGGACCTCCGGCCATCAGGGTTCGAGTGGCCGGATCTCGTAGTGCAGGGTCCGGTCCCGCTTGATCCGGTGCGCGAGCGGGACGAGTACGCCCTGCACGACCGGGTGTTTGCGGGAGAGCATCCGGGCGGCGTGCGTGTTCTCCTTCGACCCGGCCTGGAGGAGGCGGGCGTGCGCGGTGATCTGCGGCCCCGTCGGCCGGCCGCGCAGGGTGCACGGTCCGACCTTCACGAGGGGGTGGTTGCGCATCCGCTCCACCTTCCACGCCGAGGAGAACGTACGGATGTAGGCGTGGTCGCCCTCGACGGCGATGTTCACGGGGGTGTCGGCATGCGTCCCGTCCTGCCGCCGCGTGCTGAGCAGGACGGCGTACTGCTTCACGAACGGCTTCAGCTCGGGGATCGTCTCCATGCCTTCCATGGTCCGCCGCCCCGGCGCCGTGTCATCCGCGCGGGCGGTGCGGAACGGGCGTTTCGAGGGCGGTGACGCATTCGGTACGGGCCGGGTGGCGGTTCCGGAACAAAGCGCGTCCTCCGGTACAGGCCGGGCAGCGGGTTCCAATATAGAATCCGTGTTCGATGACGACGAACCATGGGCCTCGGCCCTTCTCCACCGCCCGTCTCGACGCCGTGCCCCTGCGGGTGGCCCACGCGGACGAGATGGCGGCACTGCTGGACGATCCCGGCCTCCACACCTTCACCGGCGGCGCCCCGGAGACGGCCGGGGAACTGCGCGCCCGGTACGAACGGCAGACAGCCGGTTCACCGGACCCGGACGAGCTCTGGTGGAACTGGGTGCTGAGCGTCCGGGGCCAGGACTGCCTGGCGGGCTATGTACAGGCCACGGTCCGCGGGCCCCGGGCCGAGATCGCCTGGGTGATCGGGACGCCGTGGCAGGGGCGTTCGTACGCCAAGGAGGCGGCGCGGGGCCTCGTCGCGCACCTGGGGGACGGGGGAGCGGTCCGTACCGTCATCGCCCACATCCACCCCGATCACGCGGCGTCGGCCGCGGTGGCCGCGTCGGCCGGGCTGGTGCGGACCGGCGAATGGGAGGACGGGGAGGAGCGGTGGCGGCTCGGGGAGCGGTGAGCGCCGTGCCCTCGGACGCCGGACGGGACTGACCGATTCCGGCCGGCCCGCGGTGAGGAACGGGATCATGGGTGTGGCCGGTGCGTCGGCGTGCGGGCCGTCCGGGAGCGGGGCCGCGGTGATGACGCCTCCGGTGATCTCGGCGCGATGACCCGGAAGCTGTTCCGTGAGCGGAAAACGGCCCCGCGTACACACGGACGTGTGTACGCGGGGCCGTTTTCCGGGCTGTGGGCGTTACAGCTTCTCGATCACGTAGTCGATGCACGCCGTCAGCGCCTGGACGTCCGACGGGTCGATCGCCGGGAACATCGCCACGCGCAGCTGGTTGCGGCCCAGCTTGCGGTACGGCTCCGTGTCGACGATGCCGTTGGCGCGCAGCACCTTGGCGACCGCGGCGGCGTCGATCTCGTCCGCGAAGTCGATCGTGCCGATGACCTGCGAGCGCTTGGCCGCGTCCGTGACGAACGGGGTCGCGTACTTCGACTCCTCGGCCCAGCCGTACAGGTGGCCGGCGGAGGCGGCCGTGCGGCCGGTGGTGAAGTCCAGGCCGCCCTGGGAGTTCATCCAGTTCAGCTGCTCGTTCAGCAGGAACAGCGTGGCGAGCGCCGGGGTGTTGTACGTCTGGTTCTTCAGGGAGTTGTCGATCGCGGTGGGCAGCGAGAAGAACTCCGGGATGTGCCGGCCGGAGGCGTGGACGCGTGCGGCGCGCTCCAGGGCCGCCGGGGAGAAGACACCGATCCACAGGCCGCCGTCGGAGGCGAAGGACTTCTGCGGGGCGAAGTAGTAGACGTCCGTCTCGGCGATGTCGACGGGCAGGCCGCCCGCGCCGGAGGTGGCGTCCACCAGGACCAGGGAGCCCTCGTCGGCGCCCGCGACGCGCTTGACGGGCGCGGCGACACCGGTCGAGGTCTCGTTGTGGGTGAAGGCGTAGACGTCGACGCCCGCCTCGGCCTTCGGGTCCGGGTGGGTGCCCGGGTCGGAGGCGATGACGGTCGGGTCGGCCAGCCACGGGGCGAGCTTGGCGGCCTTCGCGAACTTCGAGGAGAACTCACCGAAGTTGAGGTGCTGGGACTTCGTCTCGATCAGACCGTGCGTCGCGACGTCCCAGAAGGCGGTGGAGCCGCCGTTGCCCAGGATCACCTCGTAGCCCTCGGGGAGCGAGAAGAGGTCGCGCACGCCGTCACGTACCGCGCCGACCAGGTTCTTCACGGGGGCCTGGCGGTGGGACGTACCGAGCAGAGACGTACCGGTGGCGGCCAGCGCGTCGAGCGCCTCCGTCCGCACCTTGGAAGGACCGGCGCCGAAGCGTCCGTCGGCGGGCTTGATGTCAGCGGGAATCTGGATGTCGGCCACGAGTCGGAGCGTAGCCGCTCGGTGCGGCGGCCACCGCCACCGTCCGTCGGGTGAGACGCGCGATCCGGTCCGTGGACCGGACCGCGCGGCGGGCCGCGGCTGCGGGGCGGCCGGTCAGCCCAGGGTCACCGGGAGTTCGAACAGGTCGTTCTGGGTCACGATCGGCTTGTTGCGCAGCTCGCTCACCGGGACGGCCAGGGCCAGGCCGGGGAAGCGTGCGTAGAGCGCGGGCAGGGCGACAGCCGCCTCCAGACGGGAGAGCGCGGCGCCGGGGCAGACGTGCGGGCCGTGGCCGAAGGAGATGTGGCGGTTGGGGGAGCGGGTGACGTCGAACTCCGTCGCCGTCGCGCCCCACTGCTGCTCGTCGCGGCTGAGCGCGGCGAACGAGGTCATGACGCCCTCGCCCTTGGGCAGGATCCGGTCGCCGACCTCGATGTCCTCGGTGGCGAACCGGATCAGGATGTGCGAGGTCGGCGGGGACCAGCGCAGCGTCTCCTCGATCACGCCGTCCCAGGTCGCCTCGCCCGCCAGCACCGCCCGGCGCTGCTCGGGGTGGCTCTGGAGCGCCACGACGGCGTTCACGATCAGGCTGATCGTGGTCTCGTGCCCGGCCGCGATGATCAGCTTCAGGGTGTTGAGGATCTCCCCGTCGGTGAGGTGGTCGCCGTCCTCGGACGCGGTGATCAGCGCGCCCGTCAGGTCGTCGGCGGGGGACTCCTTCTTCTCGTCGAGGATCCGTGAGAACAGGGTGTGGATGTCCGCCATCATCTGCGGCACCTCGGCGGGCGGCGTCAGGTTGGAGAAGAACTTGTCGAAGAGTTCCTTCATCCTGGGCAGATCGGCCGAGTCGATGCCCATGAGCTCGCTGATCACGTTCATCGGCAGCGGGTAGGCGAACTCGGCCTTCAGGTCGACCGTTTCGCCGGCCGGGCGCTCCGCCAGCCGGTCCAGCAGCTGTTCGGTGCGTGCCTCGATGCCGGCGCGCAGCCGCTCCACCCGGCGCACGGTGAGCGCCTGGGCGACCAGTCCGCGCAGCCGCCGGTGTTCGGCACCGTCCGCGGTGAGCATGGTGCGGCCCGGGTTGACGAGCCCGATCAGCGGCCAGTCCGGCGGGATCTCGCCGCGCTGCCAGGCGCCCCAGACGTTGATGTCCTTGACCAGGCGGCTGTCGGTGAGCAGCGCCTTCGCCTCGGCGTGGTGGGTGACGGTGTAGACGGGTACCCCGCCCGGCAGTTCGACGCGGACGAGGGGGCCCTGCGCGTACAGCCGGGCGCTCTCGCCCGCGAGGTCGGAGACGAGCGGGTCCAGGACGATGCGGTCCCCGGCGTCGGTTCCGGTCGGTTCGGTGGTGGGCGCGGTCATCTTTGGCCTCCAAGGGCGGGGGTGGGCGTGAAGCGCACCGGCAGGTCCGTCAGTCCGCGGAGCCACGGGGAGGGGCGCCGGGTCAGCCGGTCCTCGGGGACGGCCAGGTCGACGTCGGGGAGCCGGTCGAGGATGACCTCGATCGCGGTACGAGCGATGACCTCGGCGGTCTCCTGGGCCGGGAACGGGCAGCGGTGGTCGCCGTGGCTGAAGGAGAAGAAGGCGTTGTTGCCGCCCGTGAGCGTGGACCCGTCGGTACGGACCTGGGGGTCGGAGTTGGCGCCCGCCAGGCTGAGGACCAGCAGATCACCGGCCTTGATGTGACGGCCGCCGAGGTGCGTGTCGCGGCTCGCCCAGCGGCCCGCGATGTTCTGGCTGGGGGTGTCCTCCCAGAGCACCTCGTTCATGGCTTCGCCGACGCTGTGCCGGCCGCCGGAGAGCGAGGCGGCGAACCGGTCGTCGGTGAGCATCAGCCGCAGCGAGTTGCCGATCCAGTCCGCGGTCGGCTGGTGTCCGGCGGCCATCATCACCATCAGGTCCCGGGCGACGTCCTCTTCGGTGAAACCGCCGGTGTTGGCGAGCATCCGGGTGGCGACGTCGTCACCGGGTTCGGCGCGGCGCGCGGCCAGCAGTTCGTACATGGACGTGGCGATGTGCCGCTGGCCGGCCAGCGCGGTCGCCCCGCCGTTGATCATGTCGTTCATCGCGGTGACGAGGGCGGGGCCCTTGTCGTCGGGGAATCCGTAGAGCTTCGCCAGCACCCGTACGGGCAGCAGCATCGCGTACTCGGCGATCAGGTCGGTGGTGCCGACCGGGCTGAAGGCGTCGATGAGGTCGTCGGCGAACTCCTCGGTGCTCTTCTTGAGGTCGAACGGGCTGCCGGCCTCCAGCGCCTCGCTGATCATGGCCGCCCGCCGGCTGTGGCGTTCGCCGACGGTGTAGAGGATGGACGGCTGGTCCCGGCTGATCATCGGCATCAGCGGCCAGTCGTCCGGGATCGCGGACCACTGGTTCCACAGCTGGGAGTCACGGGTGAAGAGCACCGGATCCCCGGTGAGCTGGTGCAGTTCGCGGTAGCCGATGACGAGCCAGGCGGGGATGTCACCGGGCAGGACGATCGGGGCGACCGGACCGTGCTCGCGCCTGATCCTCCGGTACAGCTCGGCGGGGTCGCCCTGGAACCCGGGACCGTACAGGGGTATGGCACCGGAATCGGCGCCGGCCGCGTGGGGGCACTGGTTCACGTGGTGTGCTCCGGGGTGAGGGCGGGAAGGGCCTGGTCACCGTCGGCCGGGACGGCGGGCTCGCCGGTGTTCCCGGCGCGGGCGGCCGACAGCGCGTGCAGATGCTCGACCAGCGTGATCAGGACGTACTTGCTGGAGGACCGGTCCCGGGCGTCGCACTCCACGAGCGGTACGTCGTCCGAGAGGGCGAGCGCCTCGCGGATCTGCTGCTCGGTGTGGAGCGGGCCGCCGAAGTCGTTGCACGCCACGATGAACGGCGTGCCGTGGTGCTCCAGCCGGTCGATGGCGTACCAGGAGTCGGCCAGACGCCGGGTGTCGACGAGCACGACCGCGCCGAGCGTCCCGGAGAACAGCCGGTCCCACAGGAACCAGAAGCGCTCCTGTCCGGGTGCGCCGAAGAGGTACAGCACGGAGCGGGCGTCGAGGGAGATCCGGCCGAAGTCGAAGGCGACGGTGGTGGACGTCTTCGACCGCACCCCGTCGAGGTGGTCGACGGCCTCGCCCGCGCGGGTCATCGTCTCCTCCGTGTTGAGCGGACGGATCTCGCTCACGGATCGGACCATGGTGGTCTTGCCGACCCCGAAGCCGCCGACGACGACTATCTTCAGTCCGTTGTCGGCCGTGGCCTGCAGGGCGGCACGGTCAGAGGTTGCGGAGTCCAACGAGCACCTGTTCCAGGATGTCGGGGTCGGGGAGCCGGTCCGCGACACGTGCGGTACGGGGGTGGCGGGCGCTGATCCGGCCGGTGTCGAGCAGATCGCACAGCAGGATGCGCACGATGCTGACGGGCAGGTTCAGTCCGGCGGCGAGTTCGACGACCGCGGTGGGCCGTTCGCACATCCGCAGGATCGTGACGTGCTCCGACTGCATGCCGGGGGACGGCTCGCATTCGGAGACGACCAGCGTCACCAGGTCGAAGGCGGCCGAATCGGAGCGGCTGCGGCCACCGGTGAGGGTGTACAGCCGGTCCGGATCCTCGTCCCGGCCGGGGCGGGGGCGGGGCGTCATACGCTCGCGGTTTCGGAGGCCTCCGCGGACTCGCGCGGCGGGGCGACCAGATGCTCGCCCAGCTGCTCGACGAGTTCGCTCATGTTGTGGCCGACGAGGCCGACGTCGGCGCTCTCGGCGGCGACGACCGCGAGGTGGGCCCCCGCTCCCGCCTCCACGATGAACAGCACCCCGCCGTAGAACTCGGCCATCGCCGACCGTACGCCGCCGGTGCCGTCACCGAACTCGACGGACGCGCCGTGCGACAGGCTCTGGATCCCGGCCGAGATCGCGGCCAGCTGGTCCGCCTGGTCGACGGAGAGCTCGGGGGTACGGCACAGCTTGAGGCCGTCCCTGGACAGCACGAGGGCGTGGCGGGCGCCGGGGGTGCGCTCCAGGAGCCCCTCCAGCAGCCAGTTGAGCTTCTCGTCGGTGGTCGCGGTCATGGGGTGTTGCCTTCCGGGTGCGGGGAGTTGGGCCGTACGGCCTGGCGGAAGCTGCTGAAGCGGGCTGCCTGGGTCTTGGGGTCGGCGGTACGGGGCCGGGAGGCGGCGTCGTCGGCCGCCCCGGAGTCCGAGGGGTCGGGGGCGGCCGCCGCACGGGCACGGGACTCGGCCGCGGCCAGGGTGCGGCCGCGCGAGCGCTTGGGCAGACCGCTCTCACCGAACCGGGGGAGGCCGCCGGTGGTGTCCGAGCCGGAGTCGGAGCGCAGCGGATCCTGGGCGCGGGCGGCCTCGGAGGAGGTACTGGTGCGGTCGGCGCGGGAGGTCTCGGAGGAGGCGCCGGTGCGGTCGGCGCCGGAGGCGTGGACCGGCTCGGGCTCGCTCGCGCGAGGCGCGGGGATCGCGAGGGTCGCCGTGGCCGCGGCGGTCGAGGTGGCCGCGGAGGCCACCGAACCGGCGACGGGCTCGGGGGCCGGGGTGCGGGTGATGATCTCCTGCGGGAGCATCATCAGCGCGCCCGTGCCGCCGCGCGCGGAGGGGCGGAACGAGACGGTCAGTCCGTGCTTGCGGGCGAGGCGGCCGACGACGGCGAGGCCCAGGCGGGTGCCCGCGAGGCCGGTCAGGTCCTGGTCGACCGCGGATACGGCACGCTCGGCGCGGCGCAGCTGCACATCGCTCATGACCAGACCGCTGTCCTCGACGGTCAGCACGAGACCGGCCGGGACCTCCTCCACGTACACATGGACCTCGGCCGTGGGGGGCGAGAAGTTCGCGGCGTTGTCGAGGAGTTCGGCCAGGGCGTGCATGACGCCCTCGGCGGCGTGACCGGCGACGGCGACATCGCTGGTCGAGTGGAGGCGGACGCGCTGGTATCCGCTGATCCGGCCCATCGCGCCGCGCAGGATGGACTCCATCACGATCGGCTTCGCCCAGCGCCGCCCGGAGCGGGCGCCGGTCAGTACGGCGATGGAGTCGGCCAGCCGGCCGGCCTGGGCGGTGCGGTGGTCCAGGTGGAGCAGGTCGCCCAGGACGTCCTCGGCGGAGTGCCGGTGTTCCATGTCGCGCAGGTCGGCGAGCATGCTGGTGGCCAGGGCCTGCATCCGGCCCGCCGCGTTGGCGCAGGCGGCGACGGCGGCGGCGCGCTCGGTGTCACTGCGGGAGGCGCGGGCCTTGAGCCGGGCGTTGTCGGCGGTGAGCTGTTCGGCTCCGGCCGCCGCCTCCTTGACGACCCGGGCCGTCTCGGCAGCTGCCGCGGCCTTGATCCGGGCGGTCTCGGCGGTGAATCGCTGGGCGTCGGCGGCGGAGGCCGACACCATCCGTGAGGTTTCGGCGGTGAACCGGCCGCTCTCGGCCGCGAGCAACGCGCGCAGCCGCTGTGCGGTGCAGCGGGCGTGCACGGTGGTGGCGACGGCGACGGAGAGCAGCACGGCGGCGGCGCTCGCCCCCCAGGCCACTGCGGTTCTGGCTGATTCGGGAGCGACGGCGGTCGCCCACACGCACAGGGATCCGGTGAGGGCCACGGTGACCAGCAAGGCCAGTGCGGTCGGCCGGGTTGAGGGGCGCAAGCGGAGTCCTTGGGGGGCGGACGGTGACGGATGGGATGGTTCGGGCGGGTCGGGCAGGTCGTGACCGGGGTACTCAAAAGCGACAACTGGAGCAGATGATTCCCGGACAAGTCTGAGTCACTATATGAGAATTGACGATCTGTTTGGGAAGAACTTGTGGTGTTCTCTGTTCCGTTTGTGTTCGCGTGCCCGGCATATTCCGACGTATTGACGTAATCGGCTTGACGCGGCCCGCAGAAACGAGCGCCTGCGGACGAGCGGTTGAGCGGAGCCGCCGGGCGGGGCGGCCTGCCGGGGCGGCCGGAGCGGCGGCATCCTGGCCGGATGGCATCAGGCAACGTTCACCCGGGCGGCACCCCCACCGCCCCCGCCGCGCTCACCGCCCCCGCCGCGCTCACCGCCCCCGCCGCGCGGGCCGCGCTCGCCCGCGAACTGCGCGCGTCCGTACGGGGCGAGGTCGCGTTCGACACCACCTCACGGGCCCTGACGACGATGGACGCCTCCAACTACCGGCGGGTGCCCCTGGGCGTCGTCGCCCCGCGCGACGCCGACGACATCGCCGCCGCGCTCGCCGTCTGCCGCCTGCACGGGGTGCCCGTCGTGCCGCGCGGCGGCGGCACCTCCATCGCCGGGCAGGCCACCGGCACCGGAATCGTCCTCGACCTCACCCGCCACCTCCGGTCGGTCGTCGAACTCGACCCCGGCTCCCGAACCGCCGTCGTCCAGCCGGGCGTCGTCCTGGACGACCTGCGGGCCGCCGCCGCCCCGCACGGGCTCACCTTCGGCCCGGACCCCTCCACGCACAGCCGCTGCACCATCGGCGGCATGATCGGCAACAACTCCTGCGGCTCCCACTCCGTCGCCTGGGGCACCACCGCCGACAACGTCCACGGCCTCACCGTCGCCCGCTACGGCGGCGACACCCTCCGCCTGGAACGGGGCGCCGAAGGGCCCGCCGGGCTCCGCGAACTGGTCGCCGCCCACCTCGCCCTCCTGCGCACCGGATACCCCGAACTCCCGCGCCGCATCTCCGGATACGCCCTCGACGCCCTGCTGCCCGAGCGCGGACCCGACCCGGCCCGCGCGTTCTGCGGCAGCGAGGGCACGCTCGGCGTGGTGACGGAGGCGACGCTGCGCCTGGTCGAGGCCCCGGCCGCCCGCGCGCTCGCCGTCCTCGGCCACGCCGACGAGTCGGCCGCCGCCGAGGCAGCCCCCGGCCTTCTCCCGTACCACCCGCTGACCGTCGAGGGCATGGCCGCCGACCTCGTACGCGAACCGGCCGGACTGCCGCGCGGCGCCGCCTGGCTCTTCGTCGAGACGGGCGGCGCCACCCCGGCCGAGGCCCGGTCCCGGGCCGAGCGGATCGTGCGGGCGGCGGGCGGGGACGCCGTGGACGCCGCCGTCGTCACCGACCCGGCCGGACAGCGGGCCCTGTGGCGGATCCGGGAGGACGCGGCGGGGACCGCCACCCGGATGCCGGACGGAAGCGAGGCCTGGCCCGGCTGGGAGGACTGCGCGGTGCCGCCCGCCCGGCTCGGCCCCTACCTCCGCGACTTCCGCGCCCTGCTCGCCGAACACGGCCTGCGCGGCACCCCGTACGGCCACTTCGGCGACGGCTGCATCCATGTCCGTATCGACTTCGACCTGCTGACCGCCGACGGCGTGGCCCGGTTCCGCCGCTTCTCCGGCGACCTGGCCTCGCTCGTCGTCGCCCACGGCGGCTCGCTGTCCGGCGAACACGGTGACGGCCAGGCGCGCGCCGAGCTGCTGCCCCGCATGTACGGGGACGAACTCGTCTCCCTCTTCACCCGGTTCAAGGACCTGTGGGACCCCGACGGCGGCATGAACCCGGGCATCCTCGCCAGGCCCGCCCGCCTGGACGAGAACCTCCGCTTCGACGTCCTGCCGAGGAAGCCGGTCGACGTCGCCTTCGGATACCCGCACGACGGCGGCGACTTCACCGCGGCCGTCCGCCGGTGCGTCGGGGTCGCCAAGTGCCGTACGGAGCGGAGCTCCGGCCCGTCCGTGATGTGCCCCTCGTTCCGTGCGACCGGGGAGGAGGCCCACTCGACGCGCGGCCGGGCCCGGCTGCTCCACGAGATGCTGGCCGGCACCCCGGGCGGAGTGATCACGGACGGCTGGCGCTCGACGGAGGTACGGGACGCGCTCGACCTGTGCCTGTCCTGCAAGGGCTGCCGCACCGACTGCCCGGCGGGCGTCGACATGGCCACGTACAAGGCGGAGTTCCTGCACCACCACTACCGCCGACGGCCGCGCCCCGCCGCGCACTACACGATGGGACGGCTGCCGGAGTGGCTGCGCCTGGCAGCACCCTTCGCGGGCCCGCTCAACGCGCTGGCCCGGGTCCGGCCGCTCGCCGCCCTGGCCAGGCGTCTCGCGGGCATCGCGCCGGAACGCGGCATCCCGGTCCTGGCACGGGAGACGTTCACCCGCTGGCTCGGACGGCGCCCGGGTGCGGGGGAGCCTGTTCCCGCCGACGAGCCGACGGCCGTCCTGTGGCCCGACACGTTCACCGAACACCTCTCGCCCGAGGTGGGCCGGGCCGCGGTGAAGGTCCTGGAGGACGCCGGCCGACGGGTGGTACCGGCCGGACGCGGGGTGTGCTGCGGCCTCACCTACGTCTCCACGGGCCAGCTGGACCAGGCCCGTTCGGTGATGCGCCGCACTCTGGACCGCCTCGGTGCCCGGCTGGGCGAACCCGTCGTCGTCCTTGAACCCAGCTGTGCGGCCACCCTCCGCACGGATCTGCCCGAACTCCTCCCCGACGACCCGCGCGCGGCCCGCCTGGCCGCCTCCGTCCACACCTTGGCCCAGTATCTGGAGGCGCACGCCCCCGACTGGGAACCCCCGCGCCTGGACCGCCGGGTCACCGGCCAGACCCACTGCCACCAGCACGCGGTCCTGGGCGACATGGCGGACCGTCGGCTGCGTGAACGTGCCGGATTGAAGGGAGAGTTGGCGGGCGGCTGCTGCGGTCTGGCCGGAAACTTCGGCTTCGAGCGCGGCCACTGGGAGGTGTCGGTGGCCTGTGCGGAGGACCAGCTGCTTCCGGCGGTACGGGGGGCGGCGCCCGGCGCGGAGATCCTGGCGGACGGGTTCTCGTGCCGGACGCAGCTGGACCAGGTGGGCGGGGTGCGGGCGCGGCACCTGGCCGAGGTGCTGGCCGAGCGGCTGGAGCGGGGGCCACAGGAGTTGTAGGCGCCGCCACAGGAGCTGTAGGAGCCGCGGGGTCCGCAGGGGCCGTCTGCCCGCTCACCTTCGTCCCCTCCCGCACCTTCGTTGGCCGCTCGCCTGCGCCGTCCCGGTTCAGTCCCCGGCGTCCCGCGCCACGATCTCGCGGGCCAGCGCGACCAGGTCGGCGAGGGCGGGATGGCCGGGGGCGTCACGGCGGGCGAGCAGCACCGGAAGGGCCGGGGCGTCCACGAGCGGGCGGAAGGCGACCCCGGCGTGCGGGTGCATGCCGGCCGTGGAGGCGGCCGAGACCCCGGTGCCCCGGCCGGCCGCGATGGCGGTCAGCCAGTCGTCGGTGTTGGCCACGGTCAGGGTCGCGGCGGGCCGGGCGGACGGCGGCCACAGGGCGGGGGTGGTGGTGCCGGAGACGGTGTTCAGGACGACGGTGCCGGTCGCCAGGTCGGCGAGCCGGAGCGTGTCCCGGCCGGCGAGCGGGCCGTCGGCCGCCACCGCGGCCACCCGTTCCTCCTCGTACAGCACCTCGGTGATGAGGCCGGGCGCCTCGACGGGGCCGCGCAGCAGGGCGGCGTCGACCTCGCCCCGGGTCAGCCCGGCGGTGCGGTCGTCGATCCGGCGCAGCTCCAGCGGGGTCCGCGGATAGCGCTGCTGCCACTCGCGGAGCAGCGGGGTGGTGTGGCGGCCGAACGCGGACCAGGCGTGCCCGAGCCGCAGCGGCCGTCCGCGCAGTCCGCCGGGATCCACGGCCGCGTCGAACGCGGCGACCGCCTCGGCGGCCCGGTCGCGGAAGGCGACGCCCTCGGCGGTGAGGGCCAGATGGTGGGTGGAGCGGTCGACGAGCCGGGTGCCGAGATGGTGTTCGAGGGCGGCCAGGGTGCGGGACACGGCGGGCTGGGTGAGGCCGAGCCGGGAGGCGGCCCTGGTGATGCCCGACTCGTCCGCGATGGCGAGGAAGGTCCGCAGATGGCGGATCTCGACGGCGCGACCGGTGCTCCGGCCTGCGCTGTTGTCCCCGGCGGTCGCCATGCTCGGTCCGGTGCTCATGCGCGGGAAGCATAACGGGAGCGCAGTAGGCATTTCACGTGCCGCGCGCGGGTCCCTACGGTGAAGAGGAGCACCCGGAAGGGTGGGTGCAATATTGTCGATTCGACAGTTCATTGTGTTGTACTGTCGAGCGATTGAGCCCCCGCGACTCGCATGCATCGAACCCACACGACTCGCATGAGTGGAACCGGAAGGACAGGTCACAGGTGAACGACCAGGGCACGGCCGCGGAACCGGCAGCGGCAGTCGCCGTCCCCGAGGCGGTGACCGCGCTCGGTGACCGGCCCCGCGCCGGAGGGCGCCGGGCGGCGCTCGCACCGGTCGCGCTGGTGGTCGCGGGCGGGCTCTCCGTCCAGTTCGGCTCGGCGGTCGCCGTGCTGCTGATGCCGAAGGCCGGCGCGCTCGGCGTCGTCACGCTGCGGCTCGCCGCCGCCGCGCTCGTCCTCCTCGTCGTCTGCCGCCCGAAGCTGCGCGGCCACTCGCGCGCCGACTGGGGCACGGTGGTGGCCTTCGGCGTCGCCATGGGCGGGATGAACACGCTCTTCTACCAGGCCGCCGACCGCATCCCGCTGGGTGCCGCCGTGACCCTGGAAGTGCTGGGTCCGCTCGCCCTCTCCGTGTTCGCCTCGCGCCGCCTGGTCAACACGGTCTGGGCCGCACTCGCGCTGGGCGGTGTGCTGTTGCTGAGCGGCGGGGGCTTCGACCGGCTCGATCCGGCGGGTGCGGCGTACGCGCTGGGGGCCGGTGCCATGTGGGCGGCGTACATCATCTTCAGCGCCCGCACCGGCCGCCGCTTCCCGCAGGCGGACGGGCTGGCCCTGGCGATGGTCGTGGCGGCCGTCCTCTCGCTGCCGCTCGGCATCATCGAATCGGGCTCCAGGCTCCTGGTCCCGTCCACGATCGGGCTGGGCGCCGCCGTCGCGCTGCTGAGCTCGGTCCTCCCGTACACCCTCGAACTCATCGCCCTGCGGCGGCTGCCCGCGCCCACCTTCGCGATCCTGATGAGCCTGGAACCCGCGATCGCCGCCACGGCCGGCTTCCTCATCCTCGACCAGGCCCTCTCCACGACGGACGCCCTGGCCATCGCGCTGGTCATCGGGGCGAGCATGGGGGCGGTACGCAGTCAGGTGCGGGGCGCCGGGAAGCGGTGACGCCGTCCGGCGGGCGGGCCGGGAAGCGGTGACGCCGCTTCGGTGACGGGCCGGGCGCGAGCGAACGAACGGGGGCGTGCCGGCAGGGCAGTTGCCGCGAAAAGATCTTCTGCCGAGTGTTTGGGGATGCGTTGTCGTGTACATCCATTCAGATGGGTCTACCCGCATAGACAACGCCGTTCACCCCTGTAGTACTTCACTCATCAGCAGGAGATCGCCTTGGGTGCAACAACGCCGCTGCGCACCGCCCTCATCGGGGCCGTGCTGTCCGCGACTGCCCTGATACCCCTCCAGAGCAGCGCCTTCGCAGCGCAGAACGACGCCTCCCGCCCGGCCGTTCCCCCGGCCGCGTCGGTCGCCGGCATCGAGGACGCGACCGCGCGCGCTCTCGCCGGCTCCCTCACCGACTTCGGATGGCAGAGACAGGTCCGCGGCGCGGTGCTCTCCGCGGACTCGGTCGACCTGCCCGCACTGGCCGGCGCGTCGGCCACCTCCAGCGGCAGGCGCCTCGCGCCGGAGGTCGCCGCGGCCGACCGGGGCGTGGCCGCCGCCAAGGGGCTGGGCGGTGACATCGGTTCGCTGCTGCGGCTGAGCCTGGCGGACCCGTCCATGGAGGCCGCGCTCACCGGGGGCGCCGCGCCTTGGGTGGCCGCGGCCCCGTCCGACGACGCCGCGACGTTCACCGCGTACGACAGCCGGGGCACCGCCCATGAGCTTCCGGTCGACACGATCCCCGGCCGGCCCCTCTATCTGGTCGACATCGACGGTGCCAAGGCCGTCGCGGAGGGCCTGAAGGTCGTCGACGAGGCGCTGGCCGCGCGGGGGCTCGACGTCCCCGCCCCCGCCGCCGGGCTGAGCGCCGCCGGATCCGCCACCGGGGCACCGGCCGCCGCGACCGCCGCGGCGGCGACGGGCATCGACACCACGCTGATCAACTCGGTGCGGATCTCCGACGTGAAGGAGCCGGGGATCAAGGGTGACGCCGAGATCTTCACCCTGGTGACCGGCTTCGGCCAGGACGGAAAGCCGCGCGTCGACACCGTCGAGATGCCGTACCTGAACAAGGCGGCCACCACGTACTACCCGAACCAGGTCCTCGTGAACTGGTCGAACTACAAGTACGACATGGCCGACGCGGTCATGATGGAGGACGACGGCGACACCAACTACCAGTCGCTCGCCAAGGCCATCGTGACCGTGCTGCTGACGATCACCGACCAGGGCGTGTACATCCCGCTCGCCGACGCGGTCCTGGACGCCGTCCCCACCTCCTGGTGGACCGACGACCCCGACTACGTCGACTCCTGGTACACCCTGGCCAAGGCCACCAAGGGCACCCGCAACGGCGCGGCGGCCAACGGGTGGATGAACGTCTCGCCGTACCACGTGGCGGCGCTCTGACAACCCTCCCCGTGCCGTCGTCCTGACCTGACCGGCACCCACCGAGCCCACCCCCCACCCTGCCCGGGGCCGGCCCTTCCGGGTCCCGGCCCCGGGCACGGCCGTTCCCGAACGCTGTCCGCGGCGCCATCCGGCCGCGAGCGCAGAGGCGCACTCGGGGTGCCCGTGCCCCGCCGGCCGCGATCCCGGCCGCACATGCGGGGCGCCGACGCCCCGAACGTCCGAACCCGTGCGCAATGCGCGTGATGTGCCGTTCTCCCCGGGCGCCCGAACCTACGCTGGTGGCGACATCAGACCTGGAGGGAAACATGTCCGAACGCGACGATCTGCTGGCGCTCGCGGCCGACCAGCGCACGAATTTCCTCTACACCGTCGCGCGGCTCGACGATACGCGGGCCCGTGCCCGCACGACCGTCAGCGAGCTGACGCTCGGCGGCCTGCTGAAGCACCTCGGGCTCGTGCAGCGCAGCTGGCTGGACGTGGTCGACGGCACCGCCCCGGCCGAGGTGGACTGGGCGGATCTCGACCCCGACGGCAACCGCATGACCGCCAACGAGACGCTGCCCGAACTGCTGGAGGCCTTTCACACCGCGGCCGACGCGTACGACCGTACGGTGCGTGAGGAGGCCGACCTCGACCGTGAGGTCACCCTGCCGGCGTACCCGTGGTCACCGCCGGAACCCGTCGTCTGGACGGTCCGCCACGTCCTGTGGCACATCTTCCGCGAGATTGCCCACCACAGCGGCCACGCCGACATCATCCGCGAGGAGCTGGACGGCTCCAGCACCACGGCGAAGATGGCCGAGGCGGCGTCGAAGGGGCGGTAGCCCGGTAGCCGAAGGGTCGGTAGCCCAAGACGCGGGAGCCGCCCCGGAGCCGCATGATCGGAGGCCGGAAACGTACGTTCAGAAAATCATGCAAGCGCGCTTGCTTGTTTTCTGTCCCCCTGGCAGGCTCCGGGGCACACCGCCACGCCCCGAGGGGAGCGCACCGTGTCCGATGCCTCAGCCGTGCTCGACGATCTGCACAGTGAGAGCGCGGAACTCGACCTGATCGTCGCCGGGTTGAACGCCGGGCAATGGGCGGGGGCGACCCCCGCCGACGGCTGGACCATCGCCCATCAGGTGGCCCATCTCAGCTGGACCGACGAGGTCGCCCTGCTCTCCGTCACGGAGCCCGAGCGCTTCGGTGACGAGGTCGCCAGGGCGATGGAGGACCCCGAGGGCTTCGTGGACCGGGCGGCCGGCGAGGTCGTCGCGGCGTTTGCCCCGGACGCGCTGCTCGTCCGCTGGCGCACCGGCCGCGAGCGGCTCCAGGAGGCGTTGCGCGCGGCGCCCGCGGGGACCCGGTTCCCCTGGTACGGGCCGCCGATGAGCGTGGCCTCCATGGCGACCGGGCGGCTCATGGAGACGTGGGCCCACGGCCAGGACGTCGCCGACGCCCTCGGGGTCACCCGCACCCCCACCGCCCGGCTCCGGCACGTCGCGCGGATCGGGGTCCGGGCCCGCGACTACGCCTTCCTCGTACGGGGGATCCAGGCGCCCGAAGAGGAGTTCCGCGTCGAACTGGAAAGCCCGGACGGTGAGTTGATCGCCTACGGCCCCGAGGGCGCCGCTCAGCGCGTCACCGGCCCGCTGCACGACTTCTGCCTGCTCGTCACCCAGCGTGCCCACCGCGACGACCTCGCCGTCCGGGCCGAGGGCGCCGACGCCGGCACCTGGCTGGACATCGCGCAGTCCTTCGCCGGACCCGCGGGGGCGGGACGCGCCCCGAAGGCGGGCCGATGACCGCGCCCCTGCGGATCGGCAACGCCTCCGGCTTCTACGGCGACCGCTTCGACGCCATGCGCGAGATGCTCACCGGCGGCCCCCTCGACGTCCTCACCGGCGACTACCTCGCCGAGCTGACCATGCTCATCCTCGGCCGCAGCCGGCTCAAGGACCCGGCGCGCGGCTACGCCACCACCTTCCTGCGCCAGCTGGAGGAGGGGCTAGGGCTCGCCCACGAGCGCGGGGTGAAGATCGTCACCAATGCGGGCGGCCTCAATCCGGCCGGACTGGCGGACGCCGTAAGGGAGTTGGCCGCGAAGACCGGAGTGCCGGTGCGCGTCGCCCATGTCGAGGGTGACGGCCTCCCGGTGCCCGACGGCTTCCTCACGGCCAACGCCTACCTCGGCGGCGCGGGCATCGCCGCCTGTCTGCGGGCCGGTGCCGATGTCGTCGTCACGGGCCGGGTCACCGACGCCGCCCTCGTCACCGGGCCCGCCGCCGCCCACTTCGGCTGGGGGCCCGAGGACCACGACGCGCTCGCCGGAGCCGTCGTCGCCGGGCATGTGCTGGAGTGCGGCACCCAGGCCACCGGCGGGAACTACTCGTTCTTCCGGGGTCACGACATCCGCCGCCCCGGCTTCCCCGTCGCCGAGATCCACGCCGACGGGACGAGCGTCATCACCAAGCACGACGGTACGGGCGGCGTCGTCGACATCGGTACGGTCACCGCCCAGCTGCTGTACGAGACCGGCGGCGCCCGATACGCGGGCCCCGATGTCACCGCCCGGCTCGACACCGTACGACTGGCGCAGGACGGACCCGACCGGGTCCGTCTCTCCGGGGTGCGCGGCGAGGCCCCGCCGCCCACGCTCAAGGCCGGACTCACCCGGCTCGGCGGCTGGCGGAACGAGGTCGTCCTCGTGCTCACCGGTCTCGACATCGAGGAAAAGGCGCAGCTCGTCCGCGACCAGATCGCCGACGCCTTCGACCGCGCCGGACGGCAGCCGGACGAGGTGCGGTGGGAGCTCGTCCGTACCGACCGGGCCGATGCGGCCACGGAGGAGACCGCGAGCGCGCTGCTGCGGCTCGTCGTCCGCGACCAGGACCCCGAGGCCGTGGGACGCGCCCTGTCCGGCGCCGCGATCGAGCTGGCGCTCGGCAGCTACCCGGGTTTCCACGTCACCGCCCCGCCCGGAAAGGGCGCGCCCTACGGGGTGTTCGAGGCGCGGCACCTGCCGGCGGGGGACGTGGAACAGGTGGCCGTGCTGCCCGGCGGACAGCGTGAGGCGCAGCGGCCCGCCGTCCGCACACAGGCCCTCGCGGAGGTCGAACAGCCGCCGCTGCCAACGCCGTTGGACGCGGGGCCGACCCGGAGGGTGCCCCTCGGGCTGGTCGCGGGCGCCCGCAGCGGCGACAAGGGCGGCGACGCGAACATCGGGGTGTGGGTCCGCGACGACGAGGCCTGGCGGTGGCTGGCCCACGAGCTGACCGCCGAGCGGCTGCGGGAACTCCTCCCGGAGACCGCCGGCCTCACCGTCGTACGCCATGTCCTGCCGAACCTGCGCGCCCTGAACTTCACCGTCCACGGGCTCCTCGGTGAAGGTGTCGCCGCCCAGCACCGCTTCGATCCGCAGGCCAAGGCCGTGGGGGAGTGGCTGCGCTCGCGGCGGCTGGAGATACCCGTGGCCCTGCTGGACAGCTCACCGGAGGTGCACGCATGACCGTCCTGCCCACCGGGCTCGACACCGCGAGCCCCGAGTACGCGGAGAACCGCGCCGCCATGCTCGACAGGCTCGCCGAGCTGGACGCCGCTCACACCGGGGCGCTGGGAGGCGGCGGCGAGAAGTACGTCGAGCGGCACCGCTCGCGCGGCAAGCTCCTGGCCCGTGAGCGGATCGAGCTGCTGATCGACCGGGACACCCCGTTCCTGGAGCTGTCACCGCTCGCCGCCTGGGGCAGCGAGGCCGCCGGGTACACGGTCGGCGCCTCGCTCGTCACCGGGATCGGGGTGGTGGAAGGAGTCGAGTGCCTGATCACCGCCAACGACCCGACCGTACGCGGCGGCGCCTCCAACCCCTGGACGCTGAAGAAGGCCCTGCGCGCCAACGAGATCGCCTTCGCCAACCGGCTGCCCTGCATCAGCCTGGTGGAGTCCGGAGGGGCCGATCTGCCCTCCCAGAAGGAGATCTTCATCCCTGGCGGGGCACTGTTCCGTGACCTCACCCGGCTCTCCGCCGCCGGCATCCCGACCGTGGCCGTCGTCTTCGGCAACTCCACCGCCGGAGGCGCGTACGTCCCCGGGATGTCCGACCACACCGTCATGATCAAGGAGCGCTCCAAGGTCTTCCTCGGCGGCCCGCCCCTGGTGAAGATGGCCACCGGCGAGGAGAGCGACGACGAGTCGCTGGGCGGTGCCGAGATGCACGCCCGCACGTCCGGCCTCGCCGATCACTTCGCCCTCGACGAACAGGACGCCCTGCGCCGGGCCCGCCGTATCGTCGCCCGCCTCAACTGGCGCAAGGCGCACGCCGATCCGGGCCCGGCCGAGCCGCCGAAGTACGACGAGGACGAGCTGATCGGCATCGTCCCCGGCGACCTGAAGATCCCCTTCGACCCGCGCGAGGTCATCGCCCGGCTGGTCGACGGCTCGGACTTCGACGCGTTCAAACCGCTGTACGGGACGAGCCTGGTCACCGGCTGGGCGCGGCTGCACGGCTACCCCGTCGGCATCCTCGCCAACGCGCAGGGCGTGCTGTTCAGCGAGGAGTCGCAGAAGGCCGCCCAGTTCATCCAGCTCGCCAACCAGCGCGACATCCCGCTCCTCTTCCTGCACAACACCACCGGCTACATGGTCGGCAGGGAGTACGAGCAGGGCGGCATCATCAAGCACGGCGCGATGATGATCAACGCGGTCTCGAACTCGAAGGTCCCGCACCTGTCCGTACTGATGGGCGCCTCCTACGGCGCCGGTCACTACGGCATGTGCGGACGGGCCTACGATCCGCGTTTCCTGTTCGCCTGGCCCGGCAGCAAGTCCGCCGTCATGGGGCCGCAGCAGCTGGCCGGAGTGCTCTCCATCGTCGCCCGCGCATCGGCCGCCGCCAAGGGCCGGCCGTACGACGACGAGGCGGACGCCGGGCTGCGCGCCCTGGTCGAGCAGCAGATCGAGGCCGAGTCCCTGCCGATGTTCCTGTCCGGCCGGCTGTACGACGACGGGGTCATCGACCCGCGCGACACCAGGACCGTCCTCGGGATGTGTCTGTCCGCCATCCACACCGCACCGGTCGAGGGCGCCCGGGGCGGCTTCGGCGTCTTCCGGATGTGAGCTGAAAATGATCACTACTCTGCTGGTCGCCAACCGGGGCGAGATCGCCTGCCGGATCTTCCGCACCTGCCGCGCGCTCGGCATCGCGACCGTCGCCGTGTACTCCGACGCGGACGCCGACGCCCTGCACGTACGGGAGGCCGACACCGCCGTACGGCTGCCGGGGTCCGCACCCTCCGACACGTATCTGCGCGGCGGTCTCGTCGTCGCCGCCGCTCTCGCGGCGGGCGCCGACGCCGTCCATCCCGGGTACGGCTTCCTCTCCGAGAACGCCGGATTCGCCGCCGCGGTGCAGGACGCCGGACTCGTCTGGGTCGGCCCGCCGGTCAAGGCCATCGAGCTGATGGCGTCCAAGACCCGCGCCAAGGAGCTGATGGCCGCCGCCGGGGTTCCGCTGCTCGCCCCCGTCGACCCGGCGGCGGCCCGGACCGAGGACCTGCCGTTGCTGCTCAAGGCCGCGGCGGGCGGCGGCGGGCGCGGTATGCGGATCGTACGAGAACTGAGTGCGCTTCCCGGCGAGTTGACGGCAGCGGCTGCGGAGGCGCTGTCCGCCTTCGGGGACGGTGAGGTCTTCGCCGAACCGTACGTGGAGCGCGGCCGGCACGTCGAGGTGCAGATCATGGCCGACGAGCACGACGGTGTCTGGGCGCTCGGCACCCGCGACTGTTCGCTCCAGCGCCGCCACCAGAAGGTCATCGAGGAGGCCCCCGCGCCCGGCCTCGACGACGGACTGCGGGAGGGGCTGCACGCCGCCGCCACGGCCGCCGCGCGCGCCGTCGGCTACCGGGGCGCCGGCACCGTCGAATTCCTGGTCGCCGCCGACGGACGTCCGTACTTCCTGGAGATGAACACCCGTCTCCAGGTCGAACACCCGGTCACCGAGGCCGTGTTCGGGCTCGACCTCGTCGCCCTGCAACTGCGGATCGCGGAGGGCGAGCCCCTGCCCTCCTCCGTACCGCCGCAGCCCACCGGGCATGCCGTCGAGGCCCGGCTCTACGCCGAGGACCCGGCCCGCGACTGGCAGCCGCAGACCGGAGCACTGCTCGCGCTCGATGTGCCGGACGAGCCCGGACTGCGCCTGGACACCGGATACGCCGGTGGTGACACCATCGGCGTGCACTACGACCCGATGCTCGCCAAGGTCATCGCGCACGCCCCCACCCGCACCGAGGCCGTACGCCTGCTCGCCCGCGCCCTGGAACGCGCCCGCGTCCACGGCCCCGTCACCAACCGCGACCTCCTCGTACGCTCCCTGCGCCACCCGGACTTCGCCGCCGCCCGCCTCGACACCGGCTTCTACGACCGCCATCTGCCCGCCCTGACCGCCGCCCCCGACGAGACCGGCCAACGGCGGGCGGCCACCGCCGCCGCCCTCGCCGAAGCCACCCGGCACACCACGGCCGGCGGCGTCTCCCGCTTCGGCGCCTGGCGCAACATCCCCTCGCAGCCCCAGCTCAGGCGCTACCGCGGCGAACCGGACGGCCGCGAACACGACATCACCTACCGCAACACGCGCGAAGGCCTCTCCCTCGGACCGGGCACGGGAGCCCCTGAACCGGTCACCCGTGTCGTGGCGGCCCGCCCCGACCGCGTCACCCTCGAAACGGGCGGTGTCACCCGGCACTTCACGGTCGCCGCCCACGGCGACCGGGTGTACGTGGACACCGCCACCGGCTCGTACACGTTCACCGCGCTGCCCCGCTTCACCGATCCCGCCGCACGCACCGAACCCGGCTCCCTGCTCGCCCCGATGCCCGGCACCGTCGTGCGCGTCGCGGACGGCCTCGCGGCCGGGGCCACCGTCGAGGCCGGGCAGCCGCTGATCTGGCTGGAGGCGATGAAGATGGAGCACCGCATCCTCGCCCCCGCCTCCGGCACCCTCACCGCCCTGCACGCCGCACCCGGCCTCCAGGTCGAGGTCGGCGCACTGCTCGCCGTCGTACAGGACGCGGCCGCACACGACGCCGTCGTACAGGAAGCCGTCGCGCAAGACGCACAGGAGGAACCGACCGCATGAGCACCGTCCTCGAAACCGAAGAGCACCAGGCACTGCGCGCCGCCGTCGCCGCACTCGGGAAGCGGTACGGCAGGGAGTACTCCACCGCCTGCGCCCACAACGGCGAACACCCGAAGGAGCTGTGGTCCGAGGCCGGCAAGCTCGGCTACCTCGGCGTGAACCTGCCCGAGGAGTACGGCGGCGGAGGCGCGGGCATGGCCGAACTCTCCATCGTGCTGGAGGAACTGGGGGCCGCGGGCTCCCCGCTCCTCATGATGGTCGTCTCGCCCGCCATCTGCGGCACCGTGATAGCCCGCTTCGGCACCGACGACCAGAAGCGGCAGTGGCTCCCCGGCCTCGCCGACGGCAGCCTCACCATGGCCTTCGGCATCACCGAGCCCGACGCCGGTTCCAACTCCCACCGCATCACCACCACCGCCCGCCAGGACGGCGAGGAGTGGGTCCTCACCGGGCGCAAGGTCTTCGTCTCCGGCGTCGACATCGCCGACGCGACGCTCATCGTCGGACGCACCGAGGACGCCAGGACCGGCAAGCTGAAGCCCTGCCTGTTCATCGTGCCGCGCGAGGCCCCCGGCTTCCGGCGCTCCCACATCGAGATGGAACTCCAGGCGGCGGAGAAGCAGTTCGAACTCGTCCTCGACGACGTACGCCTGCCCGCCGACGCACTCGTCGGCGACCAGGACGCCGGACTCCTCCAGCTCTTCGCCGGGCTCAACCCCGAACGCATCATGACCGCCGCCTTCGGTATCGGCATGGGCCGCTACGCCCTGGCGCGCGCCGTCGAGTACGCGAAGACCCGCCAGGTGTGGAAGGAGCCCATCGGCGCCCACCAGGCCATCGCGCACCCGCTCGCCCAGGCCCACATCGAGCTCGAACTGGCCCGCCTGATGATGCAGAAGGCCGCCCGGCTCTACGACGACGGCGACGACACCGGCGCGGGCGAGGCCGCCAACATGGCGAAGTACGCGGCGGGAGAGGCCTGCGTCAAGGCCGTCGACCAGGCCGTGCACACCCTCGGCGGCAACGGACTCACCCGCGAGTACGGCCTCGGGTCGCTGATCACGGCGTCCCGGGTGGCACGGATCGCGCCGGTCAGCCGGGAAATGATCCTCAACTACGTCTCCCACCAGTCCCTGGGACTCCCCAAGTCGTACTGACGGATCCGAGAATCGGCGCAGATTCTGTCCGGGCCCTTCCCGTCCCCGCGCAGATTCCGTCCGGGACCCTGCGGTCCCCGCGCAGAGTCCGGCCGGGACCTTCCCGGCCCGGCGCCCAGCGGCGATGCTGACCCTCTCCACCACCGAACGGCCCCTCGGCACCCCGCCCCTCCCGCTGTTCCGGCGCGGGGTGCCGGACAGGCCGTACCCGCGTCGAAGGGAACCGCCATGGTGTTCCACAGCGAGTACGAAGACGTCCCGGCCCTCGAAGCACCGATCCATGAAACGGTCCTCGGCGGCGCCGCGGCCTTCGGTGACACCGTCGCCCTGGTCGACGGCACCAACGGCATGAGCGTCACCTACGCCCAGCTCGACACCTTCCACCGCCGCATCGCCGCCCACCTCGCCGAGGCGGGGGTACGCAAGGGCGATGTCCTCGCCCTGCACAGCCCCAACACGATCGCCTACCCGGCCGTCTTCTACGGGGCCACGCGTGCCGGAGCCTGTGTCACCACCGTGCACCCGCTGGCCACGGCCGAGGAGTTCGCCAAACAGCTGGCGGACAGCGGCGCCCGCTGGATCGTCACCCTCTCCCTCTTCCTGGACGTGGCCCGGGAGGCGGCCGAGCGCGTCGGCTCCATCCGGGAGATCTTCGTCTGCGACCAGGCCGAGGGCCACACCTCGGTGCTCGACATGCTGGGCTCCACCGCCCCGGAACCCGAGATCGCATGCGGTCCCGAGGACGTCGCCGCCCTCCCGTACTCCTCGGGGACCACCGGCGCCCCCAAGGGCGTCATGCTCACCCACCGCTCCATCGGGACCAATCTGGAGCAGCTGCGCCCCTTCATCCCCATGAAGACCGGCCACAGCATCCTGGCCGTGCTCCCCTTCTTCCACATCTACGGGCTGACCGCCCTGATGAACGCCCCACTGCGCTTCGGGGCCACCGTCGTCGTGCTGCCCCGCTTCGACCTGGACCAGTTCCTCGGAGTGATCCAGGAACACCGCATCGCCGGGCTGTACGTGGCCCCGCCGATCGTCCTGGCCCTCGCCAAGCACCCGGCGGTCGGCGACTACGACCTGTCCTCGCTGGAGTACGTCGTCAGCGCCGCCGCCCCCCTGGACGCCGAACTCGCCGCCGCCTGCTCCGCCCGCATCGGCGTACCGCCCGTCCGGCAGGCGTACGGCATGACGGAACTCTCGCCCGGCACCCATGTCGTGCCCCTCGACGCCGAGAACCCGCCGCCCGGGTCCGTGGGGAAGCTGCTGCCCAGCACCGAGATGCGGATCGTGTCCATCGAGGACCCCGGGCGGGACCTCGGCATCGACACGGACGGCGAGATCCTCATCCGCGGCCCGCAGACGATGAAGGGCTACCTCGGCCGCCCCGAGGAAACCGAGGCCATGATCGACAGCGAGGGCTGGGTCCACACCGGCGACATCGGACGTGTCGACGCGGACGGCTGGCTGTTCGTCGTCGACCGGGTGAAGGAACTCATCAAGTACAAGGGCTACCAGGTCGCCCCCGCCGAACTCGAAGCGCTCCTCCTCACCCACGTGTCGATCGCCGACGCCGCCGTCATCGGGGTGTACGACGCCGACGGCAACGAGATCCCGAAGGCGTTCCTCGTACGGCAGCCGGCCGCCCAGGACCTCACCGCGGACGACGTCCTGGCGTTCGTCGCCGGACATGTCGCCCCGTACAAGAAGATCCGCCGCGTCGAATTCGTCGACGCCGTACCGCGCGCCGCGTCCGGCAAGATTCTGCGCCGCGAACTGCGGGACAGGGAGAAGCAGTCATGACTCCTGTCCCGCCCGTCCACGTCCGGGAAAAGCAGCCATGACCCTTGCCGCGCCCGCCTACGACAGGGAGAAGCAGCCATGACCCTCGCTCCGCCTGTCCACGACCGGGGCGTCACCACCCTGACGCTCGACTCCCCGGCCAACCGCAACGCCCTGAGCGCACCGCTGGTGGCGGGGCTGACCGAGGCCCTGGACGCCTGCGCGGCGGACGGTGCCGTACGGGCGGTGGTCCTCACCCACACCGGGAACACGTTCTGCGCGGGCGCCGACCTCAGGGCACCGGCCGACCCGCACGCCTTCGTCGCGCTCATGCGGCAGATCATCACGCTGCCCAAACCGGTCGTCGCCCGGGTCACGGGCCACGTCCGGGCCGGCGGTCTCGGGCTGCTCGGCGCCTGTGACATCTCGGTGGCGGGCCCCGAGTCCTCCTTCGCCCTCACCGAATCGCGGCTCGGCCTCGCCCCCGCCGTGATCTCCCTGCCCCTGCTGCCCCGCCTGGACCCCCGCGCGGCGGCGCGCTACTACCTCACCGGCGAACGCTTCGACGCGACGGAGGCAGCCAGGACCGGCCTGGTCACGGTTGCGGCCGAGGACGTGGACAAGGCGCTCGTGCCGGTACTCGACGGGCTGCGCAGGGCCTCGCCCCAGGGGCTGGCGGCATCGAAGGAGCTGGTCACGGCTAGGGTGCGGGAGACTTTCGACCAGTACGCCGAAGACCTCATCGCCCGCTCTGCGGAACTCTTCGCCTCCGACGAGGCACGGGAGGGGATGACGGCCTTCCTGGAACGACGGGATCCCGCATGGCGGCTCTGACCCCACCCAAGCAGGACCGCAGCCGCGCCACCCGGCAGAGGCTCCTCGAAGCGGCGGTCTCCTGCCTCGCCGAACACGGCTGGGCGGGCTCCACCGTCTCCGTCGTCGCGATGCGCGCCGGCGTCTCGCGCGGCGCCGCCCAGCACCACTTCCCCACCCGCGAGGACCTGTTCACCGGAGCCGTCGAATACGTCGCCGAGGAACGCTCCGCCGCCCTGCGCGCCCTCCCCGGCGAGGACCGCGCCGTCGTCGTCGCCGCCCTGGTCGACCTCTACACGGGCCCGCTGTTCCGCGCCGCCCTGCAACTCTGGGTCGCCGCCTCCAACGAGGAACAGCTCCGCCCCCGCGTCACCGAACTCGAAGCCCGGGTGGGCCGCGAGACCCACCGCATCGCGGTCGCCCTCCTGAACGCCGACGAATCCCGCCCCGGTGTGAGGGAAACGGTCCAGGGCCTCCTCGACATGGCCCGCGGCCTGGGCCTCGCCAACGTCCTCACCGACGACACCGCGCGCCGCCGGAGGGTCGTCGCGCAGTGGGCGGTCCTGCTGGACGAGGCGCTGGGGTGAGGAGGCGGGGTGAGGCGCGGGGACGGATCCGGTCCTGCGTCGTCCCGGCTTCGTCCCGTGTCCTGGTGGCTGATTGGCGGGGGTGACGTCGCTCGCGATGCGTGGCACTGTCGTCTCCTCCGCTTCGCCGTCGGTTCAGGGGGTCAACGATGAGCGTCATCTACTTAGTTGCCGTGATCTTCGCGTTCGTGTGGTGGCTGGTCGCACGGGTGCCCCGTCCCACACCCGCAGCCGGCAAGTCATGGGGGTTGGGCGTTCTGGCCGTTTCCGCCCTCATCGTTTTCGTCACCTACATGCTCAGTGCCGACATCGAGGTGTCGGACAGCTACAGCGGCCCGTCGCCCCAGAAGGCTCTGACGCTCATCGCGCTGATCGCTGTCGCACCCGGTGCCGTCGCGGCCTTCGTGCGGTACGGGAAGACCGGGTAGACCCCGGCCGGGAGGGCCCAGAAGCGCCGAGGGGGCGTTCGCGGGCCGTTGAGGACCGTGGATATCCTTCCTCGTCCTGAACCGGCCCAGGAGGTCCCGCGCCATGAGTACCACCGCATCGCCCTTCCCCGAACGCATCGAGCTCACGGGCGAGGGCCTCGTCCTGCGCGACTGGACGGAGGCGGACCTGGCCGCGATGCCGGAGCTCTTCGACCACCCCGATGTCGCGCACTGGACGCCGATCGTCTCCCCGTTCGACGACGCTGCCGCCCGCACCCGGCTGGACAGGGCCCGTCAGCTGCGCGTGGAGGGCACGACCATCCTGCTCGCCATCACCACCGACGGCGGCGCGGCCCTGGGCGAGGTGATGCTGCGGCGCGCCCCCGAGGGCACGGAGATCGGTTACGCGGTCGGCCCCGCACACCGGGGCCAGGGCCTGGCCGCGCGGGCGGTGCGGGTGATGGCCGCGTACGCCTTCGAGGAACTGGGCGTCGAGCGGGTGATCCTGGAGCTGGAGGCCGAGAACACGTCCAGCGTCGCGGTGGCGAGGAAGACGGGCTTCAGCCTCCTCGACGTACCCCTGATCGAGGGCGAGGAGAAGGGACGGCCGTTCGTCCTCCAGACGTGGGGGCTGAACCGTCCCTGACGCGAGGATGCCGGACGGGTGACTCCGGGCGGCGGGTGGGGGCGCCTACTCGGGCCCTCCGATGGCACGAGCGAGTCTCCACATGCCTGTGGAGGGATTGACCCCCTGTTCCTTGCCCTCCGGGGCAAGCTTCTTCGCCCGGCGGACCGCCTCGCGCCAGCCGCTTGCGTAGTGACGGAAGTCCAGACCGGTCTTGGAGTAGCTGCCCGGAGCGTGCTTGTTCAGCAGGGGAACCAGCTGGTTGTACGAGGGTGCGTGCTTGCGGTGATCCGTGAAGTGCAGGAGCAGCCACACTTCGAAGCAAGGGTTGGACAGAGCGACGCCGATGCCGCTGCGGTCGGCCTCACGCAGGGCCTGGTCGATGTCGGTGAAACATCGACATCCAGGACGCACCACGCCTCGTCGTAGGCGTCGCCGGCCTCCTGGAGCAGCCTCGTCGTGTGCGCGACGACTTGAGAGGGGGCCCGGGGATGCTTCACGATCCTGACCGATACGGCAGGGTTCCGGACAGCGCTCTTGAGGCCCTGGACGTAGTCGTGTTCGGTCACCTCGGCGCCGCAGACGACCAATAAGCGCAGGCGCGGGGAACGAAGTCCGGTCTTCCTTCCGAGCTGTGACTCACGGGACGGACGCTTGCGTCCGTCCGGCTTAGCTTGCCGTGCCATGCCGTACTCCCCGTGTCGCCAGGGCCTTGGCGAAACTCTCGTCGATGAAGGGCACTCCGCCGTAGCTGCCGCCCAGATAGCGGCGCTCGTGGTTCTCTCCGGTGCGTGGTTTGAACTCGGACAGGGAGAACAGCCTCGTCTCGCCGTGCTGGTCCTTCTCCACGAACCACACCTGATCCCGCTTGAGGATGTCCTCGCCGTCGGCACGGCCGAGCAAGCTGGCGTCGTGGGAGGTGAAGACGAGTTGTGCGCCGCGAGGGTTGGTGGCCGGTTCCTGGAAGAGCTTGATGAGCTGGGTGGTGAGCAGCGGGTGCAGGCTGGAGTCGATCTCATCGACGATGAAGGTGCCGCCCCGACTCAGCACGGACAGGAATCGCGGGGCCTGTTCCAGCAGCGCCCGGGTGCCTGCGGACTCCTCGTGGAGCTCCATGCGGACGACGCCGGTCCGCCCTCGATGGCCGATCCACGGGCGCACGGCCTCGCGGGGTCCGGATTCCTCCAGCCTGGCGAGCTCACGCCGGGGCACCCGACCGTCGTACAGACGGCGCAGCGCCTCCTCGTCCATGACCTGCACCTCCGTCCCGTACTCCTCGATCCCGAGGTCGGCCGAGCGCAGGAGGGCCAGGAGGCCGGGAGTGTCCCAGGCCGACCCCGGCTCTCCGGGAGCAGCCCCCCGTGAGGACCCGCCGCCCCCGCTGAATCTCAGGCTTGTGGCGAACCAGTCGTAGACAGGACGGAAGTCCTTCTGCCTGGAGCGCGCGGCCATTGTCAGGAAGAGGACATTCGGTTCGGTGATGTTCTCGACCAGTTCCAGCTCACGTCTGGCCTGCGAGTCGCCCGGACTCACTTCTCCCTCGGCACGCTCGAAGATCTTGCGCTTCTTGCCGTGCGGGTAGCTGTACAGCCATTCGTCGAGCACGCGCTCGTCGTCGACGCTGAAGCCGTAGGTGTGGCGAACCCCGTCCAACACCAGATCCACCACGTACCAGGACGGCTCCTCGGCTGCGGCGGCGTCCAGACGGAACACGCTGCGGGTGATGCCGTCGCCGGGCTCCGCGTCACGATGCGAGTTCAGGACCATCCCCGCCATGTACTCCAGCGCGCCGATGAGGTTCGACTTGCCGGCCGCGTTGGCTCCGAACAGTCCGGCCACGGGGACGGCGGCCCAGTCCGTGCCCGGAGGGCGGTCCGCATCATAGGCGGGATAGAGCTGGAGCTCCTGTTCCTCGCGGACGGAGCGATGATTCGACACTCTGAAGTTCAGCAGCATGCGTGTGCCCTCCGCCCCGCGATTTTCTGGGTATGTGCGCAAGTGAATCGTGCAATACGGGCACTGGCAACCTTGCCTCAGGATCATGGGGCGCCGTGGCCGCTCGGAGGTATCCGGCTCAGGGGGTTTTGAGGAGGTCGCGGAGTCCGGCGACGAGTGTGGTGACGTCGCGTTCGGCGGGGGGTGCCACCGTGGTCTCCGTGTGGGTCTTGGGCTGGCGGCAGGGGCGGCAGAGGCCGTCGGGGAGTGCTGCGGCGGGGCCGGGGGCGCCGCAGTCGGTGCATTCCATCATCACGCGCGGGGTGGGGGTTCCGGCCGGGGGCGGGGTGGGTGTGGTGGGCAGGGCGGGCGGGAGTTTGTCGATGAGGCGTCGGCGGACGAAGCCGATGGGTGAGTCGACGTGGGCGGGCAGTCCGGCGGTGAGGGCGCTGGTGAGGTAGTCGGCGTTCACGCCGTGGGCGAACCAGCGTTCGGCGAGTTCCTGGAGGGCCGTGCAGTCGTCGGCGGAGAGCGTGAGCCGTGTGTCGAGGTGGCCGAGCCGGGCGAGCGCCAGATACGCGGGCGAGGAAGCCTCCGGCACCGGCACCGGCACCGGTTCGGGGGCGGCACGCGGTACGGGGACCGCCACGGGGATCGGCTTGGGCTCGGGGACCACGGGCCCGGATACGGGCGCGGGCATCGAGGTGGGTACCGGCTGGGGTGTTCCCAGCGTGAGATGGGCGGCCCACCACTCGCTGTCCTGGGCGGTGCGGGACCAGAAGGTGCGGAACACCCATCGCGTCTCGTCGCCGACACCGATCGCGCATCGCACGCGGCGCAGGTGCCCGGCCACCGACAGGGCGGTCAGGGCGGAGGCGATGGCCTGCTGGCCGTAGAGCGGGATCTGTTTGGCGAGGCATTTCACGCTCATCGACGCGCCCTCGGGAAGGTGGTCGATGAACCCCGCGATGTACCGCTCGCGCACGGGCAGCAGAGCGAAGTCATCAGGATGAGGAGGGAGTTGGTCCGGGGTGGAGCGCTTGCCGTAGCCGGGCTGGGCCATCGGGTACGGGGCCGCCACTGCGGGCGCGGGCAGGGCGGGACTAAAATCCTGGGAAGCCACGGGATCGCCTTTTCGATCTTGGGGTCAGACCCCGGCTCGGTGCTGATTACACCGGTCGGGGTCGCTTTGTTCTCGCACCGTAGACAGTCGCGACGCTCTGTCGCAAGCCGTCACCATTAGTCATACTTGCTCGCCGTTACGGGCAGGGAGGTAGGGGAGGTTTCCCCAACCCCCCTGTATTCAGTGGCCGGTTAAAAGAAGGCGCTCGAATCTCGCGGCTCGCATCTCGAAGCTCGTATCTCGGGTCTCAAGCTCCGGGCCCGACCCGCCCCACCGCCCCTCGAACGGGTGAACAGCCCCTCCCGTCAGTCGAAGCTTGGGGCTCGCGTCTCGCGTCTCGAAGCTCGAAGCTCGGGACCCGAGATGCGAGCTTCGGGCTTCGAGCCGCGGGAGCTCGTACATATCTTCTGTACGGGTCGCCGAGGCGTGAAGTCCGGTTCCGCGTCGCGGCCGGCCTCACCCAGGCTCAACTGGCCGATGCGGTAGGCATCCAGGTGGAGACGGTCGCGTCCTCGCATGCTCGTCTCCGACCCTGATGAGATCAGCATCCTGTCCCAGAAATATGCGATGCTGCGAGCTCAGGCCCTCAGGCCGGAAGCCACCCCGGGCCTGCTGGACCGTCTGCTGGGAGGCCGAGACCGATGAGCACTGCACGCGCGTGGTTCAAGTCCAGTTACAGCGGTGACGAGGGCGGCCGGTGCGTCGAGGTCGCCGCTTGGGCCGCTTTCACCGCACACGTGGGCCGCTGAGGAGCTGGGGGAATCGTGGGGGACTACTTCCAGACGGTCGTCGACCTCGACGCCACCGAGCGGGATGCCCAGGAGCTCGGGGCCCGGGTCCTGGACTGGCTGATCGCCGAAGGCATCGTGGCCGCCGAGCGCACCGACTGCGTCCTGGGCGGTGACGGATACGGGCACGCACCCGGCCCGCACTTCACCAAGGCCGTCGACGACCCGGACCCGGTCGACCTGTGGTCCAACGGGCTGCACGTCCAGACCGGCCGCACGGTCTTCGACAGCGGCCAGGGAGACGCGGGCGCGGCCGTCTGCCCGCTCTGCCGGACCGAGATCCGGCTGGTCGACGAGGTGTGGGAGCCCATCGAGTCCGCCTGGGAACCCTTCAGAGGGCGGTTCCACGACTGGGCCGAACGCGGCGGCGAAGGGATCGTGCACTGTCCGTCCTGTGAAGGCGCCTCCGGGATCGACCGGTGGAGCTGGGAGGACGACTACTACGCGTGCGGGAACCTCGGGTTCACGTTCTGGGGCTGGGCGGAGCTGACGTCCGGCTTCACCCGGGAGATCGGCCGCAGACTGGGCGGCCACCGCACCGCGCTCCTCGCCGGAAAGCTGTAGCCGGAAGGCTGTAGCGGGAGAGTTCTGGCCGGGAGTTGTAGCCGGAGGCTTTGTACAGACCCTGACGCGGCGGGGCTCGGGGCGCCCTGGAGCGCCCCGGGCCGCCCCGACACGGCCCGGCCGCCCGGACACGGCCCGGCCGCCCGGAACCGTACGCGTGCCGGCCGGTCCCACCAGGCCCCGCAGTCCCCCGGCCTCGCCATCCCCACTCGACCTCGCCGCCCCTACGCGTCCTGCCCTGCCCCGCCTTTCTGTCAGGAGGCAGAAAAACGGCAAAGCTCCCTGATGTCTCGATCTGGACATTTAGGGGTCTATTTCCGGACCGGGGAGTCGTGGGTGATTGCTATATGCAGCCGCCCTGCGCGATCTTCGTAAAGCAGGAAAAAGGGCGGCAATGGCGACAATGTGCGACGGGCGAATGGATTTTCGATGCCTTTTCGTTCCCCGCGCCGACGCTTGGCCTTTCCGTTCGAAAGTCGAAGGTTGAATGCTGGCGGCTCAATGTCGAAGGTCGAGGACTGATGACCGGAGGCGTGGTGCCGGATGGCGAAATTCGGATGAAGGGGATCTTGTGATTTCGAAGACGAAGAGGGCTGCCCGTTCCCTGGGTGTGGCGATCGCCGCCACCGCAGCGGTCACGATGATGATGCCCACGAGCAACGCCGTCGCCATCGACCACATCGAGTGCCGTGGCGGGGAGAACTTCCTGAAGATCTGGTCCCACCTGAACGGCGCCACCAGTGTGGACTGCTATGCGAACAAGGGCCGGACCGGTTTCGGGAGTTGGTGGATCGACCGCATTTCCACGGGCAACAACGACCTCATCTACTACGACGTGAACGGTGACTCGATCCGCATCGACCGGTGGACCGACATCACGTTCCCGAACAACCCGCCGCGGGTCAAGGACATCGAAATCCTCTGACTCCTTCCGCGGAATTCCCTTCGGGCCCGTACACCGGCGCCCCGAAGGCGAGTGGCCGCCGGCCGGGCATGTCGTCAAGGACGAGATGCCCGGCGCCGCGGCCACGGGAAAAGAAGGTCAGCTGGTCCAGAGGACCGGGCTGTCGCTGTACGCGTCACCCTCGTCGAACTCGGCGGCCGCGATGGGATCGGTCTTCGAGGCGCTGAGCGAGCAGGTCTCGTACGACGCGCCCTTGGTGGTGAAGTCGCGGGGGGCCGTCTCGTTGTCGCACTTGCCCGGCAGGTCGCCGATCAGGATGACGCCCGTGGGGGCGCCGCCCGCCAGCTTGCCGCGCAGCCTCAGCGACGCGTACGACAGGTCGGTGCCGCCGACGTTCTCCACCTTCAGCCGGATGTAATAGGGCGTCATGCCCTTCGCCTTCGCGCCGAACGGGGCCATGTCGGCCTCGGCGCCCTTCTCGATCGCCTTGACCGTCACGGCGATGGTGCCCTTCTTCTCCGTCCCGTACTTGAACGGCAGGACCGCCCGGTCACCGACCTTGAGCTTCGTGCCCGGTGCGGTGACATCGCCACCGGCCGGAGCGGCGTCGTCGCCGCTCGGGTCCGCGGACGGGCTCTCGCTGCCCGGGTCCGACGATGCCGGGTCGGGCGATGCCGGGGCGGAGGCCGACGGCGACTCCTGCGCCGATGACGAGTCGTCGCCGTCATTGCAGGCCGTGAGCCCGAGCGCCACGGTGGTGAGAGCGACTGCGGAGAAGATGCGTCCCGTGCGTGTCATTTTGACCTAACTGGCAGTGAGGGCCGCCCCCGTAGGACAGCCGGAGCGTTCAACGACCGGACGACACCTCCGGCCCTGTGACCGGATGTGCGTGAGCGGCGCGCCTCGGTGGCGGTTGTCACCGGGGCGCGCCGTGACGCATCTCAGAATGGGGTGGAAATGACACAGGCGCGCCACAGGTTTGCGACGGGTGCGGCACGGCTCGGCGTGCCGATGCCCCCACCGCCGTCACGTCGCTGGACGGGCCCTCCGCGCCGTACGTCGGTCGTCGCGTCGCACTGTGTCAGTCGTCGCGCAGGTTTGCACCGCGCGATGGGGGGGCGGGGGTCTGCGTGAACGTGCGGTCAACCGTGACGAGTTCGGCGCCCAGCGTCTCGGCGAGAGCGACCCAAGGGCTGTCCCGCAATTCCTGGCGGGCGCACGACCAGGAAATGCGGGACAGCCCTTGGGTGGCGTCGTGGGGCCGCATGGTGTGTCACAGCGGTCCCGTCGCCCGCACTTTGGCCCCGGCCGGTCAGTTCCCCAGGTCGGCCAGCTGATCGAACCCCGGGATCTCCCGAGGGCTACGTGTTCCCGGCCCGATGTACGTGGCCGACGGCCGCACCAGGCGCCCCGTCCGCTTCTGTTCCAGGATGTGCGCCGACCAGCCCGCCGTGCGCGCGCACGTGAACATCGATGTGAACATGGGTGCCGGAATCTCCGCGAAGTCCAGCATGATCGCCGCCCAGAACTCCACGTTCGTCGCCAGCACCCGGTCCGGGCGCCGGGCGTGCAGCTCCTCCAGCGCGGCCTTCTCCAGCGCCAGCGCCACCTCGAACCTCGGCGCGCCGAGCTCTTCGGCGGTACGGCGCAGGACCCGTGCGCGGGGGTCCTCGGCGCGGTAGACGCGGTGGCCGAAGCCCATCAGGCGTTCGCCCCTGTCCAGGGCCCGCTTCACGTACGCGGTGGCGTCCCCGGTCCGTTCGATCTCCTCGATCATGCCGAGGACGCGGGACGGGGCGCCGCCGTGCAGCGGGCCCGACATCGCGCCCACCGCGCCGGACAGCGCGGCGGCCACATCGGCGCCGGTGGAGGCGATGACGCGGGCGGTGAACGTCGAGGCGTTCATGCCGTGCTCGGCGGCCGACGTCCAGTACGCGTCGACGGCCTTCACATGCAGGGGATCCGGCTCACCGCGCCAGCGGATCATGAACCGCTCCACAACGGATCCGGCCTTGTCGATCTCGCTCTGCGGGACCATCGGCCGGCCCTGTCCCCGCGCGGACTGCGCGACGTACGACAGCGCCATGACGGCGGCCCGCGCCAGGTCGTTGCGGGCGGTCTCCTCGTCGATGTCCAGCAGTGGCTTCAGGCCCCACACGGGCGCCAGCATCGCCAGGGCGGACTGGACGTCCACGCGGATGTCGCCGGAGTGCACCGGGATCGGGAACGGCTCGGCGGGCGGCAGACCGGGACTGAACGCCCCGTCGACCAGCAGCCCCCACACATGGCCGAACGACACATGGCCGACGAGATCCTCGATGTCGACGCCTCGGTAACGCAGCGAACCGCCTTCCTTGTCGGGTTCGGCGATTTCCGTTTCGAACGCGACGACTCCTTCGAGTCCGGGTACGAAGTCGGACATCAGACGGCTCCCTCGGTCGGCGGCTGCGGGCGGGCTCCGGGGCCCACCCAAGATACTGGCGGGTTCCGACGTGACCGGGAAGCGTGACAACCGGCACAGCTTCCCCGTCGCACCCGGAACGGCGGTGGCGGACCTCCTTGCCGGTGGACGCGGCCGCTGCGGCAGGATGACACCGTGCCCACCGCAGACTCCTCCTCCGATTCCACCACCGATCCGGCCGCGATGCGCGAGCAGTACCGTTCCGAGGCCTTCACCGAGGACGGTCTCGCCGCCGATCCGATGCGGCAGTTCGCCCACTGGTTCCGGCAGGTCGCCGCAGGCGGCATGCTCCACGAGCCGAACGCCATGGTGGTCTCCACGGCGACCCCCGAAGGCCTGCCGTCCTCCCGCACGGTGCTGCTGAAGATGTACGACGAGCGCGGCTTCGTCTTCTTCACCAACTACGGGTCCCGCAAGGGCCGCGAGCTGACCGCCAACCCGCATGTGGCGCTCCTCTTCCCCTGGCACCCGCTGGCCCGCCAGGTCATCGTCACCGGCACCGCGGCCCGGGTCCCCCGCGAGGAGACCGTCGCCTACTTCCGTACCCGGCCCCACGGCTCCCAGCTCGGCGCCTGGGCCAGCGACCAGTCCACGGTGATCGCCTCCCGCGAGGAGCTGCTCCACCGCTACGAGGACCTCGCGGCCCGCTACCCGGAGGGCGAGAAGGTCCCGGCGCCCCCGCACTGGGGCGGCTTCCGCGTCGTTCCCGACACGATCGAGTTCTGGCAGGGCCATGAGAACCGGCTCCACGACCGGCTGCGGTACGTGCGGGAGGCGGGGGACGCCGGGTGGCGCGTCGAGAGGCTGTGCCCGTAGGACGGTGCCGCAGCCCGTGTCGCGGGTGGCGCCTCCCGTGTCGGGGCGGCGCCACCCATGTCGGGGAGAGTCACGCGTCGGCCCCATGCCAGGGAGGGGCGCCGCCCGTGCCGGGGAGGGCGCCGGCCCCGACATGCAGAAACCCGCAGGCTCTGGTCCCTCCTTGCGGAGGAGCCGGCCGGACATACCGGCGAGCCTGCGGGTCGGTGACTGCTTGGGATTGGCCGATGACCGGCCTGCACTGCAAAGAGCGCGACAACGGGCGTCAGCCCGCAGTCACCTCACGAGTCCGAGAAGAAATCACTTCCGGAACACCTCCTTTCTGCGTGTGGCAGCAGCCTAGGAAGCTCTCCCGCTCCGGACAACCGAATTATCGGAGCCATGGATTTCCGGCGATTTCCGGGAAGTCGATGTGTGCTGCGTCACGTTCGAGTTCAATGGTCTGACGTGCGGCAATGACGGACGCGGCCTGCAGGGGGTCCGGGGATGAGTGCTTCCACGAGCAGCGGAACGACCGATGCTCTCGGTCCCGAACCGATTCCCGGGGCGGAGCTGCTGGCGGCCCTCCTCGACGGCATGGACGCCGCCCTGTGTGCCTTCGACGCCGACGGCACCGTCACCCACTGGAACCGCGAGGCCGAGCGGATCCTCGGCTGGTCGGCCGAGGAGGCCGTGGGCCGGCCGGGGTTCGCCGGGTGGGCCGTGCGGCGGGCGGACGCGGGCGAGGTGCAGGGGCGGCTGATGGCCGTCATGGACGGGGCCGGGCGCCGGGTGCACGAGTTCGCGCTGCTGCGCAAGGACGGCGGGCGGGTGCTGGTGCGGACCCAGTCGGCCGGGGTGCGGGGCGCGGACGGGAAGCCCGCCGGGGTGTACTGCGCGTTCAGCGAGGTCCATGCGCAGATCGATCTGGAGCGGTCCATCGCGCTGAGCGAGGCGCTGTTCGAGGACGCGTCATGGGGTGTGGTCCTCGTCGACGTGGACCTGCGGCCCACCGTCGTCAACCGACACGCGGCCCGTGCGCTGGGCGGTGGCCGTACGGCGCTGCTCGGCCGGCCCCTCGGCGAGCTGATCGTGCAGGGTGTCGAGGACCTGGAGGGCGCCCTCCAGCACGTGCTGGCCGAGGGCGCCCCACCCTCCCCCGCCGAGTTGTGGGTGACGCTGCGCACGGGCGAGGGCGACCGGCGGCGCTGCTGGCGCAGCGGCTTCCTGCGGCTGGCCTCCCCGCTCGCGGAGGAGCCGGTGCCACTCGGTGTCGGCTGGCTGTTCCAGGACGTGACCGCGGCGAAGCTGGCGGCCCAGGAAGCGGACCGGGCGCGGTTCCGGTCGAACCAGCTGCACCGGGCGTCACGGTCGGCCGCCGAGTGCGAGGACCCGATGGAGGCGGCCACGTCGTCGCTGGACTACGCCCTCGCGGGCTTCGCCGACCATGCGCTGATCGACCTGGTGGCGGGCGAGCGGCTGGTGCGCGCCGCGCAGACCCCGTCCGACGAGCCGGGGCCGTGCCTGCCGGTGGCCGGGGGAGGCATCCCGCTGCGGTACGCGCCGGGGCACCCGGCCCTTCAGGCGGTGGACCGCACGGGGTCGGTACGGGCCTCGGCGGGGGCCGGTTCGGCGCAGGCGGCGGGGGAGTGGGCGGCGGAGCGCCGGTGGCCGGCCGGCTCGGTGCACGCGCTGTGCGTGGTGCTGCGGAGCCGGGGGCGGACGCTGGGCGTGGTGACGTTCCTGCGCTCGTCGCACCGCGCCGCGTTCGAGCGCCCGGACGCGGTGTACGCGGAGAGCGTGGCGGACCGGGTTGCGGCGTCGGTGGACCTGCACCGGGCGGTGAGCGCCGGCCCGCCCGGCGCCTGAGGACGGAAGCCGTGCCGGGGGCGGGCGCTCACCCCGTGTGCGGGCCCCGGCCGTACCGCGGCCCGCCCCCGGTCGCCCGTACCGCGGCCCGCCCCCCGGCCGGGCGCTCAGTGCCGGTAGAAGATCCGGTCCGCGTACTCCGTCATGACCCGGCCGTTCCACTCGTGGCCCCCGTCGACGTTGCCCGACCGCAGCAGCGGCGGCTCGACGCCCCGCTCCAGCAGCCGTTCCGAGGCGGCGGCCATCATCGCCTGCATGATCGCGCTGGTGACGACGGTCGACGCGGGGGCGAAGGGGGCCTCGATGCCGTCGACGTCCAGCTCCGCGTCGCCGATCGCGATCTTGCTGTCCAGGACGATGTCGCAGTGGTCCCGCAGGAAACCGCCCGAGCTGTGCCGGGACCGGGTGCCCTCCGCGTACGCGACCGAGGTGACTCCGATGACCTTCAGGCCCAGGGCGCGGGCGTTCATCGCCATCTCCACCGGCAGGGCGTTGCGTCCGGACAGCGAGATGATCACGAGGACGTCGCCCGGCTTCGCCGGGCTGGAGTCGAGCACCGCGCCCGCGAGGCCGTCGACCCGCTCCAGGGCCGAGCCGAGAGTCGCCGGCATGACGTCGACGCCTAGGGTGCCGGGGACGGCCAGCACGTTCATGAGCGCGAGCCCGCCCGCGCGGTAGACGACGTCCTGGGCGGCCAGCGAGGAGTGCCCGGCGCCGAAGGCGAAGAGCCTGCCGCCCGCGACGACGGTGTCGGCGATCGCGTCACCGGCTGCCGCGATGGAGCCGGACTCCTCGTCGCGCACGCGCTCCAGCAGGCCGATCGCTGCGTCGAGGAACTGACGGGCCAGCTTGCTTTCGCTCATCGAGTAGGGCCTTTCCGGCGGAGTGGGGTGTCCAGGGGGCGTCCGTACCGCCGATCACGTTGCGGTCTGGACCAGTGACATGTCAATACCGCGCGGGCCGTTCCCGGCCTTGCCGGAAGGGCTCCTTCGGACGGTGAGGCACGGTTGTCGGCGCGATGCGTCAGAATTGGACGAGGGCCAGCGCACGACTGCATCGAGGGGCACGAATGTCCGGACTGATCGACACGACGGAGATGTATCTCCGCACCATCCTCGAACTCGAAGAGGAAGGCGTGGTCCCCATGCGCGCCCGGATCGCTGAACGGCTGGACCAGAGCGGTCCGACCGTCAGCCAGACGGTGGCGCGGATGGAGCGCGACGGCCTGGTGCAGGTCGCGGGGGACCGGCACCTGGAGCTGACGGATGAGGGGCGCCGGCTGGCGACCCGCGTGATGCGCAAGCACCGGCTCGCCGAGTGCCTGCTCGTCGACGTGATCGGCCTGGAGTGGGAGCAGGTCCACGCCGAGGCATGTCGCTGGGAACACGTGATGAGCGAGGCGGTGGAGCGGCGGGTGCTGGAGCTGCTGCGTCACCCGACGGAGTCTCCTTACGGGAATCCCATTCCGGGCCTCGAGGAGTTGGGCGAGAAGGCCGAGGCCGATCCGTTCATCGACGAGGGCATGGTCAGCCTCTCGGAGCTCGACCCGGGCGCGGACGGCAAGACGGTGGTGGTCCGCCGGATCGGAGAGCCGATCCAGACGGACGCCCAGCTGATGTACACGCTGCGGCGGGCGGGCGTGCAGCCCGGTTCCGTGGTCAGCGTGACGCAGTCGGCCGGCGGGGTCCTGGTCGGCAGCAGTGGCGAGGCGGCGGAGCTCGACGCGGAAGTGGCTTCGCACGTGTTCGTGGCGAAGCGCTGAGCCCTGGGCGAGCGCTGGGCACTCCACCGCTCGGCCCGAGCGCCGGCCGGGTGGCGGGCGCCGAGCGCTGCGCCCCGGCCCGAGCACCGGGTGCTGGGCGCCGGGCGCCGGGTGCTGACGTGTGCGTCGGTGCGCCCCTGTGCACCGGCGCTGGACGCGGGCGAGTGGTGAACCGGGCGCATTTCCGGACGCGGCGATGCTCCGTATGTGAGTAGGCGCCGAGGCGCGGACAGCGGACGATCAGTGGTTGCTGACGTCCGTTTTCCGTTTTTCCGTCCGGAATTGCAGCGCCCGGACGGATCGCGTGCCAGGCTGTCGCGCAGGGATACCTGAGAGTGCCGGCCATCTGGCCGTGCGGTCGGGGAGGGGAGCAGGGAATGCGCCCGTCGTACTGGCATGTCCGGCCTGCACACCGGGAGAGGGCTGTCGTGGTTCCGCGGGCCCGTTCCGTGGACGCGGCCGAGGGGATGCCTCCACCGTGTCCGTACGCCCCGGCGCACGCGGTTGTCGCGCGCCCCTCGATGTCCGAGTCGCGCCCCCGGGCCGGTCGCTGCGGAACGACGGACGGCCCCGACGGCGGAGGGCTCCGGAACGGTGCAGGTCCCCGGAACGGCGCAGGTTCCCGGACCGACGGATGCCCCAGGACCGACGGATGGCCCGGGACCGACGGATGCCCCGGGACGACGGATGGCCCCGGCGCCGCAAGGCGCCGGGGCCTTTCCTCCCCTGTGACGACCTGGAGCCCCGAGCTCTCAAGGTCGGTTCCCGCGAGCCCTCATCCCCGAGTGGCCCGCCTCCCGCAGAAGATCTCCCCTCCGTGGCCGACGTCAATCCTGGGAGACGGTCACTCGAACGAGCGGTGTTCTGTGCCGGAGCCCAGTTTTCGAATAAAGGTTCGATAGTCTGGCCGGCGCGACCACATGGTGATCAAGGGACCAGAAGGGGGTGCCAGAAACGATGGTGCGACGCATCGATGTGACCGGAACCGACGGCATAAGCCTCGCGGCCTGGGAGTTCGCCGACCCGCCCAAGGGGCGCGCGGAAGCCGACCGGGCCGGGGGAGTCCTACTCCTCCACGGACTGATGGGCCGGGCCTCGCACTGGGCCTCGACCACCCGCTGGCTCGCCGAGCGGCACCGGGCGGTCGGCCTCGACCAGCGTGGACACGGTCGCAGCGACAAGCCGGCCGAGGGGCCGTACACCCGCGAGGCGTACGTCGCCGACGCCGAGGCCGCGATCGAGCAGCTCGGCCTCGCCCCGGTCACCCTCATCGGGCATTCGATGGGAGCGCTCACCGCCTGGCAGCTCGCCGCGAAGCGCCCCGACCTCGTCCGCGCCCTGGTCATCTGCGACATGCGGCCCTCCGCGCGTGGCGTGGCCTCGCAGCGGGAGTGGGAGGACTGGTTCGACTCCTGGCCGGTTCCGTTCGCCACCCTGTCCGACGTACGGAAGTGGTTCGGCGAGGACGACCCCTGGGTGGAGCGCCCCAACCCGTCCCGTGGCGAGTTCTTCGCCGAGGTGATGGCGGAGCGCGCCGACGGATGGCGGCCCGTCTTCTCCCGCCGCCAGATGCTCACCTCTCGCGCCACCTGGGTCTACGACGCGCACTGGGAGGAGCTGGCGCAGGTCAGGTGCCCCACTCTGGTGCTCCGCGGTCTGGACGGCGAGCTGGGCCGGGCGGAGGCCCAGGAGATGGTCCGGGTGCTGCCGCGCGGGCAGTACGCGGAGGTGGCCGACGCCGGCCATCTCGTCCACTACGACCGGCCCGAGGGCTGGCGCGCCGCGGTCGAACCCTTTCTGGAGCAGCTTGCCGAGGATGCCCAGGACGACCGGGAACCGGTGGCCCCGTAGAGCACCGGAGCGGCCCGCCCGTCACCCCTTGCTGACCGCCGAAAGGATCTCGGGCAGGCGGTCCGCCGTGCGGGGCGCCGCGACCCGCAGCCCGGCCCAGGCGATCAGCGCCCCGTACACCGCACCCACCGGCACCAGGAGCCACAACAGGCCCTCCGCGTCGGCGAGATGCATCCAGACCGTCAGACCGATCACGGGGGCGCACAGCAGCGCCGCCGAGACCATGCCGCCGAAGATGGAGATCCAGGCGAGCCCGGCCTGTCCGGGCGCCACGTTCTTGAACGCACCGTCCTGCGGGATCGAGTACGGGAAGTTCGCCGAGGCCACCGCACCCGTCGCCAGCATCGCGCCCAGCAGCGCGAGCGACAGCCCCATGACCCCCGGCAGCACCTCCCACTCCCCGAGCACCGCGGCGGTCAGGACCGTGACCACGACTGTGTACGGGAGGGTGATCAACAGCAGGGCCAGTGCCCGCGCCCGCAGTTCGAGGTACGCGTCACGGGTCGAGGAGATCGTCAGCGCCACCATCCAGAACGCCGAGGTGTCCTGACCGAACTGGTTGTACATCTGGATGCCGAGCATCCCGGCGCCGAAGCACGCGAAGTAGACCGACCCGGTGCCCTGCAAGGCGTTGAGCAGCGGCACGATCAGCCCGATCGCCAGCGCCGTCACCCAGGCGGCCTTGGTCTTCGGGTCCCGCGCGACGTACCGCAGACTGCGCTGTGCCACCGTGGCCGTGCGGCCCTCGGGGAACAGCGCCCACAGACCGGAGCCCTTCCGGACGGACTTCCTTCCGGCAGTCCCGGCAGTCCCGGCTTTCCCGGCAGGTTCGGCGGCGGAGAGCGTCGAGCCGTCCGGAGCCGTCATCAGCTTCTCCAGGCTGCGCCGCCACACCACCACCAGCAGGACCAGCGCGGCCGCCGCCAGCAGCAGTTGCACGGCGGCCCGTCCGTACGCCCCCTGGGACGCGGAGTCCACGGAACCGATCGCCGAGGCGGGCGGCAGCCAGCGCACCACGTCCGCCGCCGGGTCGAGCGCGGAGAGGCCGCCGGCCCGGCCGAGTCGCTGCACGCCGAAGTTGACACCCTGGATCCCGACCGCGATCACCAGCCCGCTGAGCACCGCCAGATCACGGCCCTTGCGGGAGGTCAGCAGCCGGGTGTTGGCCGTGGCGACGGCCCGTGCCAGCGCGACGCAGATCAGCAGGGTCAGCGGGGCCGCCAGAACGGCGAACACCACCGCCACCGGCCCGTGCGCCGTCGCGATCACCGAACCGGCCGCCAGACAGAGCGTGAACAGCGGACCGATGCCGACCAGCGAGGAGACCAGGAGCGCGGCGGTCAGGGGCCGGGGCCGCAACGGCAGCATCACCAGACGGCTCGGGTCGAGGGTCTCGTCACCGGCGGCGAAGAAGAGCGGCATCACGGCCCAGCCGGCCGCCAGCACCGCGGCCAGCAGCACGACGGGGGAGCCCACGTGGGCGTGGCCGCGCAGCGCGATCAGACCGGCCAGCTGGCCGAGGGCGACGAGCAGGGTGGCGACGACGGAGGCGATGTACACGGCCCGGCGGCCGGCCGACTGCCGCAGCCCGTTGCGGAGCAGGGCGAGCTTGAGGCGTACGAGGACGGGGACCAGTTCCCTGGCACCGGCCGGGCGGTACGCCGGGGTTCCGGAGGCGGCCGGGGCGTCGAGCACGCTCATCGGGCACCGCCGAGCCAGTCCAGGGCCGTACCGTGGTCGCGGTCGCCCGCTCCGACGAGTTCCAGGAAGGCGCTCTGCAGCGAGGGCGCGTCGCCGCGGACCCGGTCGAGCGTGCCCTGGGCGCGGATGGTGCCCGCCGCCATGACGGCCACCCAGTCGCAGAGCGATTCGACGAGCTCCATCACATGGCTGGAGAAGACGACGGTCGCCCCCGAGCCGGTGTAGCGCTCCAGGACTCCTCGGATGGTCTGGGCCGACACGGGGTCGACGCCCTCGAACGGTTCGTCGAGGAAGAGCACTTCGGGGTTGTGCAGCAGGGCGGCGGCGAGCCCGATCTTCTTGCGCATGCCCGTCGAGTAGTCGATGACGAGCTTGTGCTGGGCACCCGCCAGGTCGAGGACGTCCAGCAGCTGGGTGGCCCTGCTGTCGACCTCGTCACCGGGGACGCCGCGCAACCGGCCCGTGTAGGCGAGGAGTTCACGCCCCGAAAGACGCTCGAAGAGCCGCAGGCCCTCGGGCAGGACGCCGATGCGGGACTTCACCTCGACCGGGTCGCGCCAGACGTCGTGGCCGCTGATCTCGATCCGCCCCAGGTCGGGGCGGAGCAGGCCGGTGACCATGGACAGGGTGGTGGTCTTCCCGGCGCCGTTGGGGCCCACCAGTCCGATGAACTTGCCCGCGGGCAGCACCAGGTCGATTCCGGCGACCGCGGTGTGGCTGCCGAAACGTTTCCAGAGGCCTTCCACGCGTACCGCGGGCGGTGTCGCCCTCGGTACGCCGGAATCGACGGTCCGGTCGGCGTCGTGGGTGTCTGCGGTCCGGTCCGGCATCATGAGCGCCCTTCGAAGTCCCCTTGCTTGGGGGCAACCCTACGAAAGGCGTCCCCGCGCGTCGGCGGCTTCGCGCCCGCAGGCGTAGGCGAGGGGGCTGATGAGCTCCTCCACCTCGGGCAGCCAGCGGTTGGTGGTGGAGGGGTTGCGGGCCCACTGCACGGCTCCGGCGCCGCCGACGCGGGTCGGCGGGGCGACGACGTAATGGCCCTCGCCGATCCCGCGCAGCCCGATCGTCGGGGCGTCCCAGCCGACCCTGCGGACCAGGGCATCGGCCTTGACCGCGGCGCCCGGCAGGACGAAGAACTGCATCCGGCGGTCGGGGGTGCGGGTGACCGGTCCGAGCGGCAGGCTCATCCGTTCCATCCGGGCCAGCGCCAGGAACCCGGCCGACTCCGGTACGTCGATCGCGTCGAAGGAGTGGCCGGTGGGCAGCAGGATCGAGGAGTTGGGCTGCTGCGACCACATCCGGCGGGCCGCGGCGCCGCTGCCGGTGGCCCGGTCCGCCCAGTCGGCCCGGGTCGGGTGGGCGCCGGGCACCGCGCAGCGGGTCTCGCCGCACGAGCACCGTTCCGCGCCGCCGGCCGGCTCCAGCCAGGTGCCTGGGCACACGTCCCAGTGCCGCTCCTCCGCGTACCGCACTGCCGCGGCGAGCAGTTGCTCGGCTCGCTGCTTGGGGATCTGCGCGGCTTCCATGACTCCGATGGGCTCTTCCACGCTGAGCACAACTCCCGCCGTCACCTGGGGTTACGGGCGGGGCTGTGGTCCATCACTCCCGCATACGGGGCGCATTGATGCATGTGCGGGGGCGCGCGGGAGGGGCTGTGGCGGAGTGGGGTACCCAGGTACCGGAGATCCGGCACAGTTCGGTCGGCATCCTAGGGTGCGTGCCGGGATGAAAGGTCGAAGACGCGTCAAATGTGACCAACACGATGAATCGGCGAATTTCTCAGACATGTGCCGGGCAGTGATCCGTCAATGATCACTGCGGCCTCAGGGGAGAAACATGGCAGCCAGGCCTCTAGTCGCACGCCAGCCGAACGAACGGCTCCAGACGCTCATCCAGGAAGCCGGATGCTCCAACGCGGGCCTCGCCCGCCGCGTCAACATGGTCGGGGCCGAGCGTGGGCTCGACCTCCGTTACGACAAGACCTCCGTGGCCCGCTGGCTGCGCGGACAGCAGCCGCGTGGCAGGGCGCCGGGCATCATCGCCGAGGCGCTCGGCCGCAAGCTCGGCCGTACGGTCACGATCGACGAGATCGGGATGGCCAACGGCAAGAACCTCGCCTCGGGCGTCGGCCTGCAGTTCGCGCCTACGGTGATCGGGGCGATCGAGCAGGTCTGCGAGCTGTGGCGCAGCGACGTCGGCCGCCGCGACTTCCTGTCCGGCTCCGCGGTCGCGTCTTCGGCGCTGGTCGAGCCCAGCAGGGACTGGCTGATCACCGGTGCGGACCCGCAGGTCGCCCGGGTGGCCGGGGCCAAGGTCGGGATGTCGGATGTGGAGGCGGTGCGGGCGACGACCGCTGCGCTGGTCGACCTGGACCACCGGTTCGGCAGCGGCCATGTGCGGCCCGTCCTGGTGCACTACCTGAACAGCGTGGTCTCCGGGCTGCTCTCGGGGGCGTACCGCGAGTCGACCGGGCGGCAGCTGTTCGGGGCGGTCGCGCGGCTCACCGAGCTCGCCGGGTACATGGCGATCGACACCGGTCAGCCGGGCCTCGCCCAGCGTTACTACATCCAGGCGCTGCGTCTCGCGCAGGCGGCGGGCGACCGCGCCTACGGGGGTTATGTGCTGGCCGCCTCGATGAGCCATCTCGCGGCCCAGCTCGGCAATCCGAGGGAGATCGCCCAACTGGCCCGTGCGGCACAGGAAGGGGCGCGCGGAAAGGTCACCCCGAGGGCCGAGGCGATGTTCTACGCGGCGGAGGCGCGCGGCCACGCACTGCTCGGGGACGCCCGTACCACACAGGCGGTGGCGGGCCGGGCGCTGACGGCGCTGGAGCGGGCCGACCCGGAGAGCGGTGACGATCCCGACTGGATCACGCACTTCGACCACGCCTATCTGGCCGACGAGCTGGCGCACTGCCACCGGGACCTCGGCCAGGCCGAGGCGGCCGCGCGCCGGGCGAAGGAGGCCCTGGGCGGCCTTCCGGAGTCCCGGGCCCGCCGCCGGGGCATCGGTCTGGCCCTGCTGGCCGCGGCACAGGTGCAGCTGCGCGACGTGGAGCAGGCCTGCCACACCGGGACGCGGGCCATGGAACTGCTGGGCACGGTGCGCTCCAGCCGGGGCGTGGAGTATCTGGACGATCTGCAGCAGCGTCTGCTGCCGTACGGGGACGAGCCCGCGGTGCGGGAGTTCGGCGCGCGCCTGGAGCTCCAGGCGGCATGACGGGAGGACGTACGGGACGACGTATCGGCGGGCGTCGGCGCAGGGCCCCCGTATAACTGCGTCCCGGGACAGCTGAGTGTTACAGCCCGTGTGAAGGGGTGGTGAGTCACCCCACGCGCTTGGCGAACGGCGGGGACCACCCGATAGCGTGAGCCGACGATTCCATAGGTTCACACGTAGGAGTCCCGGTGACACAGAGCGGACAGGGTGACGAGCAGCAGCTCCCTGCTGTACGACCCGCGCACGAGGGTGTCGTGCTGCCCGCGGGCGGCGGAGAGCCCTGGACACCGGGGGGACCGGCGGACCAGGCCGCCCCGGCGGGCGGCCGGCCGTGGGGGCAGCCGTGGGGGCCGCAGGCACCCCAGCAGGACCCCGCGCACCAGGGGCAGCCGCAGGGCCAGGGCGCGTACGGGCAGGACCAGCGGGGCGGGTACGGGCAGCAGCAGGGACAGCCGTACGGGCAGCAGGCGCAGCACGGGCAGTACGGCCAGGGGCAGCAGCCCCCGGCTCAGGATCCGAGGTACGGCGCGGCCCCGCAGGCCCAGCCGCAGCTGCCCGCTCAGCAGCCGCCCGCCCCTCAGCCGCATCAGCAGCCCCAGCAGTCGCCGTACGCCCAGCCGTTGCCGCCCGAGGCGGTGCCCGGCGGGTCCGGTGATGTGGACGCCACGCAGTACATCGCGCCGATTCCGGGCGGACCCGGGCCGGGCACATCCGGGCCGGGCGGCCTGCCGCCGGAGAGCCCCGCGGAGTCCACGCAGTTCCTGGGCCGCGCCCAGCACCAGGGGTACCAGCAGCCCGGCGATCACACCGCTCCGCCGCCCGCGCAGGGCGGTCAGGACGCCGACGCGACCCAGTACATACCCCCCGTGCCGGGCGGTGCCCCGTACGGCATCCGTCCCGGAGCGCCCGGTGAGCGGCAGCCGCCCGCCGAGTTCGACAACCTCTTCCGCAACGACGAAACCGCGGGCGCCACACAGCAGATGCCCCGGTTCGACCCCTCGCAGCACCAGCAGCAGCCGCATCAGCCGTACGCGCCGCAGGGCGGGCAGCAGCCGTACCAGGGCGGGCAGCCCCCGCAGGCGTACCAGCAGGCGCCCCCGTACACCGGCCCCGAGGACGGGCTGCCGCGCGACGGGCAGGACGGGCGGCGCAAGAGGTCCGCGCATGTCCCGCTGATCGCCGCGGTCGTCGTCGGCTGTGCCGTGATCGGACTCGGTGCCGGCGCCCTGATGAGCGGTGGCGACGACAAGAGTCAGGACGCCAAGGAGCCCGTGGCGTCGGCGAGTTCGCCCGCCGCCCGGCCCTCGTCCGAGGAGCCGGTGGCCGACCCGGCGAAGCCGCAGGCCGAGGCGCTCGACAAGCTGCTCGCCGACAGCAACAACAGCCGGGCCGCGGTGATCGGCGCGGTGGAGAAGACCAAGACCTGCACCGACCTGGACAAGGCCGTGGCCGACCTCAAGGGCGCCGCCCAGCAGCGTCGCGATCTGGTGACCCGGCTCAAGGGCCTCTCGGTCGACAAGCTGCCGGACCACGCCCAGTTGACCGCGTCGCTCACCAAGGCCTGGCAGGCGTCCGCCTCGGCGGACGACCACTACGCAGCCTGGGCGCAGCAGGCCAAGAGCAAGAAGGTGTGCAAGCACGGCAAGGCCCGTACGACGTCCCAGACGCAGCAGGCCAACGTCCAGAGCGGCGAGGCGACCAAGGCCAAGCGGCAGGCGGCCAAGCTGTGGAACGCCATCGCCGCCAAGTACGGCCTGACGAAGCACGAGTCCACCGCACTCTGAGCGCGGGGGACGCCAGGAGACCCCGGGTTCCGGCGCCGGGGTCTCAGCCGGTCGCGCTGGCGTCGGACAGGGTCCGCGTCACATCCACGAAGCCCTTCCTGTCGGCGACCAGCCGGCCGTCGCGCACGACCTGGAACGTCACCTTGCCGTTCACGATGCGCGGGTACGAGGACGAGCCGATCATGTCCTCGTAGCGCCAGCGCAGTGGGGGAGTGAGGCCGCCGGTGCTCACCCGGGTGCCCCGGCCGAGGGCCCGGGTGACCTTCCGGGACGTGATCTCCGCCTCGTCCAGCGACTCGACGACCGACTTCAGGACGGTGTAGGCGATCCAGGTCGTCTGCACTCCGGTGTCGTCGGGGTCGACGCGGTTGTCGCTGAAGGCGTACTCGCCGATCACCTGCCGCATCCGGTTCCAGCGGGCGTCGCCGGGGGCCGGGTACCACCCGGTGACGTACGCACCCTCGAACGGGCTCTCGCGGCCTCCGGTGCGGTCGATGAGCGGCTGTCCGATGCTGCCGAGCACCGAGGAGATCCGCACCGGTCCGCCGGCCGGCTCCAGCCGTCTGAAGGAGTCGAAGAACGTCTCCGTGCGGTCACCGAGCACGGCCGTCACACAGCCGTCGCCGGTGCCCGCACCCGCCAGTGCCCGCCCGGCCGCCTCGTCGTACGAAGTGGCCTCCTCGGCGGCCCGGACGTCGACCGGTGCCGGCCGGTCGCTCTCGGCCAGACCGGTGCTCAGGAGCCACGCCTGACTGTCGCCGCCCAGCGTGTCCGGACGCACCAGGGAGACCTTGCCGCAGGCGGCGGCCAGCTGCTTCGCGTTGCCCGCCAGGAGCGCGGACTGGCCGCCGGTGACCGGGTAGGACATATAGCTCCGGAACTCCTCCTCGGAGGCGCCGTAACCGCCGATGTACGGGATCCCGGCGACTTCGAGCGGCGCCATGAACGCCCGTCCGTGCCGGCTGTAGGAGCCGAGGACCGCGACGGCCTTCTCCTTGACGGCCCGGCGGGCGCAGTCACCCGCGCCGACCGAGGTGTCCTGCTCGTCGCAGGTGATCACCCGCAGCCTGTGTCCGTCGATCCCGCCCTCGCTGTTGATCCAGCGGGCGTACGTCTGCGCCATGGCGGTCATGCCCGCCATGTTGGCCGCGTCGGGCGCCGAGGCGCCGCCGGGCGCCCAGGTCATGACGGTGACGGGCTCCCTGGAGCCCCCCGATGCCCCAGGGAGTGCGCCACAGCCGGTCATCAGCAGAGCCCCTGCCGCCACCGCACCGGTGAGCGACCTGAGGGGGCGGGGGGAGGTGGGGTGCTGCCGTCCGGTCATGAGCACAGACCATTGCCGTCTCCGGGTAACGCCGCAGTGTGCCCCGTACAACGCTCGGTGACCGCCAGGTGAATTGCGGGGGCCCGTGGGGGGAGCCGGAAAGGGAACGTACGATCGACAACCGTGCAGCAAGGTTCCGAGAACTCTTCCCGTCGCGGCCGTCGCTCCTCCACCATGGGCGGCATGCCGCTCAATGACATTCCTTGGTGGCGCTGGCGCAGCAACGTGCGCTCGGCGCTGCACATGCTCTCCGACCCCGTCTTCCACCACGAGTGCTGGCTGGCCGGCCGGGAGGGGTACGGCGACGTCACCGACGCCGTGTACCGCCTGGTCGAGGACACCTGGCTGGACAACTGGTCCGCCGAGAAATACGTCGGAACGGTCTTCCGGGACTCCGGCGAGGCCGCCCTCGTCGATGTCGCCGTGCTGCGGGTGCTGCGCATCATGCACCAGGTCGGCGCGGACGCCCCCGTCTCCGCCTATCTGGAGCACCACGGCTGGCCGGAGGCCGTCCGGGCCGCCCGCGAGGCCCATGTGCTGCTTGCCACGAACGACGGCGAGGACCCCGATGTGCCGCCCCGCTCGCTGGACGTGCTCCGCATCATGACCAGGACGGCCTGAAACCGGGGCGGTGTGGCACCCTACGAGGATGACCGCGCCGCAGCCTGCCGATTCCGCCCCCGAGCAGTACGTCCTCACGCTCTCGTGCCCCGACAAACAGGGCATCGTGCACGCCGTGTCGAGCTATCTCTTCATGACCGGCTGCAACATCGAGGACAGCCAGCAGTTCGGGGACCACGACACGGGTCTGTTCTTCATGCGCGTCCACTTCTCGGCGGACAGCCCGGTGACGCTCGACAAGCTGCGGGCGAGCTTCGCGGCGATCGGCGACTCCTTCCGGATGGACTGGCAGATCCACCGTTCCTCGGACCGGATGCGCGTCGTGCTGATGGTCAGCAAGTTCGGCCACTGCCTCAACGACCTGCTGTTCCGGTCCCGGATCGGGGCTCTGCCGGTCGAGATCGCGGCGGTCGTCTCCAACCACACCGACTTCGCCGAGCTGGTCGCCTCGTACGACGTTCCCTTCCGGCACATCCCCGTGACCAAGGAGAACAAGGCGGACGCCGAGGCGCGGCTGCTGGAGCTCGTCCGCGAGGAGAACGTGGAGCTGGTCGTCCTGGCCCGCTACATGCAGGTCCTCTCGGACGATCTGTGCAAGCAGCTCAGCGGCCGGATCATCAACATCCACCACTCGTTCCTGCCGAGCTTCAAGGGCGCCAAGCCGTACCACCAGGCACACGCCCGCGGTGTGAAGCTGATCGGTGCGACGGCGCACTACGTCACGGCCGACCTCGACGAGGGCCCGATCATCGAGCAGGAGGTCGAGCGGGTGGGCCACGGTGTGACGCCCGATCAGCTGGTCGCCATCGGGCGCGATGTGGAGTGCCAGGCGCTGGCCCGCGCGGTGAAGTGGCACGCGGAGCGGCGCATCCTGCTCAACGGCCGCCGCACGGTGATCTTCGCGTAGTCCCGGCGGTCTAGAGCCTGCTGAGGGAGGCCGCCGCGAACAGCACGTCCTGGATCGCTTCGCGGTCCCCGCGCTGCCCGGCCGCCGCCTCCACGGGCGGCACATGCCCCGCCACCAGCTGGCAGAACTCCTCCCCGTCCAGTGCGACCTGCGCCACCGTGTGGTCGGGTGAGCCGAGGGCGGCGGGGGAGTCCAGCGCGATGTACCAGTCGCCACCGCCGGAACCCTCGACCTCCAGATGGAGCGAGCGGCCGGGCGACCCGGCCGTCACCAGCCGGCGGGCCGGACCCGCGAGACCCGCCCGGCGCCGCACGGCCAGCGCGCCCGGCAGGAGCCGGGCCGACAGGTCGATCATCCGGTGCAGATGGGCGGCGGAGGGCGGCTCGTACGGGTAGTCCACCGCGTCCGCGATGTCACCGGCGTGCACCCAGCACTCGAACGCCCGGTCCAGCATGGCGTCCTGCAACGGCAGAGCGAAGTCGCCGTACGTGACGGAGAGGTCCGAGACGGAGCGCCCCGCGAAGGACACGGTGCGGATGAGGGTGTGGCTCTGGTCGCGCCACGGTTCGCGAATGCCGCGGGTCAGCGGACGCCGGGCGGCCGACCAGTACGTCTCGGTGCGCGCGGCGGGCGTGAGCGACAGCCCGGAGCCCCGGCGCGGGGTGCCGGGGATGCTCGCGGCGAGCGGGTCGTCGAGGCCGAGGGCGGCGCTGATCAGCCCGTCGACGGTCAGCAGATGACCGATGACACCGGCGACCGTCGTCTTGCGGTTCACCCCGCGTTCGTCCTCGAACCACTTCAGCCGCACCGGGGCGTGCCACTCCGAGTCGCCGATGTCGCGCAGCAGCGCGTCGAGCCTGGCCGTCTCGGCGTCGTACGGGGCCGCCCACACCGGAATCGGGATCCTGGCAGGCCGGCGGTTCAGGCAGTTCTCCAGCACCCGGGACCGGAGCATCGGATCCAGATCCAGACTGCGGTCGGTGTGCAGCAGACCGACCGCGTCGCGCAGACGCAGGGCCTCGTCCGCGCAGGGAGCGCACTCCGTGAGGTGCGCCTCGACGGCCTCGGTCTCCTCGGCCGAGCACGCGGTCAGCGCCCAGGCTCCGAGGAGAGCCTTCAGGACGCGGTGCGGGAGCACCGGGGCGGGCGGATCGTCGTCGGGCTGCGCCTGTTCCGGCACTGGTTCCTCGGGTACGGGTGCGGGCCGCGCCTGTTCCGGCACGGGCTCCTCGGGTACGGGGGCGGGCGGCGGGACGAACCGGATCGGGGTGAGGTCGTCCGCGGCGGCCCGTGGGCCCGGTATGCGTCTGGCGTCCCGAGCCACGTCGTCACGCCCCTCTCCCTCGCGGCCGTCCATGTCATCGGTCACTGCGGCCGCCCGTATCCGGACGGGGAGCTCTCCGGGGGCCGGGTGTGCGCGGTGGACAGCAGTTGCAGTCCCAGCCGCAGCCGGCGGCGCGCCTCGTCCTCGGTGACCCCGAGGTCGGCCGCGGTCTGCCGGTAGTCGCGGCGCTGGATGTACGCGAGCTCCAGCGCGGCCCGCAGCGGTGCGGGCATCGACGCGACGATGTAGTCGGCGCGGGCGGCGGCGGTGGCCATGCGCACCCGTTCCTCCAGGTCGGCCGGGCCGGCCCCGGAGCCCTCGCCCGTCCCGGGGCCGCAGCCGTTCCCGTCGTCCGCCTGCCGGGCTGCGATGGCTGCCCCGCGCAGCCGCTGAACCGACGCGCGGTGGGTGAGCCGGGCGACCCAGGACCGCATCGAACCCTGCTTGGGGTCGTACGCGTCGGGGTTCTCCCACACGTAACCGAAGACCTCCCGGGTGACGAGGTCGGCGGCGCTCTCGTCGTCGAGCATCCGGTTGGCCTGGCTGTGCACGAGAGAGGCGAACCGGTCGTACAGCTCGCCGAGTGCGGCCGCCTCACCGCGTGCCAGACGCTGCTGCATACTGCGGTCCCAGCGGGGTAGTGCGTTTTTGGCCATGAGACCCCCTGCCCTGTGCCGTCAGGGCCTCTCGCCCTGTCCCCCTCGTCACACCGAATGTAGTCGGCAAGGCATACCGGGCACGCCCGTTTACGGCAAGTACGTCCCCGCGAGCGCCCTGGATGGTAGGGAATGCGGCACCCGGCAGCGACGGAACCGGACGGGAAGTGATCATTTCTGCCCGAAACCGTTCTGGGCCTTCTTCCGGGATGCGGTGTTTCATGGGGAGTACGCCGGGGCAGCCGCGAGGAGGAACGCAAACTTCCGGATCATGGGAACCCCCTGGAGTCCCCGGAACGAGAGGCCCAGTCACGTGACACTGAAAGTGGCCGAGACCGAGCAGGGCGTGTGGACCGTTCTGCACATGAGCGGAGAACTGGACCTGGTGACCTCACCGGTCGTCCGCCAGTCCGTCCACGACGCGGTCGCCGTGGGCTGCCACAACGTCGTGCTCGACCTCTCCGAGGTCTTCTTCTGCGACTCCAGCGGTGTGGGCGTGCTCATCGCCTCCCGCCGCCTCATGCGCTCCTGCGGCGGCCGGCTGCGGCTGATCCTGCCCGCCCGGGGCGCCGAGGAGGGCTCCCACGTCAACCGGGTGCTCGCCGCACTGGGTGTACGCCGCCTGTTCGAGGTCTACCCGGACTGGGACGCCGCCGTCGACGAGGAAGCCCAGCCGCTCTCGGCCTGAACGGCCCCGCCACGTCCCCGTGGCGGAGACTTAATACCGGGTTGTCACACCGGTGACGCGCGTAAGTGACACGTGACGCCTGCGGGCGTCGTACGCTCCCCGCATGGACAGCGCAGAGTATGAGCGCAAGATCGCCTTCCGCTTCGCCGCCTTCGACCAGGACGGCAACGGACACATCGATCGCGCGGATTTCAACGCCGCCGCGGCCCGTCTGCTCACCGAGTTCGGTACGACGGCCCGCTGCGACAAGGGCCAGGCGCTCTACAGCGGAGCCGAGGCGTTCTGGCAGGGCATGGCGGGTATCGCCGACGTGGACGGGGACCAGCGCGTCACCCGTGAGGAGTTCGTGGGCGGCGCGGTGAAACGGCTCCGCGACAGCCCCGAGCGCTTCGCGGAGATCGCCCGCCCCTTCCTGCGGGCGGCGATCGCGGTCGCCGACCAGGACGACGACGGCGCGGCGTCGGTCCCGGCGTTCGAGCGGGCCCTGCGCGTCCTGGGCGCGAGCCCGGACGCGGCGGCGTTCGCCGCGCAGAGCCTGGACGCGGACCGCGACGGGCGGATCGCGGAGGCGGAGGCGGTGGCGGCGCTGGCCGGATACTTCACGGTGATCGAACCCGACGCGTAGCCCTTGGGCGGGCGGCAACGGTGTTCCTGGCGTCGGGGCCCCGTCTGTTGCCCCGGTCCGGGCTGGGGGTTCCGTCCTCAATCGCCGGACGGGCTTGGTGCGGGTGCTCCGCGGGGTGCGCGGTTGCCCGGTGGGTGGGGGTGGGGTCCCTCCGGGGCGTCTCCTCAGAAATGGCGTGTGCACCCGGGAACGCGGGAGTACCCGGGTCGTACGCCATTTCCTGCGGGGACTCCCCTGCACGCCCCCACCCAGCCCGGTCGCGCGTCTGCACCCCGGTGGGACGACCCCGCAGACAGAAGGACACCGGCCCTCCGGCTGGTCGCAGACGCATGGCGGGCGGGTTCGGGGCCGTGCAGGGGAGTCCCCGCAGAACGACGAACATCGACCCGGGTACTACTGCGTACCCGCCGCACGTTCGTCGTTCGAGGAGACGCCCCGGAGGGGCACCGGACCCCCACCCACCGGGACAAGGCGAACCCGGGTGGGGACCCGCGCCCCCACGGGGCGACCCGCGCACACCCAGCCCGTCCGGCGATTGAGGACGGAACCCCGCGCCCCGGACCGGGGCAAGGCCAAAGCCACCCGCTGCCGCCCGCCCAAGGGCCCCGCCCAAGGGCCCCGCCCAAGGGCCCCGCCCGAGGGCCCCGACCGGTCACCCCCCGAAGCGTTCCCGCAGCTGGTATTTCAGGACCTTGCGGAGCGCTTCGTTGCGGGGCAGCGCGTCCACCAGTTCCAGTTGCTCCGGGAGCTTGTGGACCGACAGGCCCTCGCCGCGCAGGTAGGCCGTCAGTTCGGGGAGGGTGAGGGGGGCGGCGTTCGGGGGCTGCTCCACCACCGCGCAGACCCGTTCGCCGCGTGACGGGTCGGGAAGGCCGATCACCGCCGCGTCGCCCACGCCGGGGTGGCGGGCCAGGAGGTCCTCGATCTCCTTCGCGGAGATGTTCTCGCCCTTGCGGATGATGATGTCCTTCAGGCGTCCGGTGAGGACGAGATGCCCGCTCGGCCTGACGTGTCCGACGTCGCCCGTGATCAGGAAGCCGTCGGCGTCGAAGGGGCTGGTGGCGGCCAGGTATCCCTGGCAGACCGCCTCGCCCCGCAGGCGGACCTCGCCGTCCGTGTCGTACGGCAGCGGCTTGCCGTCCTCGTCGGTGATCCGGATCTCCATGCCCTCGGGGGGCAGGCCCTCCGTCCCGGCGAGGTGTTCCGCCGTGTCGTCGGGGGCGCCCATCGTGATCATGGGGACTTCGGTCATGCCGTAGCCGTGGGTGAGCTGGACGCCCATCTCGCGTACCACCGCGTGGTACAGCTCGGGGGGTTTGGGTGCGCCGCCGCCGGCCAGCAGCCGGAGGGTGGGGACGACCGGCCGGGCCGGGTCCTTGCGCTGCTCGGCCAGGAACATGGAGTAGAACGCGGTGGAGCCGCCGGCGACCGTCACCCCGTGGCGCCGGAAGTCCGCGAGCGCGTCCGGCATCGCGAAGTGCTCGAAGAGGACCGCGGGGAAGCCGTAGAGGAGCAGCATCACGGAGTAGTCCGGGCCGCCGACATGGGCGTACGGGAAGGCGATCGAGCCGATGTCGTCCGCCGACAGGCGCAGCGTGTGGGCCAGGCAGGAGCCGCCGGCGATCAGGCTGCGGTCGGTGTGCAGGACGCCTTTCGGGTCGGACGTGGTGCCCGAGGTCCAGTAGATCCAGCGCACCGAGGTGCCGTCGGCGGGTGGTGGGGGCAGGATCGACGGGTCGCCGTCCGGGAGGGTGTCGTACGCCTCGAAGACCTGCGGCGGGTGCGCGAGGTCCGCCGAGAGACGGGCCGCCATCGCGGTGTGGTCGAAGCCGCGCCAGGTGCCGGGTACGGCGAAGAACTCCGCCTTCGACTCGCGCAGGGCGAAGCCGGCCTCGCGGTCGCGGTAGAAGGGGATGACGGGCGTCTGCACCGCGCCGATCCGGGTGAGGGCGAAGGACAGCAGCACCGTCTCCAGCCGGGTCGGCAACTGCCAGGCGACGACGGTGCCGGGGCGTACGCCGGCGGTGTACAGGCCGGCGGCCACCCGTTCGGCCCGGGTGCGCAGTTCGCCGAAGGTGAGCGTGCGGTCGTCCTGGATCAGGACGGGCCGGTCCGGCGTCAGGTCGGCCCGGCGTTCGATGAGCTCCCAGAAGGTGCCCGATGCACCCAGGGCGTGTGCGGTCTCGTTCACGGCGAACCCCTCACAGCTGACGGGTAGTCAGATCGTGCGGAGAGCGTAGAGCGCCGCGCCTTGTCGGTCCAGGGGTGCGGGGCTAGCCTGTGGGCGACGTCAATCTGACGGGTCATCAGAAATGTGTGCGCCGAAGGGGACACCATGACGGAACTGCCTCGGATCGTCAGCGTCGACGACCATGTGATCGAGCCGCCGCACCTCTTCTCGACCTGGCTGCCGGCCAAGTACCGCGAGCGCGGTCCGCAGCCGCTGACGGCGGGCATCGGCGAGCTGGCGTACACCGGCGGCAAGTACGTCATCACCATGGACCCGGACGGTCCGCCCACCGACTGGTGGATCTACGAGGACCTCAAGTTCCCGTACAAGCGGAACATCGCCGCTGTCGGATTCGACCGTGACGACATGACGCTGGAGGGGATCACCCGGGCGGAGATGCGGCGCGGCTGCTGGGACCCCGCCGAGCGGCTGAAGGACATGGACCTCAACCATGTCGAGGCGAGCCTCTGCTTCCCCACCTTCCCGCGCTTCTGCGGGCAGACCTTCGCCGAGGCCCACGACAAGGAGGTCGCGCTCGCCTGCGTGCGCGCGTACAACGACTGGATGGTCGAGGAGTGGTGCGGCGACAGCGGCGGCCGGCTGATCCCGCTGTGCATCATCCCGCTCTGGGACATCGGTCTGGCCGTCGCGGAGATCAGGCGGAACGCGGCGCGCGGGGTGCGGGCGGTGACCTTCTCGGAGATCCCGACCTATCTGGGGCTGCCGTCGATCCACTCGGGCTACTGGGACCCGTTCTTCGCCGTCTGCCAGGAGACCGGCACCGTCGTCAACATGCACATCGGGTCCAGCTCGCAGATGCCCGCCGCCTCGCCGGACGCCCCGCCCGCCGTCCAGGCCTCGCTCTCCTTCAACAACGCGATGGCCTCGATGATGGACTTCCTGTTCAGCGGGGTGCTGGTGAAGTTCCCGCAGCTCAAGCTCGCCTACAGCGAGGGCCAGATGGGGTGGATCCCGTACGCCCTGGAGCGCGCCGACGACGTCTGGGAGGAGCACCGGGCGTGGGGCGGGGTGCGGGATCTGATTCCCGAGCCGCCGTCGACGTACTACTACCGGCAGATGTTTTGCTGCTTCTTCCGTGACAAGCACGGGGTGGCGTCGCTGGATGTCGTCGGGCGGGACAACGCGACGTTCGAGACGGACTATCCGCACGTGGACTCGACCTTCCCGCACACCAAGGAGGTCGCGCTCGACCACGTCAAGGGACTGGACGACGAGACCGTCTACAAACTGATGCGCGGTAATGCGATCCGCATGCTCGGTCTCGACCTCGACAAGTAGGCGCGTGCGCCATGGATCTTGCGTACACGGAGGAAGAGGAAGCCTTCCGGGCGCGGCTGCGGGAGTGGCTGGGTGCGGTGCTCCCCGGGCTGCCCGGGAAGCCGGACCCGGGTGACTGGCCGGGGCGCAGGGCGTACGACGCCGGCTGGCAGAAGCTGCTGTACGACGCCGGCTACGCGGGCCTGCACTGGCCCGCGGACACCGGCGGCCGGGGCGCCACCCCCACCCAGCACCTGATCTTCCTGGAGGAGACGGAGCGGGCCGGGGCGCCCTACGTCGGGGCGAACTTCGTCGGGCTGCTGCACGCCGGGCCCACCATCGCCGCCGAGGGCACCGATGGGCAGCGGGCCCGCTGGCTGCCGCCGGTGCTGCGCGGCGAGGAGATGTGGTGCCAGGGGTTCAGCGAGCCGGAAGCGGGCTCGGACCTGGCCTCGCTGCGGACCCGGGCGGTGCGTGACGGCGACGACTACGTGGTGAGCGGGCAGAAGATCTGGACCTCGCACGCGGAGGTCGCCGACTGGTGCGAGCTCCTGGTGCGGACGGACCCGGCGGCGCCCAGGCACCGGGGGATCAGCTGGCTCGCCATGCGCATGGACAGTCCGGGCGTCACGGTCCGTCCGCTGCGCACGCTGGCCGGATCCACCGAGTTCGCCGAGATGTTCCTGGACGAGGTGCGGGTGCCCGTCTCGCACCGGGTCGGCGAGGAGAACGACGGCTGGCGGGTCACCATGGTCACGCTCTCCTTCGAGCGTGGCACCGCCTTCGTCGGCGAGGTCGTCGCCTGCCGCCGGACCCTGGACGCGCTGGCCGCCGAGGCCCGCAGGAGCGGGCGCTGGGACGACGCGGTGCTGCGACGGAGGCTGGGCAGGCTCAACGCCGAGTTCCGGGCGCTGTGGCGGCTCACCCAGTGGAACGTCAGCGAGGCGCAGGCCGGCGGGGGAGTGCCCGGGGTCGGCGGCTCGGTCTTCAAGCTGCGCTACTCGCACGCCCGTCAGGAGCTGTACGAGGCGGCGGCCGAGGTGCTCGGTGCGGGCGACGACCTCGATCTGGACCGGGAGTGGGTGCTGGACCGGCTGTCCTCGCTCTCGTACACGATCGCGGCCGGTACCTCGCAGATCCAGCGGAACATCGTCGCCGAGCGGATTCTCGGCCTGCCGAAAGGGCGGTGAGCGGAGCGTGGACTTCCAGCTCTCGGAGGACCAGCGGGCCCTGCGGGCAGGGGTGCGGGACCTGCTCGCCGGGCGGTTCGGCAGGGACCGGATGCGGGCGGCGCACGAGGGCGCAGGGGGCGTGGACCGGGCGCTTTGGAGGGAGCTCGGTGCGGCCGGGTTCTTTGCGCTGCGGCTGCCGGAGGCGGCGGGAGGGGTCGGTCTCGGACTGCCCGAATCGGTCCTTCTGTTCGAAGAGGCGGGCCGGGTGCTGCTGCCCGGACCGCTGGCCGCCACCCAGCTTGCCGCGGGCGCGGTGAAGGGGGCGGCCGAGGGGGAGGCCGTGGTGGCTCTGGCGGAGGCGGGCCGGCCCGTGGAACACCTGGAAGAGGCCGATGCGCTGCTGGTGCTGGACGGGGACGGGGCGAGGGTGCTGGCCGGCGCTGCGCTGCGGCAGGTGGTGGACCAGGCGCGGCCCGTGCGGTCGCTCGACCCGGGTACGCCGCTGTGGCGGGTGCCGGATCTGTCCGGGCGGGAGGGCGAGCCGCTGGCCGACGGGGCGCGGCTGCGGTGCGAGGGCGCGTTGCTGACCGCGGCCGAACAGCTCGGGAGTGCCGCCCGCAGCCTGGAGGCGGCCGTCCAACACGCCGGTGAGCGGGAACAGTTCGGAGCGCCGATCGGGTCGTTCCAGGCGGTCAAGCATCTGTGTGCCGGAATGCTGGTGCGGGCCGAGCCGGCCCGCACCGCGGTCTACGCGGCCGCGGTGACCGGGGATCCGGTGGAGGCCGCCGGGGCCAAACTTCTCGCCGACGAGGCCGCCGTCGGCAACGCCCGCGACTGCCTCCAGGTGTACGGCGGTATGGGCTTCACCTGGGAGTCCGACGTTCATCTGCGTCTCAAGCGGGCCTGGCTGAGGGCCGGACAGTGGCTGACGGCGGCGGACGCGGAGGAGGCGCTGGCGATGGAGCTGGGCTGACCCGGAGCGGATGGGTGCCCGGTGCACGCACATGACGCGGCGGACCCCTGAGCTTCACGCTGCGGAGTGACGCAGCGCAGTCAGTGGGCACCGATACCGGCTTGTGTCCTTTGCGTGATTCGTCACGGCGTGGAGTCGGCGCCGGGCTCGGGTACGCTCCGTTGGATGCGAGTGGTTCTGGAACCTGGCGATCCGGATGTGGCCTGTGCGGCGACTCCGGTCCGCGAGAGGTGCCCTGCTCGTGATCCACACGGAAGCGCGGGGCCTGCCGGGGAAGCGATTCCCGGGGCTGTGGCGCGCCTCTGTTCGACTCCCCGCAACGTGCGTCGCACAGTATGCACCACGCGTACTCCTTCGCGTTGGAATATGCCCGAAGCGCTTGTTGCGGTGACTGTACGTCAACCATGCTGTCGCGTAAGGGAATCACGTTCCGTGACCCTCAGGAGGCGCGAGGCGATGTGTCCGCCGGTTCGGATGGTGTGAGCGGTGCAGGTGCTTCAGGTTCAGTTGGAGGTCGGGCCCGACCCCGCGGAGGTCGGACGGGCCCGCAGATGGGCGCGTTCGAGGCTCGTCGGATCCGGGATAGGGGACGACGAGCCGCTCGCGGAAACGCTCATCCTGCTCATCTCGGAGCTCGTCACCAATGCGGTCGTGCATACCGGCTGTCCGGCTGTGCTGCGCATGCTGTTCGGCTCGACGGGGGCCCCGGGTCACGCCGGGACCGTCCGGGTCGAGGTGGCCGACGCCAGCCGCCGCCCGCCGCAGCAGCGGCATGCGGAGGGCGAGGACACCGGCGGCCGCGGGCTCGAACTGGTCGACGGCCTGGCCGACCGCTGGGGCTGGCAGCCGGAGGGCGCGGGCAAGCGCATCTGGTGCGAGATCGACCGGTCCGTTCCGCTGATCCAGATGCAGTTGCCGCCCGGTTCTCCCGGGGGCGACGGCTCCGACGGGTGCGGTGCTGGTGTCGGTTACGAGGCCTCGCACGCCGGTACCCGCCGCGTGTAGTGCCACCGCCCGTAGTGCCACCGCTGCCGCACCCGCCGCGTCCGGTGCCCTTGCCGCCGCGTCCGGTGCTGACTTTCGTGTGCCGGGCCTCCCGGCGCGGGGCCGCGGTTCAGAGGACCGCGACCGGGGCGACCGGTGTGCCGGTCGCGCCGACGAACGGCTCCGCCATGGCCGAGAGCAGGAAGGCGTAGCGCCCCGCGTCCGCACAGGCTGTGGACAAACCCTCCAGGTTCCAGTTCTGGCCCTGGAGCATGCCCATTTCGACCAGGTCGAGTGCGTGTACCCCCAGCCACAGGTCCTCGATCTCCGGCGGGAAGATCTCGAAGGTCAGCGTGTCATTGGCGACCGCGGCCACGTCCCGGGCGCGGAACCACTCCGGCGTACGGATCGAAAGGCCCGGTGACGGATACCCGTAGCCGTTCTTGTCCCCGGCCAGATACACCTGCACCTGTCCCGTCCGTACGAGCACGATGTCCCCGGACCGCACCCGGACCCCGGCCAGCTCCTCGGCCGCGTCCAGGTCCTCGGGGGTGACCGCGTGGCCGCCCGGCAGCCGGTCGACGCCGTGGGCGCGGGCCACGTCGAGGAGAACGCCGCGCGAGACGATGTGCGAAGCCTTGTCGATGCCGCTGAACTGTGCGCCGCCGTGGGCGGTGATCGTGTCCGCCGGGCGGCCGTTGTAGATCTTCCCCGAGTGCGATGCGTGGGTGAGCGCGTCCCAGTGGGTCGCGGCCTGGAGCCCCAGGACCGCGGTGTCGTCGCTGGTGGCGACAGTGCCGGGGCCGAAGAGCTCCTGGTTGATCTGGACCATCGTGTGCAGCGGATTGACCCGCCCCGGAATCATCCCGCTCTGTACGCCGTCCTGCTGGAGCGGCAGCGCGAGCGGGATGCGCTGCCCGCTGCGGACGGTGGCGGCCGCCTCGCGCACGACCTCGTCGGTGATGAGGTTGAGCGTCCCGATCTCGTCGTCCGCTCCCCAGCGGCCCCAGTTGTTCACGCGCTTGGCGAGGTCGTGGAACTCGGCCGGCAAAGACATGGCGCCTCCTGGGGCTTGTGCCGGTGGACCTGATGACCCATAGAATCTAACGGTCCGTCAGAAACCGCGGGAAGGGGCCGGGCATGGGGAACTTCTTGGCAGGCAAGGTCGTGGCCGTGACGGGTGCCGGTCGCGGCATCGGGCGGGCCGTCGCGCTCGCCGCGGCGGCCGAGGGGGCGAAGGTCGTCGTCAACGACTACGGCGTCTCCGTCGAAGGGGGCGAACCCGCGAGCGAGATAGCCGAGTCCGTCGTCAAGGAGATCGCCGCGGCGGGCGGCGAGGCGGTCGCGGTGGCCGACGACATCTCCACGATGGCGGGCGGACAGCGGGTCGTGGACACGGCGCTCGCACAGTTCGGCCGGATCGACGGGGTCGTCTGTGTGGCCGGGATCCTGCGGGAGCGCATGCTCTTCAACATGTCCGAGGAGGAGTGGGACCCCGTGGTCGCCACTCACCTCAAGGGCACGTTCACCGTCTTCCGGGCGGCGTCTGCGGTCATGCGCAAGCAGGAGGGGGCCGGAACGCTGATCGGCTTCACGAGCGGAAACCACCAGGGCAGCGTGGCCCAGGCGAACTACAGCGCGGCCAAGGGCGGCATCATCTCGCTGGTCCGCAGCGCGGCGCTCGGCCTGCACAAGTACGGCGTGACGGCGAACGCGGTCGCGCCGGTGGCACGTACCCGGATGTCCGCGAACGTTCCCATGGAGCTCAAGGAGATCGGTGAGCCGGAGGATGTCGCGGCCCTCGTCGTCTACCTGCTGAGCGAGCGGGCGCGCGCGGAGAAGATCACCGGCCAGGTGTACACGATCGCCGGCCCGAAGATCGCGGTCTGGGCCCAGCCGAGGGAACTGCGCGCGGGGTACGCGGAGGGGGCGGCGTGGACACCGGAACGCATCGCGGACTTCCTGCCGGGGACGGTGGGCACGGACCCGATGCCGATGCTGGCGCGGCTGGAGGAGATGGCGGCGGCGGCGAAGGACGGGGCGCGGCCGAACGCGTAGCCCGCGGGGCCGCGGGGCCGCGGAGGTCGGGGGTGTCTTGAGTCCCTCCGGCGACTGAGGAGCGGGGGTGCGGGGGCGGAACCCCCGGTGCCCGGTGGGGGCCGAGGCCCGGTTGCCGGGCGCGGGCGCGCTGCCGGGGCTCCGCCCCGCACCCCGGTCCTCAATCGCCGGACGGGCTTGAGATGGGCGCCGGTCCCCGGAGGCGGTCGGGGAGGGGGCGACGGCCCCGGAGACGGGCAGGAGGGCGCTCCGCCCCGCACCCCGGTCCTCAATCGCCGGACGGGCTTGAGAGGAGGCGGGCTCGAAAGGGGTTTCTGCCCCGTGAGGGATCGGTGCGAGAGGGACCCCGGGCCCGGGGGACGGACAACACCACCGCCGAGCATGCGCGCTCGGCCTACCGAGGGAGCCGAGATGAGAGGCGTCGTCTTCGACGGCAAACGGACCGAGGTCGTCGACGACCTGGAGATACGCGACCCCGGCCCCGGTGAGGTGCTGGTCGCGGTGGCCGCGGCGGGGCTCTGTCACAGCGATCTGTCGGTGATCGACGGAACGATCCCGTTCCCGCTGCCCGTCGTGCTCGGCCACGAGGGCGCGGGCGTGGTCGAGGCGGTCGGCGCGGGCGTCGTCCATGTCGCGCCGGGCGACCATGTGGCCCTGTCCACGCTCGCCAGCTGCGGCGCGTGCGCCCAGTGCGACCGGGGCAGGCCGACGATGTGCCGCAAGGCGATCGGTATGCCGGGGCAGCCGTTCTCGCGCAGGGGGAAGCCGCTGTACCAGTTCGCGTCCAACTCGGCCTTCGCCGAACGGACCCTGGTCAAGGCCGTGCAGGCGGTGAGGATCCCCGCCGATCTGCCCCTCACCTCGGCCGCCCTGATCGGCTGCGGGGTGCTGACGGGAGTCGGAGCCGTACTGAACCGGGCCAAGGTCGACCGGGGCGACAGCGTCGTCGTGATCGGCACCGGTGGCATCGGGCTCAACGTGATCCAGGGCGCGCGGATCGCCGGAGCGCTGACGATCGTGGCCGTCGACTCCAACCCGGACAAGGAGGCGGTGGCCCGGCAGTTCGGTGCCACGCACTTCCTCACCTCCGCCGACGGGGTCAAGGAGATCCTGCCGCACGGGGCCGACCACGCCTTCGAATGTGTGGGCCGCACCGAACTGATCCGTACGGCGATCGATCTGCTGGACCGGCACGGACAGGCGATCCTGCTCGGCGTACCGGCGGCGACGGCCGAGGCGTCGTTCCTCGTCTCGTCGATGTATCTGGACAAGTCCATCCTGGGCTGCCGCTACGGCTCCTCGCGCCCGCAGCGCGACATCGCCCTGTACGCGGATCTGTACCGGGAGGGCCGGCTGCTGCTGGACGAACTCGTCACCGAGACCTACCCGGTGGAGGACTTCGACAAGGCGGCCGACGACGCGCACCACGGGCGGGTGGCCCGGGGGGTGCTGGTCTTCTAGCTTCCGGTGGCCCGGGCCCGGGTGGCTCCGGCCCCGGACGCCGTCGACCGGAACGTCCGCCGGTACACCGTCGGCGACACCCCCAGTGCCGCCTGCAGATGCTGCCGCAGCGAGGTGGGGGTGCCGAAGCCGGCGTCCCGGGCGATCCGGTCGATCGGCAGATCCGTGGACTCCAGCAGCTGGCGGGCCCGTTCCACCCGCTGCCGGGTCAGCCACTGGACCGGGCTGATCCCGGCCTCCTCGCGGAACCGCCGGGTGAACGTCCGTACGCTCATCGACTCCTGCTGCGCCATGTCGCGCAGCAGAATCGGCGACTCCAGCCGGCCGAGCGCCCAGGCACGCGCGGTGGTCGTGGCCGAGGCCCCGGGGGCGGGGACCGGGCGCTGGATGTACTGGGCCTGGCCGCCGTCGCGGTGCGGCGGTACGACCGTGCGCCGGGCGACGTCGTTGGCGACGGCGGCGCCGTGGTCGCGGCGCACCATGTGCAGGCAGAGGTCGATGCCGGCGGCCACCCCGGCGGACGTCAGGACGTCGCCGTCGTCGATGAACAGGACGTCGGGGTCGACCCGGACGGCGGGGAACAGCTTCTGGAAGTGGTCGGCGGACGACCAGTGGGTGGTGGCCGGGCGCCCGTCGAGATATCCCGCCGCGGCCAGTACGTAGCTGCCGGTGCAGATGGAGACCATCCGGGTGCCCGGCCTGATGTACGCGAGCGCGGCGGCGAGCTCGTCGGTCAGCCGGCCCTCGGTGTGGACGGGGCCGAGTTCGTAACTGGCGGGGATGACCACGGTGTCGGCCGTGGCAAGGGTCTCCGGGCCGTTCTCGACGGTGATCGAGAAGTCCGCGTCGGTGCTCACCGGGCCCGGCGGGCGGATCGAACAGGTCACGACTTCATAGAGCTCACGGCGCCGGTTCGACGGCGCGAGGGCGAATGAGCGCCCGAAGATCCTCTGGGGGATGCCCAGTTCGAAGGGGAGCAGCCCATCGAGGGCGAGAACGACGACCCGGTGTGGCACGATAACGACTCCCTTCACCACTAGCTGGTATAGACCATAAGCTGATACATGTCATCGGTGTGAAGGAAAAGTCAGCAGACCTCGCGGGCATTCCCGCCATGGATCTCGAAGCCGCTCTGCGTGATGCGCCGCCGATGCCGCCCCTGCCCCTCGGGGCGGGCCCGCTCTGGAACCGTAACTTCAAGCTCTTCTTCGTCGCCCGGACCGCGGCTCTCTTCGGCGACGGCATGATTCCGGTGGCGCTCACCGCGGGCCTGCTGGGCGCCGGGCGGCCGCACTCGTCGGTGGGGTTCGCGCTGGCGGCCTGGATGGGGCCGCTGGCCCTGTTCGTCCTCTTCGGCGGCGTCCTGGCGGACCGGTTCACCCCCCGCCGGATGATGATCATCGCCGATGCGCTGCGGCTGATCGGCGCCACCGTGCTCGCGGTCTCCTTCGCCACCGGCAACCCCCCGCTGTGGGCGGTGTACGCGCTGAGCGCGGTGGCCGGGGTGGGGGCGGCGCTCTTCCAGCCGGGCGTCGCCTCGACCGTGCCGCGCGTGGCGCCCGACGTGCAGCGAGGCAACGCGGTGCTCCGGGTCTCCGAGGCGCTGATGACCATGGCGGGTCCGGCGTTCGCCGGCATGCTCGTCGGGCTGGCCAGCGCCGGGGCGGTGTACGCGGCGAACGCGTCGACGTTCCTGGTCTCCGGCATCTGCCTCTTCCTGCTGAGACTCGCGCCCGCCCCCTCGGACGAGGCGCCGCGTGGCACGTTCGTCGCCGAACTGGTCGACGGCTGGCGTGAGTTCCGGGCGCGCAGCTGGCTCTGGGGGGTGATCGCGATCTGGACGGTGTACGGCTTCACCGTGCTCGGCCCGATGCTCCCGCTCACCGCCGTCGAGGTCACCGAGGCCCACGGTTCGGGGACGTACGGCGCGATGATGGCGGTGAACGGCGCGGGCAGTGTCCTCGGCGGTCTGCTGGCCCTGCGGCTCCGGCCGCGCCGCCCGCTGGCGGCGGGCGCCGTCGCTCTGACCGGGGTCTGCGTGAACCTCGTGGTGCTGGGGCTCGGCCTGCCCGTACTCGCTCTGGGTGCGGGGCAGTTCGTGGCGGGCTCGGCGTTCGCGTTCTGGCTGGTGATGTGGTCGACGACCGTCCAGACGCATGTGCCGCCGGAGGCGCTGAACCGGCTGCACGCGTACGACGTGGCAGGCTCGCTGCTCATGCTGGCGGCGGGCCGCGCCCTGGCCGGACCCGTCGCGGACCGGGTGGGCGCACCGGAGGTGCTGCTGGCCGGGGCGGTGCTCAACATGCTGGCGGTCGGGGTGCTGCTGGCGGCCCGGCCGATCCGGCGGCTGGAAAGGATCGGGTGAGAGCGCGCATGCGAAGTGCCCGTTGGGTGAGGGCCGTTGCGGCGGGGTCGGCCGTGCTGACCGTGGTGGCCGGGCTCGGGGTGCGTACCGTGACGGACGGCGCTGTCGCCAAGTGCGCGGGTGACGCGCTCTACACCGTCCTGATCTGTGCCCTCGTCGCGTTCTGCGTCCCCCGCGCCCGGCCGCTCGCCGTGGCCGGTGCCGGGCTGGGGATCAGCTGGGCGGTCGAGCTGTCCCAGCTCACCGGTGTGCCGGCCGGACTGTCCGAACACAGCGCGGTGGCACGGCTGGTGCTCGGCTCGACGTTCAACGCCCCCGACCTGTTCTGGTACGCGGTGGGGGCTGCCGCCGTGTGGGCGGTGCTCGCGGCGGCTACTTCCGGCGCGCCCGCTCCTCGGACTGCTGCATCTCGATGACGCGGAGGACGTGCGCGCTGGTCTGCCGGCGCGCACTGCCCGCGACGAGCAGCGCCGATCCGGCCACCGAGAGGGGTGCGGAGAGGGCCAGGAGGACCAGCTGCTTGGGCATGGTGCTGTCCAGCTCGCAGACCGACGACGCGCGGAAGCAGTACAGCGTGTCGTCCTGGTCCCACAGCAGGAGGCCCAGCCACACCCACAGCACGCAGGCGGCGAGCAGCAGAAAGGCGCCCCAGCCCTGCATCAGCGCGGACCTGTGGTGGAAGTGCTGACGTTCGGCCCACTGCATGTGTTCCCCCGGGGATGTGGACGAGACGGCGTGGACGGGGCGGCGTGGACGCGTACCCGTGGACGCGTCGACGTACACGCGATGTGCCACGCGCCGCCGATCGACGCAGATCGTACGCGCATCCGGATCGGCGGCTCCGGGCAAGGCGACGGGTACCGGGCCCGGCCGGGCGATGCGCGCGGCCCGGGTGGCGGTGCGTGCGGGTCCGGGCGGTGGTGGGGGCGGGGGCCGTGCGGTTCCGTGGCCGGTGGTTCGTGGCCCGATCCCTGCGAAGCATGTCCCTCGGGCCACTCGTGTGAGAGGGGTGGGGGGACGGAAGCTGGGCGGCGTGAACCGGACAACCGAACCCGCCGCCCGCCAGGACACCCTGCGGACCGGCCGTGAAGCACCCCGTCGCCGCGGCCGCCGCGGCCGCCGCGTCCACCGCGCCTGGATCGTCGCCGCCGTCACCTTCGTGACGATCATCGGCGGCGCCGCCTTCAACGCGCTGCCCGGATTGCTCATCGACCCGCTCCACGAGGATTTCCGCTGGTCGCGCGGGGAGATCGGCCTGGCCGTCTCCCTCGACATGGCGCTGTACGGTCTCACCGCTCCGTTCGCCGCGGCGCTGATGGACCGGTTCGGCATCCGCCGGGTCGTGGTCGTCGCCCTCAGCGCTGTCGCGGCCGGTGCGCTGGCCAGCGTCTGGATGACCGCCTCCTGGCAGCTGATGATCTACTGGGGGCTGCTCGTCGGCCTCGGTACCGGCGCGATGGCGATGTCCTTCTCCGCGACGGTCACCAACCGCTGGTTCGTCGCCCGCCGGGGCCTGGTCACCGGCATCCTCACCGCGGCCGGCGCCTCCGGACAGCTCGTCTTCCTGCCCCTCTGCGCCTGGATCGTCGACCGGCACGGCTGGCAGCCCGCCTCGGTGACCGTCGCCCTCGCCGCCCTGGCGGTCGTCCCGTTCGTCTGGCTCCTGATGCGCGACCACCCGGCCGATGTGGGACTCGCCCCGTACGGCGGGGAGTACGTGGCCAAGCCCGCACCCGCACGCGGGGCGGCGAAGCGCACCGTACGGGTCCTGCTCGACGCGGCCCGCACCGGACCGTTCTGGCTGCTGGCCGGGTCCTTCGCGATCTGCGGCGCCTCGACCAACGGCCTCATCCGCACCCACTTCGTGCCCTCGGCGCACGACCACCACATGCCCATCACGGCCGCGGCCTCGCTGCTCGCCGTCATCGGGATCTTCGACATCATCGGTACGGTCTTCTCCGGCTGGCTCACCGACCGCTTCGACGCCCGCCGGCTGCTCGCCGTCTACTACGCGCTGCGCGGGGTCTCGCTGCTCTTCCTGCCGGTCCTGATGCAGGCGACCGTGGAGCCGCCGATGGTCTTCTTCATCGTGTTCTACGGACTCGACTGGGTCGCCACCGTCCCGCCGACGCTGGCCCTGTGCCGGGAGCAGTACGGCGAGGACAGCGCGATCGTCTTCGGCTGGGTCCTCGCCTCGCACCAGGTGGGCGCGGCACTGGTGGCGTTCCTGGGCGGGGTGGCGCGCGACCACTTCGGCTCGTACGACGTGGTCTGGTACGCGGCGGGGGCGCTGTGCGCGATGGCGGCACTGATGGCGCTGATGATCCGCCGGGTGAAGGGGGCGCCCGCGGACGCCGGCGCCGGGCTGCCCGGGGGCGTCGTCGCGCGGTGAGGGGGGATTCGCTCAGCTGCTGAAGTGCCCGAAGATCCCCCGGTGGAACAGCAGCGGCCCCTCCCCGTCCTCGTCCGTCGCAGCCCCCAGCGCCTCCACCCTGCCCACCACGATCAGATGGTCGCCGCCGGTGTGGACGGCCTGGATGCGGCAGTCGACCCAGGCAGGTACGGAGTCCAGCAGCGGCGAACCGGTCGCGGGAGCGGGGGAGTACGCCACCCCGGCGAACTTGTCCGCCCCGCTGACCGCGAAGCCCCGGCACAGCGCGCCCTGGTCCGCGCCCAGGATGTTGACGCAGAAGGCCCCGGCGCGGGCGATGCGCGGCCACGTCGTCGACGTACGGGCGACCATGAACGTGACCAGTGGCGGGTCCAGGGAGAGCGAGGCGAACGACTGGCAGGCGAAGCCCGCCGGACCGTCCGGGTCGGCCGGGTCGTGAGCCGTGACGACCGTGACCCCACTCGCGAAGTGACCCAGCACACGGCGGAACTCGCCCCGGTCGAGCGGCAGCCGCTCGTCGTCGGCGACGGCCCGCAGGTCCGGGCGCGGCAGTGGATCGACCGGCACCGGACCGGTGGCCGTCGGAGCGCCGACGGACCGGAGGTAGCGGACTGCGGTTGCGGCCATGCCTGCGTGTCCCATCACCCTTCGATTAGAACTGACGATGCGTCAGATGGGAAGGGTGCGGCGCCCCCGGCCGCGCGTGGGGCGCCCCGGCGGTTGTTCGGCCGGGGGTGCGGCCTCCGTCGGGAACGGGGGCGGGTCGCGTGCGGTGTCGCCGGGGTGCGTCGAGGGGTCCGGCAACCTGGATCGGCCCGGACCTGGACAGCGGCCGGCTGTCCTCCGTGTGACGGCGGCGTCGTGTGACGCGGGCGCCGCTCATACCCCTCGGTACTTGGGCGTCCGTCGCTCCACGAAGCTCGCCACGCCCTCGTTGGCGTCCTGCGTGGTCATGTTGATCTCCTGAGCCATCGCCTCGGCGGCGAACGCCGTGGCCCGGTCCGCGTCCAGGGACGCGTTGACGAGCTGCTTCGTGAGGGCGATCGAGCGGGTCGGCCCGTCGGCCAGGCGCTGGGCCCAGGCCCGTGCCGTCGCCGCCAGCTCCTCGTCCGGGACCGTCCGGTTGACCAGTCCCAGACGCTCCGCCTCCGCCGCCGGGAGCGAGTCGCCGAAGAACATCAGCTCCTTGGCGCGCTGCGGGCCGATCAGGCGCGGCAGCAGGTACGCCCCGCCGCCGTCCGGGACGAGCCCGCGGCGCACGAACACCTCGATGAACTTCGCCGATTCGGCCGCCAGCACCAGATCGCAGGCGAACGCGAGATGTGCGCCGATGCCCGCCGCCGTGCCGTTGACCGCCGCGAGGACGGGCTTCTCGCAGTCCAGGACCGCCGAGATCAGGCGCTGCGCGCCGAGCCGGATCGTGCGGGCCACGTCGCCCGGCACCCGGTCGCCGGTGGCGGGAGCGCCGCGCAGGTCGGCGCCGGCGCAGAAGCCCCGGCCGGTGGCGGTGAGGACCACGGCCCGGATGCCGGGATCGGCGGAGGCCTCGGCGAGCAGGGCGATGACGCGTTCGCGCTGGTCCCAGGTGACGGCGTTCATGGCTTCGGGACGGTTGAGAGTGATCCACGAGACGCCGTTGTCAGTGGCGTGGAGTATCAATGACTCAGGCGATCCGGACGGGTCGGTGCGGTCGTGGGTGTCTTCGGGGGAGGACGGCATGGGGCAGCTCCTGAGCAGGTGGAAGGTGGGCGGGAATCCGGCCGCGTCAGCGGCAGACCGCGAGCGCGTCCAGGGCCACCGCGCCCTGTCCGCGGCCCAGCACCATCAGCGGGTTGATGTCGAGTTCGCTGAGGTCGTCGCCGAGTTCCAGGGCCATCCGCTGCACCCGCAGGACGACTTCGACGAGGGCGTCCACATCCACCGGCGGTCCGCCCCGCACGCCTTCCAGCAGCGCCCGGCCGCGCAGTTCGCCGAGCATCGCCCGCGCCTGGTCCTCGCCGAACGGGGGCACCCGCACGGCCGCGTCGTGCAGCACCTCGACGAGGACGCCACCGAGGCCCACCGTCACCGTCGGTCCGAACAGGGCGTCCTGGGTGACGCCGACCATCATCTCGACGCCGCGCTCGATCATCTGGCAGACCAGGATGCCGTCCAGCTCGATGTCCTCGTAGCGTGCGATGTCGGTGAGTTCGCGGTAGGCGTCCCGCACCTGGCTGGCGGAGGTGAGGCCGACCTTGACCAGGCCCAGTTCGGTCTTGTGGGCCAGTGCCGCGCCGGACGCCTTCATGACGACGGGGTAGCCGACGAGGCCCGCCGCCCGGACGGACGCCGCCGCGCTGGTCACCAACTGCTCGCGGGGCACCCGGATCCCGTACGCGCGCAGCAGCTGCTTCGCCGCGTGCTCGCTCAGCTGGTGACCCGGGCGCATCAGTGCCTGCGCCTTGCGGAAGGAGGGGGACGGCGTGCGCGGGGCCTCGTCGAACGGGGACCGGTAGGACGCGGCGAAGCGGTGGTGGTCCAGATAGGCCTTCACGGCGGTGATGCAGTTGCCGAACGTACGGAAGGTGGCGACGCGCGACGAGCCGAGCAGGGTGGTGCGGTAGGCGTCCTCGGTGCCGACCGGCGACCCCCACACCACGCACACCAGCTTGTCCGTGGCCTCCGCCGCGTCCACCAGGTCCTGCGCGAGCTTGTCGCTCATCGGCGGGAAGGGGCCGGTGATCGGACAGATCAGGACCCCCACCTCCGGGTCGGCGAGGATCGCGTCGATGATCTTCCGGCCGCGCCAGTCGCCGACCGGGTGGCCCCCGTTGTCGACGGGGTTGGCGACGTTCAGGTAGTCGGGTATCCAGGTGTGCAGTTCGGCCTGCTTCGCCTCGGACAGCACCGGGAGGGAGAGTCCCGCCCCCGTGGCCAGGTCCGAGAAGTGCGCGCCCGTGCCGCCCGAGATCGAATACACCACGACGCCGTCGGCCAGCGGCTTGCGCGCGCGGGCCAGGAGGGCGGCGGTGTCCTGGAGTTCGTCGAGGCCGTCCACCCGGATCACACCGAACTGCCGCATCGCCGCGTCGACGACCTGATCGGCGCCGGTCAGCTTGCCGGTGTGTGACGCGGCCATCCTGGCCCCCGTCTCCGTACGCCCCACCTTCACCGCCACCACCGGGACACCGGCCCGCGCGGCCCGGTCCGCCGCGAGCAGGAAGGAGCGCCCGTCCTTGAGCCCTTCGACATAGCAGGCGATGGCGCCGACCTCGGGGCGCTGGGAGAAGTACGCGATGAAGTCGGAGGTCTCCAGATCGGCCTCGTTGCCAGTAGGGGCCCAGTGCGAGAGGCGCACGCCCAGCTCCTGGAGCGTGTAGACGGGGCGGCCCTGGTGGCCGGACTGGGTGATCAGCGCGATCGCCGGACCGTCCAGGTCGTCGCGGAACTCCTCGAAGGCGTTGAGGTTGGTGTTCGGGCCGAGCAGCCGCAGCCCCGACCGTTCCACGGCGGCGGCCAGCCGGGCCTGGGCGGCGGCGCCCTCCGTACCGGTCTCCGCGAAACCGGAGGCGAAGGCGACGGCGAACTTCACCTTGGCCTGGGCCAGTTCCTCGATGACGGGAAGCGGGTCGCCGACCAGCAGCACCGCCAGGTCCACCTGTTCCGGCAGGTCGGCGACGGAGGGGGCGCAGGCCCGTCCGAAGACGGTCTCGCGCGTGGGGTGCACGGGATACAGCCGTGCCCCGACGCGCTCGGCCCAGGCGATCAGCTGGCAGGTGATGCCGGTGTTGGGCCGTCCCTCGGTGTCGGACGCGCCGATGACGGCGACGGACTCCGGGCGGAAGAACCGGTCCAGGTCCGGTACGGGCGCGTGGAGCGGGCGCCCGCTGACGTCGAGGTCGCCTTCCGCCGCGGCGGCCGCCATGCTGTGGACGGCGGCATGCGGTTCCTCGCCGCAGGCCACCACCCTGGCGCGGAAGTCGGTGGTGAGGGTGCCGTGAGTCGATCCAAGCATCGTTCCGCCCACTCCTGCTCGAAAGTCCGTCGGCACACGTGGTGCCCGGCCCGCGCCCAGGAGGGTCCGGTGATCCGGGAGGCGGTTGCGGCGGCGGTGCGTGGCTGGGCCCGCACCGTGTCCGCCCCGCCTCCGGGGGTCGAACCCTCATAGCTGACGCTCTGTCAGGTTACTGAACTGACGCTCCGTCAGGAATGGGTGTGCAGGCAAAGCTTGAGAGCGGTGGCCCCGGGGCCCGGCCCGGATCACCGCTCCCTGCCTCCGGGGCGGATCCCCGGCCGGCCGCCGCCGCGGCGCGCGGGCGTCAGTGTGCGGCGGTGACCTCCGCGGCCACGCGCCCGCCCGGTCCCGGGGAGGCGGCCTGGGCGTCAGAGTGCGGCGGCGACCTCCGTGGCCACGCGCTCGCCCGAGCGGACGGCGCCGTCCATGTACCCGTTCCAGTACGTCGACGTCTCCGTGCCCGCCCAGTGGATCGCCCCGACGGGGGCCCGCAGCGCGGCGCCGTAGCGGGTCAGCACGCCGGGCGGCGCGTAGGCGACCGGGCCGCCCCGGGAGTAGGTCTCGTTGTCCCAGCGCTGGAGCACGAACCCGGTCGGGCTCTTCGCCCGCTCCCCGAAGTACGTGGCGAAGTCCTTCAGGACCACCGCCCGCACCTCGGCCTCCGACGCCCCGTTGAGCCCGCGCATCTCGTCGGACTCGATGAAGCCCATCAGCGCCCCGTACGAGCCGTCCGGCGGGGAGTTGTCGAACGTCGAGCGGACGGCACCGGAGTCGCTGACCACCTGGCCGTTGAGGCCGTCGGCGCGCCAGAACGGGGTGTCGTACACCGCGATCGCCTTGCCGACCGACCCCATCGGCAGCCGCTGCCCGAGCTGGTCGCGGGTGGCGGGCAGGCCGGGGGAGAAAGTGATGCGGTTGGTGAGCGAGGGCGGGACGGCGATCACGACGCGGCGCGCGGAGACGGTGAGGTCCGGTGTCTCCACGGTCAGCCGGCCGTTCCCCTGCGCGATCCGGCTGACCGGGGCGTTCAGGACGACCCGGTCGCCGAGGGACTGGGCGAGGCGCAGCGGGACCTGTGCCGAGCCGCCGACGAACCGGGTCGCCTGGGCGCCCGTGCCCGTCTCGGTGAGGCGCTCGAAGGTGCCGGGCGTCGACTCGTTGCCGGCCGCCCGGATGTAGAACAGCACGAACAGGAGTGAGAGCTCGCTCGGTTCGGCCGAGAAGACCGAGGTGCACGCCACGTCGAAGAGGAACTTCGCGGACGGGATCACGGCGTTGTGCTTCAGCCAGGTCTCGAACGTCTGGCTGTCCCACTCCTCGGCCTTCGCGGCCGTCCACGGGGCGTCGACCGGCACCTGCTTGGCCATGTCGTCGAGCATCGCCTGGACCGCCGCGGCGTTGGCGAGCCCCGCCACATCGATCGGCGGGACGGAGCCGAGCAGCCCGTCGGTGGCGTAGGGGGTGCGCTTGCCGTCCTTGAACAGGACGTTCTCGCCGGTGTTGTACGTGGGGAAGGTCGCGACCCCCAGTGAGTCGGCGAGGGCCTTCATCCGGTCCTGCGTCGGGCCGATGAACTCGCCGCCGCCCTCGCTGATTCCGCCGTTCGGCAGCGCGAGGTTGAGCACCCGGCCGCCGACCCGGTCGCGTGCCTCCAGGACCAGGACGGACTTCCCGGCGGCGGCCAGATCGCGGGCGGCGGTCAGCCCGGCCAGCCCGCCGCCGACCACCGCGACGTCCACCTCGCGCGGGGCCGCGCCCACGGGAGCCGCCTGCGCGGTGCCGGTTCCGGCCAGGGTGAGCGCCGAGACCCCGGCGGCTGCCGCGCCTCCCAGCATCGCGCGCCGGGACACCGGCTCGTGGGCAGGCTGCGAGGTCTGTCCTGTTCGATGACGTGCCACGTGCATCCTCCGTATCAGGGTGGGATGCCCCGCCGGGAGCGCCCGGCGGGGGCTGTGCTGTGCGAACGGCCGTCAGGGCCCGCCCGGAGGGGGCGGGGCCTGACAGCCGGCCGGGCCGGGGCGGGTCAGGCGGTACGCGCCAGCCGTTTGGCGATCTTCTGTGCGTCCAGGGCCATTTCGCGGAACATGCCGCTGATCGGGTTGGTGAACCCGGTGAAGTAGAGACCGGGCGCCTGCTTCGGCGTCCGGCCGCCGTGCGTCACCGGCCGGCCCCGGGCGTCCAGCACCCCGAGGTGACCGATCAACGGCTCCAGGGCACGCACATAGCCGGTCGCGACGATCACCGCGTCCGGGGTGATCCGGGTCCCGTCCGCCAGCACCACCGCGTCCTCGTCCAACGACTCCACGGCCGCCACCGGAACCACCCGGCCGCCCTTCACCGCGTCGATCAGCCCCACGTCCTGGACCGGGATCGCTCCCTCCCTGACCCGGGAGTACAGGCCCGTGTCCGGCCGGGGCAGCCCGTGTTCGGCGAGGTCCGGCACGGCGACGCGGGCCATCAGGCCGCCGGCCCGGTCGACGAGCGCGACGGGCAGCCGGCGCACCAGGATGCCGGTCGCCTGCGCGGGCCAGCCCGCCGTGGAGCGGCGCACGATGTGCGGAACGGTGCGCACCGCGAGGCGCACACGCGCGGCCCCGCCCTCCACCAGGTCGACGGCGATCTCCGCCCCCGTGTTGCCGACGCCCACGACGAGGACGTCCTTGCCCGCGTACGGGGCCGGGTTGCGGTAGTCGGCGGCGTGCACCAGCTCGCCCGTGAAGGTGTCGCGCCCGGACCAGTCGGGGATGCGGGGCGTGTGGTTGTAACCGGTGGCCACGACGACGGCCCGGCCGGTCAGTTCACGCCCGCCGGTCGCCGTCAGCCGCCACCCGGTGCCGTCCGCCGCCGGGTCGACGCGGGAGACCTCGACGCCCGTCACCACTTCGAGGCCGTGGTGCTCGACGTACTTCTCCAGGTAGCGCACCACGTCGTCCCGGGAGACCCAGCGGCCGAACCTGCGGGGCATGGGCAGCCCGGGGAGGGCGGACCAGCGGCGGGTGGTGTGCAGATGCAGCCGGTCGTAATGGCGGCGCCAGGACGCGCCGACGTCCCCGGACTTCTCCAGGACGACGGCCCGCACGCCCTGCTCGCGCAGGGCCGCGGCTGCGGCGAGGCCGCCGGGCCCGCCGCCGATGACGTAGACGGGGCGGTCCTCGGTGATGTCGGTGGGGGCGGCCGGGGTGTTGGTGCTACCGGCGGTAGGTGTGCTGTCGGACATGCTTCGGAGCGTAATCGCGCGACTCCTTGATGGGTCTCGGTCAAGACCGGAATCGATTGCGAATCGATCACGGGTGCGCGCCTCTTGCGGACTCCGCCGCCATCAGGTGAACTGACGTGCCGTCAGATTACGTGAACGGGAGGGCCCATGCGGACGATCTGGCTCGATGGAGCACAGTGGCTCGCCGTGCTCCGAATAGGCCTCGGTCTGTGGTGGCTGGAGAGCTGGCGCCACAAGGACAGGAAGGGCTGGTTCGAACGCGGCACCGGCATCGCCTGGGCGGCGGATGTCGCGGGCAAACACCGCTGGCCGGTGGTCCGGACGGGCTTCCAGAAGGTCGTCGCACCGCGCCCGAAGGCCATGGCGTACCTCGTCGTGTACGCGGAACTCGCCCTGGGCCTCGGCCTGGTGACCGGCCTCCTGACCCCGGTCGCCCTCGTCGCCGGACTCCTGCTCAACCTGCTCTACCTGGTGCTGATGATCCACGACTGGGCCGAGCAGGGGCAGAACGCGATGATGGCGCTCATCTCGCTCGTCGCCCTGTTCGCCATGTCCTGGCAGACCTGGTCCCTCGACCACGCGATCGGACTCTTCCCGTGACGGGCGCGACGCGGTCCCCCCGCTACGACCTCCCGGAACCCGACGCCTTCACCCGCCCCTACTGGGACGCCGCCGCCGAGGGCCGTCTGCTGCTGCGCCGCTGCCGCGCCTGCGACCGGACGCACCACTACCCGCGTGAGTTCTGCCCGCACTGCTGGAGCGAGGAAGTCGACTGGGTCCGGGCCTGCGGGCGGGCCACGCTCTACACCTGGTCCGTCGTCCACCGCAACGACCTGCCCCCGTTCGGCGCCCGCGTGCCGTACGTCGCCGCGGTCGTCGACCTGGCGGAGGGCCCGAGGATGATGACGCAGATCGTGGAGTGCGAGGAGAGCGCGCTCGCCATCGGGATGGAACTGCGGGTGACCTTCCGGCAGGAGGAGAGCGGCGAGGCGGTGGCGGTGTTCCGGCCCTGAGCCGGGCATCCGGACGGGGGCCGGCCCATCCGTACGGTCCGGGGATCCGGACGGGGGCCTGCCCATCCGTACGGTGCCGGGCGCGGGAGCGGGCGGGCCCCGCCCGCCGCTGCGGGACACCCGTCCCGATCCGGGCGCGCGGCCGGGATCCCGCCCACCGGGACGGAGCCTCCGAGGCGGATCCCGCCCACCGGGACGGAGCCCCTGTCCGCCCGGCCGCACGGGATTGGATGGCCGCCACCGATCCTGGCCCCGGCTGTAGGGAGACAAACGCATGCCACTCACAGGACGCGTCGCCGTCGTCACCGGAGCCGGGGACGGAATCGGCGCAGCGGTGGCCCGGCGGTTCGCCGCCGACGGAGCCAGGGTGCTCGTCGCCGAGCTGAACGAGGAGACGGGCCGCGCCACGGCCGACGAGATCGGTGGCCGCTTCGTGCGTACCGATGTCAGCGACAGGGCGCAGGTGCTGGCCATGATCGACACCGCCGTACGGGAATGGGGCGGCGTCGACATCCTGGTCAACAACGCCTGGGGTGCCGGTGACGTCGGCCGGGTCGAGAACAAGACCGACGAGATGCTGGCCCGCGGTCTGGGCGTCGGCTTCTACGGGCCCTTCTGGGCGATGCGGGCGGCCTTCCCGCACATGAGGGAGCGGGAATGGGGCCGGGTCATCAACATGTGCAGCCTCAACGGCGTGAACGCCCACATGGGGACCCTGGAGTACAACGCCGCCAAGGAGGCCCTGCGCACCCTGACCCGGACCGCCGCCCGTGAGTGGGCCCCGACGGGTGTCGTCGTCAACGCGATCTGCCCGGGTGCGAAGAGCGCGGCCTTCCGGCGCATGATGGGCGAGCACCCCGAACTGGGGACGCGGGCCGACGCCGCGAACCCCATGGGACGGATCGGTGACCCCGACCGGGACATCGCTCCGGTGGCGGCCTTCCTGGCGGGCGAGGGTGCGCGCTACGTCACCGGCAACACGCTCTTCGTCGACGGCGGCTCGCACATCAACGGCGTCGCATGGGCCCCGGACCTGCCATGACCCGCCTCGCGGGAAGGGCGCGGCCGGGACCCGGACGGCGGCCGGTATCCGTACGGTGGCACGCTGGTGGTCCTTGATCCGTACGGCCGCGAGGGACACAGGCGATGAACACCGGCAGCTATTACGAGCGCATCGACGAGCACAGCTTCAAGCCCACCGCCCACGCGAGCGGGGCATGGAGCACGGACGAAGTGCACTTCAGCCCGCTCGGCGGTCTCCTCACCCACGCCATCGAACTGCATCTCGCCGGCCGGCCGGGAGACAGCCTCGTGCTCTCCCGGATCAGCTTCGACATCCTCGGCCGGCTCGCCCTGGACACGTGTGAGATCCGGGTCGAGACCATCCGGCCCGGCCGCACCATCGAACTGGTCGAAGCCGTCGCCCTCATAGGAGACCGCCCCGTGGTACGCGCCAGGGCCTGGTGCCTCGCCGCCGGAGACACCACCGGGGTCGCCGGCGGAGAGGCGGGCCGGCTCACCCCGCCCGAGGCGCTCGCGCCCTGGCCCATGGCCGACCTCTGGCCCGGCGGCTACATCGCCTCGCTGGACGTCCGCCCGGTCGCACCGCCCGTGCCGGGCCGTGCGACCGCCTGGATCTCCACGCCCCTCGGCCTCGTCGCGGGGGAGACCGCCGGCCCGCTGGCGTCGTACGTCGCGCTCGTCGACACCGCCAACGGCATCGCCGTACGCGAGCAGCCCACCGCCTGGATGTTCCCCAACGTCGACCTGACGATCCACCTGCACCGCGCGCCCGAGGGCCGGTGGACCGGGCTCGACACCACGGTCGTGTTCGGCCCCACCGGCCAGGGCATCACCAGCACCGTCCTGCACGACATCAACGGACCCGTCGGCCGGGCCGAGCAGATCCTCACCGTCCGGCCCTCGTAGGAAGAACGCGGCCGGGGCGGCGCTCAGCGCGACAACTCCTCGCGCCGCCCCGCGGTCGGGGACGGTGCTCGGCGCGACGACTCCTCGCGCCGCTTGCCGGCGGGGGCGGCGCTCAGCGCGACAACTCCTTGCGCTGCTTGCGGCGTTCCCAGAAGTTCGCGTAGCGGATGACCACTCCTCCCGCGCCGCATGTCCCAGAGATCCGGAGCACCGGTGTGCCCGGCAGCCGTTCGCCGTCGGTCTTGTCCTTCAGGCCGCCGAAGCCGGGGTCCAGCGCTTCCGTCTCCGCCCTCCAGCCCGGCGGGACGACGAACACCACCCCGGCCATCTGCGCGTCCACCTCCACCTCGACCACCCTCGGCCGGCACTCGGCCCGGGTGAAGTCGAGGCGTACGCCGGCCAGGCCCCCGTACACGCGAATGTGCGGCGGCACCTTCCAGCGGCCCGTCCGGGACGCGCCGTGCATGCCGCCCTTCAGGACCAGCGGCTCGTCCGATGCGAGGGCGACCGGCCCCAGGTCGTCGGTGAGCGGGGCGAGTTCGGCATGGGTCTTCGCCGCGAGCGCCCGGCCGAGCCGCTCGTCCAGCTCTTCGAGGTCGATACGCCCCTCGGCCGCCGCCTCCCGCAGCTGTTCCACGACCGCTTCGCGGTCGGCGTCGGAGGCGCGCATACGGCCGGCGGATCGCGAGGGCTCTGCAGTCATGCAGCAGATGATACGGACGCTGGTGACCGCGTCCAGAGACCGGAGCCGAGGAGCCCGCTTCGGGTCCGGAGCCGGGAGCCGGGGAGCCCGGCCGTGTGCGTCCGGGCTCCCCCTATCGCCGGGCCCGCTCCATCCACGGGCCGAACTCGCTGTCCAGGACCAGTCGTCCGAGCTTGCGGTACTCGGCGAGGACCGCCGAGACAAGCTGCTCGGTGTCCAGGTCGCGGCCCGACTCCGCCGCCTGGTAGGCGGCGGTGACCGCGCAGGCACGGATGGATCCGCCCGTCAGCTCGAACCGCTCCGCGCAGGTCCGCAGGTCGAGATCGGGGGAGCGGGGGATCTCGGTGCCCAGGCAGCGTTCCCACAGGGCGAGGCGCTGCTGTGCGTCGGGTACGGGGAAGTCGGCGACCACGTCGATCCGGCGGGTGAACGCCTCGTCGAGGTTGGCCCGCAGATTGGTGGTGAGCACGGCGATGCCGTCGAAGGACTCGATCCGCTGGAGCAGATAGGCCGACTCCACGTTGGCGTGCCGGTCCTGGGCGTCCTTGACCTGTGAGCGCTTCCCGAAGACGGCGTCCGCCTCGTCGAACAGCAGCACCGCGTTGACATCGGACGCCTCGACGAAGATCCGCTCCAGGTTCTTCTCGGTCTCACCGACGTACTTGTCGACCACGGAGGACAGGTCCACGACGTACAGCTCCATGCCCAGGTCGGCCGCGACCACCTCGGCCGACATGGTCTTGCCCGTCCCGGACTCCCCGGCGAACAGCGCGACGATGCCCCGGCCCCGGCCGCCGCCCGGACGCATCCGCCACCGGCCGAGCACCTGCTCCCGGTGACGTGCGCGCAGGGCCAGGTCGGAGAGCTGGTTGCGGGTGGCCGGGGGCAGCACGAGGTCGTCCCAGCCGACGGTGGGTTCGATCCGGCGGGCCAGCCGTGCCAGGCCGGCCCCGTTCTGGGCCCGGACGGCGGTCCGCAGGTCCTGGGCCTCCACCGGGCGGCCCTCCAGGGCGGCCAGCCGGGAGGCGACGGCGGCGGCCCGGCGGATCTGGCCGGAGTCGAGCCGGTAGGCGCGGGTGGCGTCGGTGAGGTGTTCCTCGGCCGTCGCGGTCGCGGCGGCGAGGCCGCTCGCGGAGCCCGCCGAGGTGAGCTCCCGGCGCCATCTGCGGGCCGCCTCCGCCGGATCCGGCGGCAGGACGTGGACCGTCACCGGGCTCACACCGGCCCACAGCGGGTCCCAGTGCTTCTTCCCGTACACGATCAGCGGGGAGCCGCCGCCGACCGCCTCGCAGATGCCGTCGATCAGACCGGCGCCCTTGGGCTGTTCGGGGGCGAGCGTCTCCAGCGGACCGAGGACGAGACCGCCACCGCTCAGCCGCGCCTCGGTCGCCATGATCCGCGCGGTCCGTACGGGATCCGGGGCGGCCGCGAGGGCCGAGGCGTCCACCACCAGCGGGCGGAGTCCGGCCGCGAGAAGCGCGTCGGCCGCGAGCCGGCCGGGGTCGCCGCCCCGGTCCAGCAGATGCACCAGACCACTGCCGGTGCCCAGCGCCGCCGCGACGCGCAGCGTCGTGGGGCACTGGCCGGGCTCTCCTTCCGGCGTCTTCGAAGGACCGGCCGCGGATCCCTCTTCGGGCCGCTCGTCGGGCCCGGCCACCCGGACGAGGCCGTGCAGCCTGCCGTCCACTTCGTCGTCACCGAGGAGATGGGCGGTCACCCGGTCGGGGACACGCAACACCCTGGAGAGCAGGGGGCGTTCGGGCTCCAGTATCTCCACGAGGCCGGCCGCGACCAGCGGCGCGGACGGCGAGAAGCGGAAGCGGCCGGAGCCCGCCGAGGGCAGCCCGCACAGTTCGAGGGCCAGGCCGATCGTGGCCCGGCGCCGGGTGAGGTCGTCGTTGAGGTAGCCGTACAGCCGCTCGAACCGGGCGTCGATGTCCGGGGCCATCGCGACCAGCAGGAGATCGACGTCCCGGGCGACCAGGCCGAACCGTTCGACGAGGGACGCGATCCGGCCTCCCGCCGGCGAGCCGGGTGCGGCGTCGGTGCCATGCTCCTGGACCGGCACCGGGAGGAACGCGTCGCGGGAGTCCAGGATCCGCTCGGCCGCGGCGGGGGTGAGGTACTGCCCCCGGAACGGATCGTCCGGCTGCGGGTCGGTGTCCTGGCGCAGCGCGACCGCGTGCCGTACCCGCCGCTCGATGTCGCCCAGCCGCGCCCAGAGTTCGTCCAGGCCGGTCGGCGGGGTGCCACCTGCCGGCGGGGTGCTGTCCGCCGACGGGAGGCCGTCCGGTTCCCGGACTTCGGCCGGGGTCTCGTACACCGTGGTCACCGCGCCGGGCCTCCACGCCTGCGCCGTCCCGGCGGCAGCTGACGTTCACGTTCCGCGGCGAAGCCCTCCCCGGCGGGGTCCGACGCACCGTCGTAGCGCAGCCGGCGTCCCGGCTCGGTCGCCTCGCCGTCCCGCTCGGGAGCCGTACGCACCAGCAGGCCCTCGGTGACCGGCGGTCCGACGGCCGTCACCTCGCCGGCCAGCGGTGCCCACACCCGCAGGTCGATCGCGGCCTTCAGCTCGCCGCCGAGCGCGGACCACACGTCCACGGTGGACGGCCGGTCGCCGGAGCCCGCGGACGCGGCCTCCACCTCGACCGGAAGGCCCAGCGTGGCGAGGCTGCCCGTGAGCATCCGGTCGGGCAGCACGTCCGTACGGATCACACAGCGCAACACCTCGGAGAGCAGCCGGTGTTCGTCCTGCGGGCGGTTGGTCCACGCGGTCAGCAGATAGGTCAGCTCGAACCAGCGCGCAGGTGCCCGCCGCCCCGTGACCACGCCCTCGTCGTCGTACTCCTCGGCCGTGCCGGTACGGCGGCGGGTGGCGTCCTCGCGGATGCCGTAGAGGAAGACGCTGACCGTGGGAGCGTTGCGCCGCGCGGACCAGTCCCTCGTCGGGGCGTCGAAGACCAGGTCCACGCCGCTCTCCTCCAGGCCGGCGTCGACCAGCAACAGCCGCAGCCCTTCGTCGACTTCGTGGATCACCTGCGTCCCACCTCGTCCGGCGGGACGATGGTGCCCGCCACCACCAGGAAGTCGGTGGTGACCGGGCTGAACCCGGGCCCCGACGCGGTGATGGTGCGCGGCCCGGTGCGGTCCTTCACCAGGATCAGCAGCTGCGCGATGAAGGTGCCGTCGCCGCCCGGCCGGGCCGGCGGAGCGGTCGCGGTGATCCCCGGCTTCCAGGTGAGCTTCACCGGTACGCCCGGCGGGAAGTCCTTGCCGCGCACCGAGGTGACGAATCCCGGCTTGCCGACCTCGGGCACCGAGATGATGCGCGGCTGGAGGATGCGCAGCGGGATCCGGGAGACGTTGTCGCTCCGGTCCGCGTCGGTGCCGCTCGTGGTCAGCGTCCCGGTGATCTTCGTCCGCAGGGCCCGGTCCGGGGCGAGCACCACACGCAGCACCGAGGAGGCGCCCGGCGAGAGGTCGGGCAGTGCGCACACCCCGGCCACGCAGCCGGCGGGGAGGGTGGCCACCGGGATACCGGCGGGCAGCCCGAGCCGCAGCCGCAGGCCGGTGGCGAGAGCGTTCTTCCCGTTGCGGACGGTGTACGTCACCACGACCCGCCCGCCCACGTATCCGGGGCTGGGCTGGGCCCGCACGACGACCCCGGGGCCGGCCTCGGGCTCGGGCGGGAGAGGGGCGGGCGGCTGTGCGGGCGGCGGGGGAGCGGGGGCCGGCGGTGCCGACGGGGACGGGCTGGGCGGCGCGGGGGCGTCGACGACCTCGACGGACGTGCCGGTGGCGTTGTCCGTCGGGTTCGGGTCGACGACCGCTCCGGTGACGGACCAGCCGATCTGCCAGGGCCCTGTCGTGACACCCGTGAGTGTCGCGGTGACCTCCACCTCGTCGCCCGGCGCGAGCAGGCCCAGGTCGCAGCTGGGCGAACCGGCGCCGCAGGAACCGGCGTCGGTGCTGAGCTCCTCCAGGCGCACGCCCGGCGGTACGTCGGCGACGAGGGTGGTGCCGGGGGAGGGCGCGGGGCCCCGGTTGGTGACGGTGACCGTCGCCGTCACCGTGGAACCGGTCTCCACCGAGGGGGCGACCGGCGGCGCGGTCAGCAGGAGGTCGACCTGCTGCTGGAAGGCGGGCTCCTTCTGGCGGCCCGGCAGATCGGCGGTCAGCGGGGTCAGCGTGCCCGTGGCGAGGTCGAGTTCGGAGAGCTGCTCGGGCGAGTTCGGCGCGATGTCCCGGCGGGAGCTGAGCACCAGCCGCTTCGCGTCCGCCGACCAGGCCACGTCACGCGGCTGGTAGGGCCCGGTCGCCGTGACGTCGGGGATCTGCGCGCGGCACGCGGTGGAGTCGTTGCGACGGGAGGACGGCAGCACGACCCGGCAGTCCTTGCCGGTCGGCGAGGTGACGACGACGCTGGCCCGGTGGTTGATCTGGTCGGCGCGGTCCTTGCGGTTGAAGGCGATGGCCGTGCCGTCGGGGGAGAAGGCGGGGCTGTCGTCGATCACCTTGCACTCGCCCGGGCAGCCGGTGACGCTGAGGTCCTCCTGCCGGCCGAGCTTGCCGAGGGCGTCCACCGGGGCGGTCCAGACGTGCTTGATCCCGCCGAGGCCCCGGATCACCTGGTTGCGGGTGAAGGCCAGCAGGGTGCCGTCCGAGGACCAGGTGGGCTGGGCGTCGGCGCCCGCCACCTCTCCCGCGGGCGGGACGACCTCGCCGAGGATCCTTCCCGAGGCGACGTCGGCGACGAGCACCTTGCTCGGTCCGGCCGCGTCACCCACACCTCCCGGAGAGGTCCGGGTGAAGGCCAGCTTGGTGCCGTCGGGGGAGAAGGAGGGGTCGGTGTCCCAGTCCTGGGGGCCCCGTCCCTCCAGCTTCATCTCCACCGGGTTCGTACCGTCGGCGTCGGCCATCCAGATCCGCTGGACCCGCCGGCTGTCCACGGTCGCGAAGCGGGTCACGGCGATGTTCCTGCCGTCGGGCGTGTACGTCTGCCGCTCGGTCCAGGGGTCGTAGCCGACACCCGGGTGGAACAGCGGGTCGTCGGCGGGGTTCTCACTGGTGTTGGTACGCGCGTCCGGGTCCTCGCGCAGCACGTCGAGCCGGAGGTCGCGGGGGTCCGATCCGTCCTGCCGCATGTCCTGGAGCGTGACGAGGTCGGGGTCCTCGGTGGTCCTGTGGGTGACGACCACGTTCCAGGACTCCGCCGTCCCGACCACGGCGGGCGACTCCATCTGACGGTCCTCGTCGAGCTTCATCACGGGAACCGCGTCGGTGAACGAACCGAGCCGGTACACATGGTCGTAGTCGGTGCATCCGCATTCGGTGTTGGGGCTGAGGAAGACCAGATCCTCGCCGTCCGGCGCCCAGGCGGCGGAGCGGGCGCCCCAGCCGGCGAAGTCGCCGGTCAGCAGGGGGCGGCCGGTCCCCGGCCCCCGGGTGACCCGCAGCCGGTACCCGGTGTCGGTGTCCGACTCCGGTTCCTGGCGCAGGGTGTACACGACGACTTCCCGGTGGGCGTCGTCGTTCACCGGATTCCACTCCGGCTCGCTCGCGTCGCCCTCGGTGGCGTCGCTGATGCAGGTGACCGTCCCGCCGTCGAGGTCACGTGCGTAGATCTGCGTGCCCGGTTCGGGGCCGCCGTCGCTCGCGTACGCGATCCGGGTGCCGTCCGGGGAGAGCGTCGGGTGGGTCTCGTCGGCGGACGAGTCCGTCAGCCGGTGCAGGTCCTGGCCGTCGACGCGTACCGACCAGAGGTCGCGCTGGGTGGGCTGCGCGGCCCCCGGATCAGCCGCGTCGAAGACCACGGTCCGTCCGTCGGGGGAGAGTTCGGGGTGCGCGGCGTCGAGCCCCTTGGTGAGCTTGCGGATGGTGTTGTCCGTTCCGCGTATGTACACCTGGGGCTTCGCCTCGTCGCGCAGGCTGGTGAAGACCAGGGTCCTGCCCTGTCCGAAGGAGTCCTGGTCGTAATGGGCGGGGACGTCGGCGGGGAACAGGTCCTTCGAGGTCGTCACGGATGTGCGCAGCCCGAGGCTGCGGTGTCCGGTGCCGGCGAAGGCGATCCGCCCGGTGTCCGCCACCGGCCCGGCCGTGGCGGCGAGTGCCTCCGTAGCGCCTTGCGGGGCGGACACGGAGCCCGCCACGAGGAGCGGGGTCAGCAACACCACGACACCGCTCAGCCGGCGCAACCGGAATCGGCGTGCCCGGACAGCAGGACCGCCCACGGTCCACCTCACAGTCTGGTCGATGGTTCTCCTACACAAGCATCAGGCCCGCGCGGCGATGGCGACAGGGCCCGGAGTACCCGGAACGAGGGAAGTCCGGGTGCCCTTTGCGGCTGCCCGCCACCGGACGGCGGCCCATCCGCCCCCGGACCGGCCCCCGCGCCCCGGGACCGCGGGTGCCGGCGCGCGGCGTCCGGGCACCGTGGGGGCAACTGCCGTTGCCCCCAAGGCCTCTCGTACGGATCGTGCTGGGCCCGGCCCGGACGGAGGACCCCGGTTCCGCCGGGCGGGAGGACCGCCCGCCCGGTGGCGGACGGCTCAGATGAGGCCGTGCCGCATGGCGTAGCCCACCGCGTGGGCCCGGTTGCGCAGATCGAGCCGCGTCGCCACCTCGTGCAGCACGTTCTTGACGGTCCGTTCGGAGTACGACGTCTTCTGCGCTATCTCCGCGGTGCCGTACCCCTCCGACACCAGCCTGATCATCTCCGCCTCCCGCGCGGTGAGGGTGGAGAGGGAGAGCCCCCGGGGGTCCAGCACCGTGCGGTGCAGGCTGCTGACATGGTCGAGGAGTTTGCCCAGGAGGTCGCCCGGCAGCACTCCTTCGCCCTTGGCGATCGCCGTGACCAGGTGGACGAGACGGTCCTGGTCGGCCTCCCCGCGCCTCAGCACGGCGGCGACGCCGTACTCGATCAGGGTTTGGAGCGCTCCCGCCTCGAAGAAACCGACGACGAGACCGGTGCGGGTGGAGGTGTTGCGCTGAAGACGGTGCAGGAGCTGAATGGTGGGGTCGTTCACCACGTCGACCACGACCAGGGAGACCTGGGCGCGGTCGGCGTCCTCCTCCGTTGCCAGCTCGATCTCCGGGCGCAGGCGCAGCTGGTGCACCACGCCGGTCTGAAGGATCAGGTCCTCCGCGTACACCGCTACGGAGATCCTGCCCGACGGGGTGCCTCCCGGGTGGGGGGAGGACGTGCGCTGAGTGGGGAGTTCGGGCGCGGACGGTCTGCGGCTGCGGCTGTCCGCCGTCCCTGGGCCCATCGCTTCTGTCGTGGTCGTCGTCATGGTCATGTGCTCGTCCTTCTTCTCAGCCGCTTCCGTCGGTACCCGATATGTCAGATCTCGTCCTCGCGCGTTCAACGGCGGAACCGGGGGATCTGGCCCGGGGGTGTGGTGCCGGGGCGGGCAGATGTGCCGTCAGGGCAGCTGCGCTGCCCGCACATTGCCCTCCCGCCTCTGCAGGCGGGGACGGTGCGCGGCCTAACGTCGCAGGGTGACCACATCTGCCGAATTCGACATACCCGCGGTGACGGTGTCGCCAGGCGCCGAGGCGACGACCACGCTGACCGTCCGCAACGACGGCGACATCGTCGAGGCCTACACCCTCGAAGTGGTCGGTGACTGTGCGGCATGGACCACGGTGGAACCGCAGCGGGTCTCCCTCTACCCCGGCACCTCCGAGACCGTGACGGTGCGGCTCGCGCCGCCCCGGTCCCACGAGGTCAAGGCGGGCGAGGTCCCGCTGGGCGTACGTGTCCTGCCGGCCGAGCACCCCGAGTCGGTGGCCGTCCCCGAGGCGACGGTGACCGTCGAGCCGTTCCGTGAACTCCGGGCGCGGCTGGAGCCGGGCCGTCGCAGGGGCTGGATGCGCGCCCGGTTCCGCACCTCCGTGCAGAACCGGGGCAACACCCCCGTCGACGTGGTGTTCAACGGGAAACAGGAGGGGGAGGAACTCCGCCTCGCCTTCACGCCGGAACGCCGGAGCCTTCAGCCGGGCGAGTCCGCCGAGGTGGGCCTGCGGGTGCGGGCCCGGAAACTGATCTGGTTCGGAGCTCCGGTCAACTGGCCGTTCGAGGTCGGGGCCGTGGACAGCGAGACGGCCGACAGCGAGGCCGAGCAGCCCGGCAGGGCGGAGCCCCTGCCCGGCGAGTTCGCGCAGCTTCCGCTGCTCCCGAAGTGGCTGCTGATTCTTCTCGCGGCGCTGATCGCCCTGCTGCTGGCGTGGTTCGCGCTGGTGCGGCCGGAGATCCGCAGCAGTGCCAAGGAGGCCGGGGCCAAGGCGGTCCAGGAGGAGCGGGAGCGGCCGCAGGGCGGTGCGGCGGCCGGCGGCAGTACCGGTGGCGACGCCACGGCCGGTGCGCAGGGCCAGGAGCAGGGCGAGGGTGCCACGGCCGGCGCGGGCGGGTCCGGCGGCGGCGGGAACGGCGGCTCCGGATCGACGGGCGGCGTGGGCGGGCTGAACGCCCAGCAGAGCTCGGAGACCATCGACGTACAGACGGATGCCGGATCCAAGCAGGACGGGACGTATCCGGTCCCGGCAGGAAAGGTATTCGGCGTCACCGACATCGTGGTGGCCAACTTCCAGGGCGACGAAGGGGTGGTGACCATCTCGTTCGGAGAGCGGAAGATCACTACCATCGCGCTGGAGACGTTCCGCAATCAGGACTATCACTGGGTCACCCCCATTCGGATTCAGGAGAACGAGAAGGTCACCGCTTCCGTGACCTGCTCGAAGCCGGGCACTCCGGCGACCGGTAAGCAGGCCTCCAAGTGCCACCAAGTACTCAATGTCAGTGGTGTGCTGAGCGATATCGCACCGTAGGAACGATAGCGTCGGATTCCTGCCCGCCAGTTCCGGGAATGTGAACAAAAAGCGGCTTAGCCAGTGCAAATCATCACGTGATCGGACGTCAGGGTGTGCTTCTTCACACCCGTTTCGGGCAGGCAACCAAATCTCCGGATCGGTCATCGACCGGTGAATACCAGGATGTCGTGGGTCATTCCCGGTCTTTTGCCGGTGGACGGATCCGCTCGTACTGCGAACGCCCGCGCTCACCGGAGCGGATACCGGATCTCCACGTCTCTGCGGGAACCGTGGGAATCCGGCCGCTCCGGTCGCGCAAATCCATAATTTCTGGCTGAAATCAAGCCTTTGCGCCGCGCCGCGGTTGTGTCGCCATCGCCGGTCCGCTGCCGATCCCCCGGGGTCGCCGACCGGCCATGTGGCGGCCGAGACGGAAGCGGCGGCCGAGGCGGATGTTCCCGGAGGGCCCCGCTGGGCGCCCGGGGTGCCCGGGAAGGCAGTGGACCTGCCCCGGGGCCGGGACTCCGAGGCCTACCAAGCGCAGACATCCCCGGGCAAGACTGGACACGCGAACGACTGACCACCCGAAGGAGCGAGCATGCCGTCGTACCTCACCCCAGGTGTATACGTGGAGGAGGTGCAGTCCGGAGCACGGCCCATCGAGGGAGTCGGCACCGCGGTCGCAGCCTTCGTCGGGTTCGCGGAGACCGGTCCCTTCCACCGGCCGACGCTGGTGACGAGCTGGGACCAGTACGTGTCGACCTTCGGCACCTTCACCCCCGACACGTACCTGACGCTGGCCGTCCACGGCTACTTCAGCAACGGCGGCGGCGCGGCCTACATTGTGCGCATCGGCGGCCCCGCGGAGGACGCGCCCCAGGGCTCGACGCCCGCGGCGGCCCCGTCCGTGGCCATCGGCGGTTTCCTGATCTCCGCCAAGCCGGGCGCCGGTGACGGCCTCTCCGTCGAGGTCGCCGACCCCGAGGGCGAGAACGCTCCGGAGGACCGGTTCCGGCTGCTGGTGCGCCAGGGCGGCAAGGTGGCGGAGACGTACGACACCTCCGTACGCAAGAACGTCAAGGGCTACCTGGTCACCCAGGCCCGCCAGTCCAAGCTCATCGAGGTCACCGAGCAGCCCGGTGCGGCGCAGACCCGCCCCGAGAAGCAGAGCCTCTCCCTCGCGCCGTCCGCCCCCGACGCGGGCACCACCGCCCGGACCGGCCCGACCGAGTACGTCGGTGACGCGTCGGCCCGCACGGGCATCGCGGCCCTGGAGGCGATCGACGAGATCACCATGGTCGCCGTCCCGGACCTGATGAGCGCCCACCGCCGTGGCGACATCGACGACGAGGGTGTCAGGGCCGTACAGCTGGCCGTCATCGCGCACTGCGAGCAGATGGGCGACCGGGTCGCCGTCCTGGACACCCCGCCGGGCATGAACGCCCAGCGCGTCCGCACCTGGCGCAACGACGACGCCGGCTACGACTCGCGCTACGCCACCGTGTACTACCCCTGGCTCAAGGTCCTCGACCCGGCGACCGGCCAGCAGACCCTGATTCCGCCGAGCGGCCACGTCGCCGGCGTCTGGGCCCGCAGCGACGCCGAGCGCGGGGTGCACAAGGCGCCCGCCAACGAGGTCATCCGGGGCGCTCTGGACCTGGAACTCCGCCTGAGCAAGGGCGAGCAGGACCTGCTGAACCCGATCGGCGTCAACTGTGTCCGCGCCTTCCCCGGCCGGGGCATCCGCATCTGGGGCGCCCGGACGCTCGCGTCCGACCCCGCCTGGCGCTACCTCAACGTGCGCCGCCTCTTCAACTACCTGGAGGAGTCCATCCTCCTGGGCACCCAGTGGGTGGTCTTCGAGCCGAACGACGACCGTCTCTGGTCGAGCATCCGGCGCAACGTCACCGCCTTCCTCACCGAGGAATGGCGCAGGGGCGCGCTCTTCGGCCGGACGGCGGAAGAGGCCTTCTACGTCAAGTGCGACCGTGACAACAACCCGCAGGAGTCCATCGACCTCGGCCAGGTCGTCTGCGAGATCGGCGTCGCCCCGGTGAAGCCCGCGGAGTTCGTGATCTTCCGTCTCTCGCAGTTCTCCGACAGCACCAGCCTCGTCGACGAGTGACCCGTCCTCGTCGAGGACTGACCCCGCAGACAAACGAACGGAACAGGTGACACACAGTCATGGCAGAGGGCGATGCTCTTTCCACCCACGTCTTCGGCGTGCAGCTCGGCGGCTATCTCGTGGAGTCGATCCAGGAGATCAGCGGGCTGACCGTCGAGGAAGAAGTCGTCGAGGTCCGTCAGGTGACCGCCGAGGGCAAGCAGATCATCCGCAAGCAGCCCGGCGCGCGCCAGGCCGGTGAGGTGACGATCACCCGCGGGCTCGACAAGAGCAGCGAGTTCACCAAGTGGATCAAGGAGACGCTCAACAACGGAGCCGTCGACACCGCACGCCAGAACCTCACCATCGAGATCAAGGACTCGAAGGGTGAGACCGTGCGGCGCATCCAGCTGATGCAGGGCTGGGCCAGCAAGTGGGAGGGCCCCTCGCTGAAGGCCGGCGAGTCCAGCGCGGCGACGGAGTCGGTGACCATCACCTTCGAGGAGATCGTCGTCGAATGAGGCGCAGGACCGTTTCCGGCGGCGGCCTCGACGAGGTCCTGGACTCCCTCGCCGCCGCCGCGCCCGCCCCGAGGGAGGAGGCCCCGACGCCTCCTCCCGCCCGGGAGCGGGACCGTCAGGACCTGCGTACGGAGTTCGAGTTCGAGCTCCCGCGCGGGTACGTCGACGACGAGGGGCAGGTCCACCGGAGCGGGTCGATGCGGCTCGCCACGGCGCGGGACGAACTGCGTCCGCAGATCGACCTGCGGGTCAAGGAGAACCCCGCGTACCTGAGCGTGGTGCTGCTGAGCCAGGTGATCACCCGGCTCGGCACCATCACGGATGTGCACGCGGGGGTGGTGGAGCGGATGTACGCCACGGACGTGGCGTTCCTCCAGGACTTCTACCGCCGCATCAACAGCGAGGGCCACACCCATGCCGCGGTGACGTGCCCGCTGTGCCACGGGTCGTTCGAGGTGGACCTCTCGGGTGAACGCCTGGGGGAATAGTGACGTACGCGCCTGCCCGGCTGCGGGAGGAGCTCGCGTACATCGCCTACCACTTCCACTGGCAGCGTGAGGACATTCTCGACCTCACCCATGGTGAGCGGCAGGAGTGGGTGAAGGAGATCGCGCGGATCAACACCCGCGTCAACGAGAGCGGGTGAGGGCGTGGACTTCAGGGACTGGTTCCGCGGGGGGAGCCGACGACAGGCCGGCGCCCCCGGCCCGACGCCCGCCGGGGCCGGCACCGGAGGCGGTACGGAACACTCCTCGGCCGGAGTCGGTACGGAAACCGCGTCCGGACCCGGCACGCGACCCTCGGCCGGACCCGATGCCGCCGGTCCCGTGCGTCCGGAGGCGGGCCGGGACTGGGACGGTGGCTGGCGGCGGGTCGCGCCACCGGCCGTGACCGTCGCCCGGTCCTCGATCGGGGTGAGCGACGGGCTGCGTTTCAGGTCCCGGCTCGCCTCGTGGCAGAACATCGCGTACGGAGGCGAGCTCGGCCACGCGGTCCTGCCCTCCGCCCCGGTGGGCCTCATCCACGGCGTGACGAAGCCGGGCACCGCCCGTCCGGCGGCCGCCCCCGGAGCCCCGCTCCTGTTGCGCGCGGCCGCCCCCGCCGGACAGGAGGAGCCGGACCGGTCCGCGTCGTCCGTCGCCCCGGCGCGTACGCCCGCCGTCCAGCGGGCCCCCGCCCGGCGCACGGGCGGTACGCAGTCCCGGAGTACGTCCGGCCGTGAACAGACGGGCCGGCAGCCCGGCCCGGACGCGACGACCGCGGCGGACCCCGCGCCCGGCCCCCGGCCGTCCGCGTCCCGGACGTCCGGCACATCCGCGGGCAGCGGAGCGGCCACCGCCTCGCGGCCCGCCCCCGTCCGACCCCGGCGCACCGCGCCGCCCCTGATCGTCGCCCGCCGGCCGGTGACGGCCCCGCGCCGCCTGGCCGCCTTCGCGCCGCCCGCACCGGCGGCCCCGGCGGAACCCTCGGCACCGGCCACCCGGGCCGGGGACACGGGCGCGCCCGCGCGGACTGACACCGGACGCTCGGCCCCCGGGGAGCGCGTGCCCACCGTCGCGCCGGAGCGTTCCGCGGACGCGCCCGCAGCTCCCGCCGTACGTCCCGCCCTGGGCAAGCCGATGCGGCAACTGCCGCCCGGCGCGGCCCCGCTCGGCGCGCCCGCCCCGGAACGGAGCGCGCCCTCCGGTCCGGCCGCGTCACAGGGACCGGCCCTGCCCGTGGTCCAGCGGCAGACGTCGGACACCGCCGCGACCACGACCGCCCCCGGTGCGAATGCGTCCTCCACGACCACGTCCGGTGCCCCGTCGGCACCCTCCACCGGGCGGGACCGGCAGACCACGGACCGGCAGACCACGGGAGGCAGGGCGCCGGACCGGCAGACCACGGGCGGGAAGGCGGCTGGCCGTCAGGCGGCGGACCGTCGGCTTCCGGGAACCGGTGCCGCCCCGGCGTCCGGGACCGCAGCCACCCGGCCCGGCACACCCGGTCCTCAGCCCTCCGTCCAGCGTGCTCCCGCACCCTCCACGCGCGGCTCGGGGACGCCCGCCCCGGCCGACGCTCCCGCCTCCCCCTCCCAGGGCCCGGGTTCGCAGGCCCGCACCCGGGGAGGGCTCGGCGCGCCCCTCTCCGCGCTCCCGCCGACCGCGGGCACCGCGAACGACGCCCCGTTGCTGGGCGATCCCCGTCGCACACGGCCCGGAACCACGGGCCCGCTGACGGGCGGCCCGGCGGCGGGCGGGGCCACGGCGTCCGCGCCCTCCCCGCAGGCCCCTTCCCCGCTGGCCCCTTCCTCCTCGCAGGCGCCCACCGCGATGCCCCTGCGCGCACCGGCCCAGCCCGGGGCCGGAGCCGCGTCGGCCTCCCCGCAGCAGGCAGCCGTACAGCGCGCCACGGACCCCGCCCACGCCCGCACCTCCACGCCCTCGTCCTCGTCGCCGTCCGCCTCCACCGCCCCGGCCACCCCTCCCGCCCCCGTACGCGTCCGGCGGATCACCCCGCAGGGTGCCCAGGGAGCGGTGCCGGGCCCGGCCACGGGTGGCGGACGTGGTCCGGTGGCGGTCCAGCGGCCGCGCGCCCTGCTCGCCGGACGGACGCTGAGCGTGCGTACCGGAGCGGCCGAGGGGTTCACGGCGCCGGTATCGGCCACCACCACACGGCCCGTCGTGGCGGCCACCTGGCGGCGGGACGCCCGGCAGCCGGGCTCCGACGGGCAGCGGCACTCCGGTGGCGGCGCCCGGCCGGAGAGCCGGCAGGACGGCCCGTCCGGCCCGGCCCACCCCGCGACGGTCCAGCGGTCCGTGTCCGGCCCCCAGCGGTCGGGTCCTCAGCAGCCCGGCCCCCAGCGGTCGGGCCCGCAGCAGTCCGGCCCCCAGTCGTCCGGCCCCCAGTCGTCCGGCCCCCAGCAGTCCGGAGCGCCCTCCCCGGGTGCCCGGACGCAGGCGCCTTCGACCCCGTCACGCCGTACGGCCCCGCGCGCAGACGCACCGGGCGGAGGCGCGAGGGCCGGGGGCGCCGGGGAGACCGCCGCCGACCGGCCCGTCGCGCCCCGGCCCGTCGCACGCTCCTTCGCGCGGCTGGTCCAGCGCTCGGCGCGCGGCGCCACCCCGTCCGGGCCGCCCCTGCCCGCAGGGGAACGCTTCGCGCGCCCCGCCACCCGTACGCCCGAACTTCCGCCCACCGCACGGCAGTCCGCCACCCCCGCACCACAGTCCGGCCGGCCCGCGGAGTCCACCGGACCCGGCGCGCACGCACCGTCCACCGCGCAGGGCGGGGCCCCCGGGCCGGCCGCCAGGCCCGCCGCGCCCGCACCGGCTGCCGCGTCACCCGTCCCGGTGGTGCGCCCCCATCCGCCCGGATCCGCCAGGCCCGGGGGCCCCGCCGTGCCGGTGCAGCGGCTCCAGATGCCGGTGGTTCCCGAGACCGGCGCACCCGCCACCGGACCGGCGCCGGCCACCGACGCCCCGCCCGGCGCGCCGCTCGACCTCGCCGTGCGCGCGTCACGCCCCGTACCGGCCCGGCCCGGCGGAGTCCAGGGCGGCGGTGGCCCGGGCGGCCCCGCGCCCCGGAGCCCTGCCCCCGGCAACCGCACCCCGGACGCACGGACCCAGGCGGTCCAGCGGGCGATGACCGAGGCGGGGCTCGCCGGAGTCCCCGTACGGGCGGTCCAGGCGAAGCCCGCCCGTACCCCCGCCGCACCGGCGGCACCGGCCGCCACCGGTAAGCCGGGCGCGGACGAGGGTGCGGACGGGGTGGACATCGAGGACCTTGCCCGCCGGCTGCTCGACCCGGTCAGCAGACTGATCCGGGCGGACCTGCGCAGAGGACGGGAACGCTCCGGACGGCCCTACGACGGCCGCCGCTGAACCCCGCGCCCCGCCCCGCCCGCCGGTCCGCCCACGGGCGGTGCGGAGAACGCACGCACCACCCGCGACACCGGACGAGAGCGCTCCAAGAACCCGCAGAACCCGCAGAACCCGCAGAACCCGCAGAACCCGCAGCATCCGCAGCACCGGACGAAGACGCTCCACCCCCGCAGCACCCACGGACAGCAGAGAAGACGAGAAGCACATGACGGACAACATCTTCGCGACGAGCGTGTTCTTCAAGCTCGCCATCGGAGGAAGCGACCTCGGGGCCTTCCACACCTGCTCCGGTCTGGGCGCCGAGGTGGAGCTGGAGCAGTACGCCGAGGGCGGCAACAACGGCTTCACCTGGCAGCTGCCGGGGCGGATCACCTGGACCAACATCACGCTGACCCGCCCCGTCACCGCCGACACCCTGAAGATCGCGCGATGGCTGAACGAGACGACACAGCGGGTGGAACGCAAGGACGGCGAGATCGTCGCACTGCGTCCGGACCTCAGCCGGATCATCAGCTGGCAGGTCCAGGGCATCGTGCCGGTGCGCTGGCAGGGGCCCTCCTTCGACCCGTCCAGCTCCGAGGCGGCGATCGAGACCCTGGAGATCGCGCACGAGGGCCTGGTGCCGTCCTGATGGGCCGTCCGCTGCCTGGTACCCGAGCCGATGACCGAGACGAGCAGGAAGGAGGAGCACCATGCCCTCAGCCGCCCGCACGAGCCGTGCCCGTGCCCAGTTGACCATCATGGAGCCGCCGTCGGACGTGGGCGCCAAACCGGCCGGCACCCTCGCCCGGCTCACGCTCCAGTTCAATCCGGCGACGCTCTCCCTGAGCAAGAGCACCGAGTGGCGGCGTACGCCGTCCCGGACGGCCGGCGAGTCCGCGCTGCCCGAGTTCGTGGGCAGCGGGCCCCGGTCGCTGTCCCTGGACGTCTTCCTGGACGCCACCGCCACCCACGACAACTCGGTGGAGGCGGCCGTCGAGCAGCTGATGACGGCGTGTGTGCCCACCCCCAGCAGCCTCGGCCGCAAGAAGCCGTCGAGCCCCTGGGTGCGCTTCGACTGGGGGACGTCCAAGACGACGTCGTTCGACGGGGTCCTCTCCAGCCTCTCCGTCTCGTACACGCTCTTCGACGTCGACGGGAAGCCGCTGCGCGCCACCTGCTCCCTCTCGATCGAGGAGGCGAGCGTCGACCCGGCCGGCCAGAACCCCACGTCCGGATCGAAGGAGGCCCGCCGCACCCACCGGGTCGTCGCCGGTGACAGCCTGCCGCTGCTCGCCTGGCGCGAATACGGTGACGCCACCGCGTGGCGCACGATCGCCGAGGCCAACGACATCGACGACCCCATGCAGCTCGCCCCGGGCACCGAACTCCTCGTGCCCGGACTGGAAGAACACGCCTCGGAGGGCACCCGGTGACCGCACCCGCCCGCTCCTTCGCCGCCGACCCGATCGTCGAGATCCCCGCCGAACTCCCCCAGGCCTGGGCCTCCCAGCTGGTGAGCTGCGCGGTCGACGAGAACGTCGGACTGCCGGACACCGCCGTACTGACCTACCGGGATCCGTACCACACGCTGCTCACCAAGACCGGGATCACCATCGGCAGCCCGCTGAAGATCTCCGTGGTCACCGTCCAGGAACAGGCGAAGGAACGGCTGTTCACCGGTGAGGTCACCGCGCTCGAACTCGACAGCGACACCACCGGATCCTTCACCGTCGTCCGCGCCTTCTCCAAGGCCCACCGGCTCCAGCGCGGGCGGAAGGTGGTGGCCTACCGCAACATGAAGGCCGCCGACATCGTCCGCAAGGTCGCCGCCGGTGCCGGACTCACCTGCGGGAAGGTCGAGGCGGCGCCCGTCATGTACAAGCAGCTCACCCAGCCCAACGTCTCGGACTGGGACTTCCTCCAGTACCTGGCGGGCGAGAGCGGCGCGCACGTACGGGTGGACGAGAAGGGGCTGCTTCAGTTCGTGAAGCCGAAGCCCGCGGCCTCCGCGCCCTCCCCCTCCACCTCCGCCACCCGGCATCCGATGGTGCTGGAGTACGGACGCAACCTGCTGGCCCTGCGTGCCGTGCTGACCGGCGCGGACGGGGCGGACAGCGTCGAGGTGCGCGGCTGGGACGTGGAGAACAAGACCCGGCTGGTGGCACGCGAACAGTCCATCCGCTCCACCACGGTGGTTCCCGGGATGAGCCCGTCCGCCGCGGCCGGGGCGTTCGGCCCGAACGCGCGGATGACGGTCACCGACACCCCGTACCGGACCCAGGCCGAGGCCGGTTCGGTCGCCGGGGCGGTCGCCGCCCGGGTCAGCTCGGGCTTCGGGGAGATCGAGGCGGTCGCCGAGGGCAACCCCCGGCTCCGGGCCGGTGAACCCGTCGCCCTCGGCAACGTCGGGCCCGCGTTCGCCGGCCGCTACACGGCGACCGCGGCCCACCACGTCCTCGACCCGCAGGGCGGATACCGCACGACCGTGCTGGTCAGCGCCGCCCCCGACCGCTCCCTGAGCGGCCTCACCGGCGGCTCCGACGCGCCGCCGCGCGGCCCCCGCATCCCGGGCCTGGCGATCGGTGTGGTCACCGACATCCGCGAGGGCAGGGGCAAGGGCGAACGCGGCTCGGTCAAGCTCAAGTTCCCCTGGCTCGACGACACCTATGTGTCCGACTGGGTCCGTACGGTGCAGTGGGGCGGCCAGGGCGGCGGCGGGGTGTTCAGCCCCGAGGTCAACGACGAGGTGCTGGTCGGCTTCGAGCAGGGCCTGCTGGACAGCCCCTATGTGCTGGGCGGTCTCTACAACGGCGTCGACAAGCCGTCGCCCCATGACGTACCACTGGTCGACGCGACCAGCGGCAAGGTCAACCGCCGTTCCCTGGTGTCCCGTTCGGGCAACCGGATCGAACTGCTCGACACCCCGCGCGGCCCGTCCGGCGTGCGGCTGGCCACCGGCGACAAGCAGCTGGAGGTCACCCTGGACGAGCGGAAGGGTGAGATCGCGCTGAAGGTGTTCGCCCGGGGCACCTCCCGGGTGCTGAGCTCGATCTCCCTCGGCCGGTCCGGGATCACGCTCGACGCCGGCACGGGGAACGTGAACGTGAAGGGAGCCTCGGTGAACATCAACGGAAAGACCGGGGTCACCGTGGACGGCGGCCTGCTCGCCGTCCTCAAGGCAAGACTCATCCGGATCAACTGATTCCCGAACCCGTCACCGTCCAACTCCCCGGCCCAGCAAGGAGAACAGCAGCCATGCCCCCCGCAGCCCGCACGGGCGACCCCACCGTCCACGGTGGACTCATCGGCACCCCGCCACCGGGTGCGGTGGCTGTGGCCACCGTGCTGATCGGCGGCAGGCCGGCCGCCGTCACCGGCAGCCTGCATGTGTGTGTCATCCCGCCGCACGCCCTGCTCGGACCGGGCAACGTCGTCATGCCGAACCCCGCCGCCCTGGTCGGTGGCGCGGTCCTGATCGGCGGGCTGCCGGCCGCCCGCATGGGCGACACCACCAGCTGCGGCGCCAAGATCATCAGCGGTGCGCCGAACGTCCTGATCGGAGGCCCGGTGTGAGCGGCGGCGGATTCATCGGCCGCGGCTGGGGCTTCCCGCTGCGGGTCGGCGCCACGGGCGGCATCGGCATGGTCGAACGGGACCAGGAGATCGAGGAGGCCATCGGCCTGGTGCTCGGCACCGCGCCGGGGGAGCGGCCGATGCGGCCCGAGTTCGGCTGCGGCATCCATGACTACGTCTTCGCCCCGGGCGACGGCGCCACCGCCGGGCGGATCGCCCATGAGGTGCGTACGTCGCTGGAGCGCTGGGAACCCCGTATCGAGGTGAGGGACGTGGTGATCGCTTTCGACACCGTCGACGAGGGCACGCTCTACATCGACGTGCACTACACCGTGCGGTCCACCAACGACCTGCGCAACCTCGTCTTCCCGTTCTACACGATCCCGGAATCGGGTGCCGCCTGATGTCCCTGCCGTCCCCCAACCTGGACGACCGCCGCTTCCAGCAACTCGTCGACGAGGCCAAGCGGTACGTCCAGCAGCGCTCTCCCGAGTGGACCGACCACAACGTGTCGGACCCCGGGGTCACGCTCATCGAGACGTTCGCGTACATGGTCGACCAGCTGCTGTACCGGCTCAACCGGGTGCCCGACCGGAACTACTCCGCCTTCCTCGACCTGCTGGGCGTGCAGCTGTTCCCGCCGACGGTCGCCCGCGCCGACGTCGACTTCTGGCTCTCCGCCCCCCAGCCGGACCCGGTGCGGCTTCCGGCCGGCACGGAGGTCGCCACCGCCCGGGGCGAGACCGAGGAGGCCGTGGTCTTCTCGACCGCCGAGGACCTGGCGATCCTGCCGAGTTCGCTGATCCGGCTGGTCACCGCCCCCGCCTCGGGGGACCAGACCGACCGCACCGCGCCGCTCGCCGCGGGCAAGGACATCCCCTGCTTCCAGTCCCGGCCGGCACCGGGCGACGCCCTGCTGTTCGGGCTGCCCACCGCCGTACCCCGGTGCATCGTCGCCGTACGCCTCGACAGCCGGGTGGAGGGCGTCGGCGTCGACCCCCGGCAGCCGCCGCTGGTGTGGGAGGCCTGGGACGGCGCCCGCTGGGTGCCCTGTCTGACGGGGACCGACAGCACCGGCGGGCTCAACAAGCCCGGTGAGGTGACCGTGTTCGTCCCCGCCGGGCACACGGCCTCGGTGACGGCCGGCGTCCGGGCCGGGTGGCTGCGCTGCCGGGTCACCGCGCCCGAACCGGGCCAGCCCTTCTACTCGGAGTCGCCGACGATCCGGGAGGCCGAGGTCTTCACCGTCGGCGGCACCACCGGCGTCGAACACGCGGAGACCGTCCTCGACGTGCCGCTCGGCGTCTCCGAAGGGGTCGCGGGCCAGACGTTCTCCGTGAGCAGGGTGCCGCTCCTGCTGGACGGGGACCCGCCGGTCGTCCAGGTGTCCTCGGCCGAGGGCTGGCAGGTCTGGACACCGGTCGAGCACTTCGGCACCTCGTCACCGGGCGACCGGCACGTACGGATCGACGCCGTCAACGGCCGGTTCGCCTTTCCGCCGGAGGTCCGCGAGGCCGACGGCACGATGCGGGTGTACGGGGACGTGCCCCCGAAGGGCGCCCAGCTCCGGATCCCCCGCTACCGGACGGGCGGCGGCGCGGCGGGGAACGTGGCGCGCGGCGCCATCCGGGTCCTGCGCAGCTCGGTGCCGTACGTCGCGGGTGTCGACAACCGTGAGGCGGCCCGGGGCGGGGTCGACGGCGAGAGCGTCGCGAACGCCAAGGTGCGTGCGCCCAACATCCTGCGGGTCCAGGAACGGGCGGTCACGGCCGAGGACTACGAGGTCATCGCCCGCGAGGCCGCACCCTCGCTGCGCCGGGTCCGCTGCCTGCCCGCCGTCGCGGGCGAGGCCGGTGCGGTGCGCGTCCTGGTGGTGCCCGACGCGGTCCCGGACGAGGGCGGCCGGCTGCGGTTCGAGCAGCTGATCCCCCCGGACCCGGTGCTCGCGGAGGTCGCCGGACGGCTCGACGAACGGCGGCTGGTCGGCACCCGGCTGGTCGTGGAACCGCCCGCCTACCAGGGCGTCACCGTGGTCGCCGAACTCGTCGCGGCCGACGGCGACGTGGACCGCGTCCGCGCCGAGGCGCTCGACGCGCTGTTCCGTCACATCGACCCGCTGCGGGGCGGCGCGGACGGGACCGGCTGGCCCTTCGGCAGGCCCGTGCAGTACGGCGAGGTCTTCGCCGTACTCCAGAGCGTGCGCGGAGTCCGCCTCGTGGACGAGGTACGGCTGTTCCCCGCCGACCCGCTCACGGGACGGCGGGGAGCGGCGGCGGACCGCATCGACGTGGCCGCGAACGCCCTCGTCTTCTCCCACCAGCACCAAGTGGTCGTCACCGCCGCCGAGTCGGGTGACCGCTCGTGACCAGGGCCGCGGTCCCGGGCCTCCCCAGCCGCTACCCGATCGGCGGGCTGCTGCCCGCCCTCTACGCCGACGACGACCTGGCCCAGCGGTTCACGGCGGGCCTGGACACCGTCCTGGCACCCGTCCTGTCCACCCTCGACAACCTCCCGGCCTACTTCGACCCGGCGCTCACCCCGGACGACTTCCTGCCCTGGCTGTCGTCCTGGGTCGGGGCCGAACTCGACCCGGCCTGGCCGGTGGAACTGCGCCGGGCCGTCGTCGCCCGCGCCGTCGAGCTCCACCGGTGGCGCGGCACCCGCCGAGGCCTCACGGAGCACCTGCGGCTGTGCTTCGGCGTGGAGGCCCACATCCACGACGGGGGCGGCGCCGCCTGGTCGTCGGAGCCCGGGGCCGAACTCCCTCCGGCCCCGACCGGCGAACTGCTGGTACGGGTCAGGGCATCGGCGGGGCGGCCGGTGGACGCGGCCCGCATCCTCGCCGTCGTCCGCGCCTCGTGCCCCGCTCACCTCACCTGCCGGGTGGAGATCCTCCCAGGCGCACCGGACGAAACAGGAGACTGATGTGACGCGCTCGTGCCCGGCGTGCGGAGCCGCCAACGAGGAGGACGAGGACTTCTGCGGAAGCTGCGGTACGTACCTGGGCTGGTCCTCACGCCGTGCCCGGACGGCGGCCCCCGCGCGGGATGTCGACGACGCGTCGCACGCGGCGGACGGACCGGGACCCGAGGGCGAGGACGCGCCCCCGGTACCTGCCCCACGCCCGGCGTCCACGCCGGTGGTCGCGCCGACCCCTGCGCCGGTGCCGACGCCGGTTGCCGCGCCGACGCCTGATCCTGTTGCCGCGCCCGAGCCGACGCCCGCGCCCGCTCCGGTTGCGGAGGAGCCGCCGAGCACCCCGGCTCCCGCGCCCGGACCCACGCCCGAGCCCGTGGCCGTGGCCGAACCTGCCCCGGCACCCGGGCCCGAGCCCGCGCCTGTGCCCGAGCCCTCCCGCGTCACCCCACCGGCCCCGCCCGTTCCCGTCACGCCACCGGCCCCGCCCACCCCTGCACCACCACCGGCCCCGCCCACGTCCGCGCCGGCACCGCCACCACCGCCGGCATCACCGCCCACCCCCGCGACACTGCCCACCCCCGCATCGCCGCCCACCCCCGCGACACCGCCGTCACCGCCCGCGCCCGCCCCCGTGCGGCCTGCCGCGCCCGCGCCCGTGCGCCCGGCGCCGCCGCGTCCGGTGCGGCCGGAGCCGCCGGTGGAGGACGAGCCCGTGGGTGCGGTGCTGCCGGGCGTGCCGATCGCTCAGCGCCCCGTCGTCAGGCCGGTGACGGCCGAGGAGGAGCCGGACGGCGTGCCCTGCCCGTCGTGCGGGGCCTCGAACCGGCCGGGGCGCAGGTTCTGCCGCCGTTGCGCGACACCGCTGGATCCCGGTGCGAAGGCCGAACCGCTGCCCTGGTGGCGTACCAGGTGGCCCTTCGACCGCAAGGTGCGGGCGGGGTCGGGGCGTCTGCTGCGGGGGAGCGTGCTGGCCCTGCTGGTCGTCGGCCTCCTGATCGGGGGCTTCCTGCTCGTGCCGGCGGGGCGCTATGTCTTCGAGGACGTACGGGACAAGCTCGGCGGCACGGGGGAGATCAGCCCCACCGGAGTCACGGCGAGCGCGGCCACCGAGGGCCACCCGGCGAAACTGGCCGAGGACGGGGTGACCAACACCTACTGGGGCGCCCCGAAGGTGGGCGCCTCGCTGACGGCGGAGTTCGAGAAGCCGTTCCGGCTGGTCGGCGTCACGGTCCACACCGGGGTGTCGACGAAGCCCGAGGCCTTCCAGCACGGTGCCAGGCCGACGCGGGCCGACCTCTTCATCACGACGAAGGACGGGAAGATCCACGAGAAGGCCTGGTCGCTCACCGACAAGCCCGGCGAGCAGACGGTACGGACGGGCATCAGCGATGTCGTCTCCGTCCGCTTCGTCATCCGGGAGGCGGCAGGGCAGGGGGAGGGCCGGCCGATCGCGCTCGGGGAGATCGAGTACTTCAAGCGGACCTGACCGAGCACGTACGAACCGGGCCTGAGAGCGACGGAACGCTCCCGGGCCCGGTTCGTTCGTGTACGTGTACGTGTCAGGCGTGCTCTTCGGTGGCGTGGGAGTCGGTGAGCGTGAGCGCGCCGCCGACCGAGACCAGGCCGACGATGACCGCCAGCACCGCGTAGGTGATCCGCTCGCCGTGGAAGAACGACGCCACCAGGGAGTCGCTCCAGGTCCCGGCGGGCAGCTGTGTGGTGACCAGCGCGGCGATCAGGGTGCCGACCACGGCGGTGCCGATGCTGCTGCCGACCTCCTGGGCGGTGTCGTTGAGCGCGGTGCCGACCGACGTGCGGTTGTCCGGCATCGCGTCGACGAGCGCGATGGCGCAGATCGTCATCACGGTGCGCAGTCCGACGGTCATCACGACCATGCAGGCCGCGATGGCGCCGTACCCGTGGTCGACGCCCCAGGACAGGCCGGCCAGCGACACCGCCAGGCAGACCGCGCCGACCAGGCAGGCGATGCGGTGGCCGAACCTCTTCGCCAGCCACTCGGAGAGCGGCGTCGCGAGGATCATGGTCACGATGAGCGGCAGGTTCGCCAGCCCGGCGCGTACGGGGCTCCACCCGTAGGCGTACTGGAAGTGGAGGATCAGACCGAACATCACGGCGGCCATCGCGATGGCCGTGCCGATCTGGGCGATGGCGGCGCCGCGGACGGTGCCGTTGGAGAAGAGGCGGAGATCCAGCATGGGCGCGGCGCTGCGGCGCTCGTGCCATACGAACGCGATGCCCGCGGCGAGGGCGCCGAAGACCGAGGCGAGCGTGATCGTGGAGATCCAGCCGTGCTCGACGCCGCTGGTCAGCGCGTAGCAGGCGAGGCCGATGGTGGTGACGCTCAGCGCGGCGCCCGGCAGATCGAGCTTGTCGCGGGTCAGGTCCTGCGGCCGGTCGGCCGGGACGCCGAGACGGACGCCGATGGCCGCGATCAGCGCGATCGGCGCGTTGACGAGCAGGAGCCACTGCCACCGCACATGCGCCAGGGCGGTGCCGCCCAGCAGCGGGCCGAGGATGAAGCCGGACATGCCGACGACGATCATCAGCGTCATCGCGCGCATCCGCAGCGCCTTGTCGTCGAACAGCCGGAAGACCAGCGAGTTGGTGATGGGGGCCATCGCCGCCGCGGCTATGCCGAGGCCGGCCCGCAACGTGATGAGCTCGCCCGCGCTGGTGACCGCGACGACAGCCAGGCTGAGCAGCCCGAACACCGCCAGGCCGACCAGCAGCACACGTCGGCGTCCGAGCCGGTCGGCCATCGATCCAGCCGTCAGCAGGAGACCGCCGAACGTCAGTGAGTACGCGCCGGTGACCCACTGCAACGACGTCGTGCCGCTGTCGAGGTCCCGGCCGATGGTGGGCAGTGCGATCGAGAGCAGCGTGTTGTCGACCATCTCGACGAAGAAGGCCAGGCAGAGCGCGGCCAGGGGGATCCATGCCGCGCGCAGCGACGGATAGGTGCGCGATGCGGCGGGCTCGGTGGCGGTCGTAGTCATGGCGGGCCTCCTTTCGGACGTTGCCGAACATGGAACGATGTTCGACAATGGAACGTGGTTCGACCATAGAACACGGTTCGATAAGTGTGCAAGCTGTGATTGGATGAGTGCCATGACAGGCCCGCGACCACGACCCGCCGATCGCCCTTCCCGAGGACGTCGACGTGGGTCGCACTCCATCGAGGCCGTTCTCACCGCGGCCGTGGCCCTGCTCGACGAGGAGGGCGCGCAGGCGCTGACGCTCCGCGCCCTCGCCGCCCGGCTCGGCACCGGCGTCGGCAGCATCTACTGGTACGTCTCGGGCAAGGACGAACTGCTCGACCGGGCCATCGACCATGTGCTCGGCGGGGTTCTGACCGCGGTCGAGGAGCAGTCCGGCAGCGACGATCCGATCGACGACCTGCGCGTGATGGCCGTCACGATGTTCGACGCGATCGTGGACCGGCCGTGGCTGGGCACCCAGTTCATGCGCAACATCTCGGACCGGAACAACTCGTTGCGGCTCTACGAGGCGCTGGGGGAGCAGACGCTCCGGCTCGACCTCACGTCGAAGCAGCGGTTCCACGCGGTGTCGGCGGTCGTGGGCGCCGTGGTCGGCAGCGCCGTCGACATGGGCCAGGAGCCGCCGGAGGAGGTGCTCGACGGTGCCGTGGACCGCGACGAGTTCCTCGGCCGCTACGCCAAGACGTGGCGTGAGCTCGACACCGAGGAGTATCCGTTCATGCACGAGATCGTCGACGAGTTCGACGGTCACGACGACAAGGAACAGTTCCTCGCCGCCCTGGACCTGACCCTGGCGGGCCTCCGCCTCCAGTCCGGTTCCGGGGCCTGAGCCGGGGCCGGGACCGGGATCGGGACCGGGATCGGGACCCGAGCCGGTACCCGAACCCGAACCGGGGTCTGAGCCGACCCGCCCCGGCCCTTCCCCGCCGAGTTCAGCGCTCGTTCGATGGACTGTCGGCTACTTGGATTCGACCCGTCCGAGAGGGGCGGTACCGGCCGCCAGCGCGTCGCGCGCCGTCTGCCAGGCGGGGTTGCCGGGGCAGAGCTCGCTGCGCAGGTAGGCGCAGGTGAGGCTGGCGACCGCGGCGACCCGTTCGGGGTTCTCGTCGGTGGTCTCGGCGACGTCGTATCCAGAGATCCCGCCCAGTCCGTGCTCGGCGTCGAACAGGGTGAGCAGGGTCTTGGGTCCGGGGGCCAGGGTGTACGGGTCGGCGTGCCAGTCCGGGCCCCGGACCGTGAGGAAGGCGGAGTCGTCCTTGTCGCCGGCGACCACGAGCGTCGGCGTCGTCATCTTCGAGAAGTCGGTGGTCAGGAAGAAGGAGTAGTTCTCGACGGTGAACTCGGTGAGGGCGTCCCCGCCCCTGCCGGGTGCCGCGAGCAGCACGCCGGCCCTGATCCGGGAATCGGACAGGTCTACTTCCGTTCCGCTCTCAGGGTCGGTGAGCCGGGCACCGAGGAGCAGGCTCGCGGTGTGACCGCCCATCGAGTGCCCGGCGACAGCGACCCGACCGGCGTCGAGGCGGCCGGCGAGCTGCGGGACGGCGGCCTCGATCGCGTCGAGCTGGTCGAGGATGCGCGTCATGTCCTCGGCCCTGGTGCGCCAGTGCGCACCAACACCTGGGGAGTGGGGGTCCAGGCTCAGAGTCCCGGAGTCCTGATGGGTCGGCTGGATCACGACGAAACCGTGTGCCGCCCAGAAGTTCGCGAGCGGGGCGTAGCCGTTCAGCGAGGAGAGGTTGTTGGAGAAGCCGAGTCCGTGCGAGAGGAGGATGACCGGCAGCTCGCTGCCGGTCATCGGTGCGGAGACGCGCACTCGCAGGTCCACTGAGCGGCCGGGAGCCGGCAGCACCACCGGACCGACCGAGAGAACCGGAACGGGTGTGCTGGAGGCGTCGGCTGTGTAAGCAGGTTCACTCATGACGAGCATGCCCTTCTGAGGCCCCTGCCGTCGGGCTGCGTGCGACCGGCGGCAGATATGGCGGAGTGCCCGCAGTCAGCTACCCTGAAAGCGGATCGTTGTTCCATTTAAGATACGGATCAATGTTCCGTTTAGTCAATGACCGATCGGAAGGGGAGTGCGGTGTCCGTCGCAGGCCGGCCCGGAGGGGCGTCCGCCCGCAGCAAGCGAGCAGACGCGGTGCGCAACCAGCAGACGCTGCTCGATGCCGCCGCGGAGGTGTTCGTGACCTCGGGGATCGACGCACCGATCCGGGAGATCGCGGCGCGGGCGGGCGTCGGGCTGGGGACGCTCTACCGCCACTTCCCGACCCGGGCGGACCTCGTCACCGCCGTCTACCGCCACCAGATCGAGGCGTGCGCCGAGGCCGGGCCGAAGCTGCTGGCCGACGCAGCCTCCCCGTTCGAGGCGCTGCGTCAGTGGGTCGACCTCTTCGTGGACTTCCTGGTCACCAAGCATGGACTGGCCGACGCCCTGCACTCCGACAGTGAGCGCTTCGCCGCCCTGCACACGCACTTCCTGGACCGCCTGATGCCCGTCTGCGCCGAACTCCTCGACGCCTCGGCCGCCGCCGGTGACATCAGGCCCGGCGTGCGGCCCTACGAGCTGATGCGCGGCATCGGCAACCTCTGCATCGGGCAGGACAGCGACCCCCGCTACGACCCCCGTCGGCTGGTCGAACCGCTCCTCCAGGGGCTGCGGCAATCCGCGGACGGAGGAGAGGGCGCCCGGTAGCCCCTTCCTCCCGGCCCGGGGAAACGCCGCTCCTGCGAACGCCCCGACTCCCGGCCGCCTCCCCGCCTACTCCCCGGCCACGAGCTGCGCCGTCACCACTCCGTGCAGCAGCTCCGCGTCCACGAAGTCCCCGGCCTCCGGCGGCCCGCACCGCCAGCTCAGCGGGTACGTGTTGCCGTGGGCGGCCGGGATCCCCACGTACTGGTCCCGGGCTGTCGGCCCGAAGCACTTCGCGCCGGGCGGCCAGTCGAAGTCCTGGCTCTCACCGGGGCCGAGCAGGAAGTACGTCCACCGCCCTCCCGCGACCTCCCGCACGACGGGTCCCGGGTCGCCGTCCGTGAGGGCCGCGAGGTGGTGCAATACCGCCTCGCCGCGTACCCCGCGCAACCGGATCGCGTCGAAGTGGATTCCGGTCAGGTGGAGTTGGAGACCGGAGGCGGGTACCCATTCGGGGTGCTTCTTCTGCGTCATGGCCACGAGCATTCCGTTGGCTGCGTAGCGTCACCAGGAGGACACGATCCACATCGGTGCGATGTGGGGAGGGCGGTGAGGGCTGTGGGGACGAGTAGCGAGACGACGTACGGGCGGCGTCTGGTCGGGGAGTTGATCCGGATCCACCGGGTGCGGGCCGGGTTCACGCAGAAGGAGGCGGCCGAGAAGCTGCTGATCTCGGAGTCACTGATGGGGGCGGTCGAGCGGGCGGAGCGCATCCCCTCGCACGACCTGCTGATCGACGCGGACCGGGTGTTCGGGGCGGGCGGGGCGTTGAAGGCGTGCTGTGAACTGGTGGACGAGGAGAAGTACCCGCCGAAGTTCCTGGACTGGGCAAAGCTGGAGCGGCTCGCGCGGGTCATCAGTGGGTACGAGACGATGCTGATCCCCGGCCTGCTCCAGACGGAGGCGTACGCGTACGCCCTGTACCGGTCACGCGTACCGGCGTACACGGAGGACGAGATCGTCCGGCACGTCAGCGCGAGGCTGGAACGGCAGTCGGTGCTGTCGCGCACGCCGCCGCCGCGCATCGGGTATGTCATCGAGGAATCGGTGCTGGACCGGGCGCTGGGCGGCCCCGAGGTGCTGAAGGAGCAACTGCGGCACGTACTCGACTGCATTGAGCGGTTCAACCACCTGACGGTGCAGGTCATGCCGTCGGCTCAGCACACGCACGCGGGGCTGATGGGCCCCATGCAGTTGATGTCCACGGCGGAAGGCCGCACATTGCTGTACGTGGAGGGGCAGGACGGCGATAGGTTGATCTCGAAGCCGCAGCAGGTGAGCGATATGTTCGACCTCTTCGGCATCCTGCGGGCCCAGGCGCTCAACCCCTGGAAGTCGGCAGAGATCATCGAGACGAAGGTGAGGCAACTGTGAGCCACGGAACCGGACTTACCTGGTTCAAGTCCAGCTACAGCAACAACGAGGGCGAGGCCTGCATCGAAGTCGCCTACGACTGGCACAAGTCCAGCTACAGCGGCAACGAGGGCGGCGCCTGTGTAGAGGTCTCGGCCTGCCCGCACACCGTCCATGTCCGCGACTCCAAGGTCACCGACGGCCCCACTTTCGCCGTCGCCCCCGCAGCCTGGACCGCCTTCCTGGGCCACGCCGCGAACGGCTGAACCGCGCCTCCCGGGTCACTCAACTGTGCCCCGGGGGACCTGGATCCGGAGCCGCGCACCGAGGTAGGCAGGGGGAGCCGTACTCCCAGCGGGAAGAGGCTCCCATGCGCGGCCGGGACGGTGCTGACAAGACCGGCGCGGCTCACGGTCCCGCCCGGGTCCGCACACCGCGGGGTCGTGCTCAATGCTGCGACGCGGACCTGATCAGCCTTACGGCCGCCGAGAGGGGGTAGGACCGGTCGGAGCAGTCGTAGTTCCTCTGCCCCCTGCCACCGATGTTCAGATACAGCCCGGCCTCGACCGGGACCCGTCGGAGTTACGGGGGCACGGCCGTCGCATCCACGCGGGCAGTCCCGTCGAGTGGGTGTCCGCGAAGCACGCGGCCGAGCGCGGCCGGATCCCCGCGTACCGGTCTCGGGCCGTCGGCCCGAAGCGCTTCGCGCCGGGCGGCCGGTCGAAGTCCCGGCTCTCACCGGGGCCGAGCGGGAAGTGCGTCCACCGCCCTCCCGTGATCTCCCGTACGACGGGCCCGGATCGACTCGCTTGCGGCACCCTGAAGCCGTTCACCTTGGACATCAGACATAAGATGTCTGATGTCCAAGGTGAACGAGGAAGCGCGAGCGAGGAGCCGTATGACCCCCGACCCAGTGACCGGAGACCAGAGACCGCGCGGCCCCGGACGGCAGGGCGGCGACCACCGTGTGGCCGTCATCGGGGCGGGCGCCATCGCCAGGGACCACGTCACCGCCTTCGCGGGCGTCCCGGGGCTGCGGCTGGCCCACGTGGTCGACCGGCACCCCGAACGGGCCGCCGCGCTGGCCGCTCTCGCCGAGGGCGCGACCTGGTCCACCGACCCGGCCACCGCCTGGTCCGACGACGTCGACGTGACCGCCGTGTGCACCTCGCCCGAGTCGCACGCCGACCTCTCCGTGGCCGCGCTCCGGGCCGGCCGGGCGGTCCTGCTGGAGAAGCCCGCCGCGCTGAACGTGGCCGACGCGGACAGGATCCTCGCCGCCGCGAAGGCCGCGGACCGGCCCCTGCTCGTCGCCCAGACGGCCCGCTTCCAGCCCGTCCACCTGGAGATCGCGCGCGCGGTCGCCGAAGGCGCGATCGGCACGCCCCGCCTGGCCCACCTCACCTGGTACACCGGGCATGTCTGGTCCGGGGGGTGGCGCGGCTGGCAGCTGGACTCGGCCCGCTCCGGGGGCCACGTCGCCCACAACGGTGTGCACGCCCTCGACCTGCTGACCTGGCTCATGGACGACGAACCGGTCCGGGTGTTCGCCCGCCCCTGCAACACCTGGGCCGCCGGGATGCCGACGCCCGACAGCTTCCAGATCCTCGTACGCTTCGCCGGCGGCGCCCTCGCCACCATCGAGCTCTGCTACGCCCTCGTCCAGCGCGGCACCTTCGTCCGCCGGCTCATGCTCTCCGGCACGTCCGGCACCTTGCACCACAGCAGCGAGGACGAGCCGCGCGTGCACGCCGCGTCCCCCGTCGCCCCCGCCTCGATCGAGGGCGCGATGACCGAGCAGACCCGGCACCTGCGCGACGTGCTCGACGGTGCCGCGGCCCCGTTGACCGCGCCCCACCAGGTGCGCGCCGCCCTCGCCGCCGCTCTGGCGGCGCAGCTCAGTGCCGACGAAGGCCGGCCCGTCGACGTCAAGGAGGTCTGCTGACATGAGAGTCCTCATCGCATCCGGGGTCCGGCACGCCCGCGACTACGTACCGATGCTGAAGTCCATGCCCGGGTTCGAGGCCATCGGCTGCGCCGACACCGCCGACAGCCCCTTCGCCGAGGACAGCGCCGCCCTGGCGCGGGCGACGGGCATCCCGCTGCTCGACCTGGACGAGGGCCTCGCCGCCTGCGACATCGCCCTCGTGTGCAGCGAGCCCACGCGCCACGTCGACCTCGCCGTGCGAGCGCTCGAAGCCGGCTGCCACGTCGTCGTCGACAAGCCCGCGGCGACCGACTCGCGCGACGCGCTGCGGCTGCGGGACGCCGCCGGACGCTCGCGCGGGCTGCTCACCGCCGTGCACCGCCTCTACTCGCCCCAGATCGTGCGGGCCCGGCGGATCGTCGACTCCGGTGCGATCGGTCTGCCGCTGGCCGTGGACGTGGAGTGGCTCGCGGCGGGCGGGCTCGAAGGCGCGACCGTCGAGCGCCCCGAACTCGTCTGCGACCCGGCCCTGTCCGGCGGCGGCGAGCTGATGAACTTCGGGTGGTACCCGGCCCTGGCCATCCGCCACCTCACCGGCCTCGACGTCGAGGAGGTCGTCGCCTTCAGCAGCGCCGCACCCCGTACGCCGCTCTTCGACGGCCCGCACGGCGCCTACGGTGTCGAGGACGCGGCGGTTCTCTCGCTGCGGCTGCGCAACGGGGTGGTGGCCACCGTCACCGTGGCCCGTACGCCCGCCGGTGTCGGCCCCGCGCCCGTCTCGTCGAGCCTGCGCGTGCTCGGCTCGCACGGTCATGTCCTCGCCGACGAGGACGCCCCGGCGTTCTCGGTGCGCGGGGCGGACGGGGTCGCCGCGCCCCGGCAGATCGGCGGGCACGCCGGGACGGCGGCGCTGCGGCGGCTGTTCGAGGAGTTCCGCGACGACATCCGTTACGGGCGGACCCCGCTGGTGACGGCGGCCGACATGCACGCGGCGGTCGCGGTGGTCGAGGCCGCGCTGTCCTCCGCGCGCGAGGACGGAGCTCCGGTGGCCCCGGCGGCCTGACGAGTCCGGTGCTTCCGGCGGATGGGGGGCGTCACAGCCCCGGCGCCCCCCACACCGGGAACCACCGCGCGAGGTCCTTCTCCACCCGCAGGTCGTCCCCCAGGGCGGCGCGCACCTGCAACTCCAGCTGGTTGTCACGCTTCTCGCCACCTCCCGGCACCGGGGCGAACGGGTAGAACGTGCCGCGTTTGTAGAGATAGACCAGTGCCAGTGCCCGCCCCTCCGTATCCCGGAAGCCGATCAGCGAGCAGAGCAGCTGCGGGCCGAAACCGCCGTCCTGGAGCAGGGTGTTGACCGCGTGCAGGTCGTTGACCAGCGCGGCGACGTCCTCGGCCGGCTGACGGGCGAGCAGCCAGGTGTAGCCGTACGAGTCCCGGCTGAACTCCACCGGGATCCCGCCGCGCTCCGTGTCCGCGTCGAGCAGTTCCCGTACGTCCTGCTGGATACGGGCGAAGGTGGCGCCCTCCACGCCCGCGAAACACACCGAGCCCCGGCCGGTCGGGACGAGACCCGTCGCGGCCTGGAGGGTGAGCGCGGCGGACGGGACGGCGAAGAGCTGGTCGAGGTCGGGGCGGACCGGCTTGCTGCGGCCCAGGATGGTGTCGAGCAGGCCCACGGGGACTCCTTACGGACGGGACAGATCGGCGGAGATGCGGGCCAGCTGGTCCAGGCGCTGTTCCAGGGTCGGGTGCGAGGAGAGCAGTCGGCTCAGGCTCTCCTTGGAGGAGAAGGCGGGGACGAAGTAGAAGGCGTTGTACGGCTCCGCCTTCCGCAGGTCCTCCGTCGGGATACGGGCCATCTGCCCGCTGACCTTGGTGAGGGCGGACGCGAGGGTCGACGGTTTGCCGGTGAGCAGGGCGGCCGTGCGGTCGGCGGACAGCTCGCGGTAGCGGGAGAGCAGCCGGGTGAGGAGGAAGCTCAGGGCGTAGACGACGGCGCTGATCAGCGGGATCAGCATGATCGCGATGCCCATGGGGTCGTTGCTGCGGCTGTTGCGGGAGAAGCCGCCCCACAGGGCCACCCGGGTGATGATGCCGGCGAGGACGCCGAGGAACGAGGCGATCGTCATGACCGCCACATCGCGGTGGGCGACATGCGACATCTCGTGCGCGAGGACGCCCTCCAGCTCCTCCGGCTCCAGTCTTCGCAGCAGTCCCGTCGTGGCGCAGACGAGGGCCGTCTTCTCGCTGCGGCCGGTGGCGAAGGCGTTCGGTACGTCGCTCTCGGCGATGGCGACCCGGGGCTTGGGCATGTCGGCGAGCGCGCAGATCCGGTCGATCGCGCCGTGCAGCTCGGGCGCCTGTGCGGGGGTGACCTCGCGGGCGCCCATGCTGAAGGCCGCGATGCGGTCGCTGAACCAGAACTGGGCGACGAACATGCCACCGGTGATGATCAGGATGATCGGCCAGGCGCCGCGCAGTACGGCAAGCAGTACGCCGACCAGGACCACGTACAGCAGGCCGATCAGGAACATGGTGGTGACCATGCGTGTGGTCAGGCCGCGGTCCGGGGCGTACCGGCTACGGGTTTTGGTCATCGGTGACCTCCAGTCCTCGCCTTGCCTCCCATAGTGCTCCTCCGCTGTTCAAAGCGGATAAGACCGTGCGCTTCGGGAGATTTGGCCGAAGACCGCCTACCCATTTAGGTGCCTGAGGCATCTAGTAGTGCGTGATCGGTAGGACACCCCCCTTCTCCTCGTGAGGTCCGCCATGACACAGACCGAGACCGTTCCCTTCCCGCAGAACCGCACCTGCCCGTATCACCCGCCGACCGGCTACCCGAGCGCGAGCCGGGGCCAGCAGTCGGTCTCCCGCGTCCGGCTCTTCGACGGCCGTACGGTGTGGCTGGTGACCGGACACGCCGAGGCAAGGGCCCTGCTGGTGGACCCCAGGCTCTCGTCCGACCGGCAGAATCCCGCCTTCCCGTTCTTCGCGCCCCGGCTGGCGGACACCTCCCAGCGGCGCGTCGAACTGCTCGGCCTCGACGATCCGGAGCACAACGTGCAGCGCCGGATGCTGATCCCGAGCTTCACGGTGAGGCGGGCGGCGGCGCTCCGGCCGAGCATCCAGCAGATCGTCGACCGGCTGCTCGACACGGTGGTCGAACAGGGACCGCCGGCCGAGCTGGTCAACGCCTTCGCGCTGCCCGTGCCCTCCATGGTCATCTGCGCGCTGCTCGGCGTGCCCTACGAGGACCACGAGTTCTTCGAGGCGCAGTCCCGCAAGCTGCTGCGCGGCCCGGCCGGCTCCGACGTCGACGCGGCACGGGATGCGCTCGACGAGTACTTCCGCACCCTGATCGCGAGCAAGCGGCGCGACCCGGGCGACGGGCTGCTCGACGAGCTCATCGCCCAGCAGCTGGAGACCGGGGCGGTCGACCTCGACCAGCTGGTGCGGCTGGCCCAGATCCTGCTCGTGGCCGGCCACGAGACGACCGCGAACATGATCTCGCTCGGCACCCTCACCCTGCTCCAGCACCCGGACCAGCTGGCTCTGATGCGTGCGGGCGGCCCCGACGGGATGACCGCCGTGGTGGAGGAGCTGCTCCGCTTCCTGTCCATCGCCGACGGGATCTCCCGGGTGGCTGTCGAGGACATCGAGGTAGGCGGGGTGACCCTCCGGGCGGGCGACGGTGTCCTGCTGTCCGCCTCGGTGATCAACCGGGACGAGTCCGTCTACCCCGCGCCCGACGAGCTGGACCTCGCACGCGGTGCGCGCAACCACGTCGCCTTCGGCTTCGGTATCCACCAGTGCCTGGGCCAGAACCTCGCGCGGGCCGAACTGGAGATCGCGCTGCCCGCGCTCTTCGGCCGGCTGCCCGGACTGCGGCTGGCGGTGCCGGCCGAGGAGATCCCGTTCAAACCGGGGGACACGGTGCAGGGGCTCCTCGAACTGCCCGTGACGTGGTGACCGGAGACCGGGCGGAAGGACGGACGGACATGCGGATCGACATCGACAGGGACGTGTGCATCGGCGCCGGGCAGTGCGCGCTCGCCGCACCGAAGGTGTTCACCCAGGACGACGACGGGCTCAGCGAACTCCTGGCGGAGGCCGAGCCCGGACCCATGGTCGGCGAGGCCGCCCGAGCCTGCCCCGTACAGGCCATCACGATCACCTGACCCGGTGCGCCGGGGCGGCGCGGCCGGTCAGGGCCAGAGCAGCTCCCGCTCCCAGCCCGTACCGTCCTGGCGGTAGCGCAGCCGTACGTGCCGCCGCCGGGCGTCGCCCTGGAAGAACTCGACCTCGTGCGGCGCGGCCACGTACCGCGTCCAGCTCGCCACCTCCGCGTCCGGTTCCTCCCGGGCCCGCTGCCAGGCGGCGTCCGATGCCCGGTCGAGTTCCCCCGTCGAGCCCAGCACCTCGCTCTGCCGCCCCACCAGGGCGGAGGCGAGGGCGCCCGTCGAGCGGGCGTGGAGGTCGGCGCCGCTCTCGGCGGGGGAGCAGGCGGTGACGGGTCCCCGGACCCGTACCTGCCTGCCCTGCGCGGGCCAGTAGAAGCCGAGCGCGGCGTACGGGCGGGCGGCCAGCTCGCGGCCCTTCGCGCTGGTGGCGTGCGTGGCGAAGTGCCAGCCGCGCTCGTCCGCGTCGTGCAGCATCAGGGTCCGTACGTCGGGCAGGCCCTCGGCGCCGGCCGTCGCCAGCGTCATCGTGTGCGGCTCGGTCTGCCCGGCGGCGACCGCCTCGGCGAACCAGGCGTGGAAGAGGGGGAGGGGCGCGGGAGGCGCCTCGGCCGGGTCGAAGGCGGGAAGCTCGATGTCCCAGACGCGCTGGGCGTGGAGCAGGCCGAGGAAGGTGCGGTGTGCGGCGGAGGCCGATGCGTGGGTCATGTGACCATTTGACCTGGCGCGTTGACCTGGCGCGGCGGAGTCCGGGAGGACGTGCGCCTCGACTCGACGACGGGGAGCCCTCGCCCGTCGCTGCCGTGTGGGTCCGGGACGGGGAACCAGGGCCGGTCGGCCCGCGCCGGTGAGTCCGGGACGGGGCCTCACCCGCGTCCCAGCACCACCGTCCCCGACGAGCAGAACCAGCCGCCCGTCCCCGACGCCACCGCCAGTTCCGGCAGCCGGCCCCCCGCCTTGCGCACCTGCCGGTCCCCCGCCTCGCCGCGCAGCTGGCGTACCGCCTCCACCAGCAGGAACAGTCCCCGCATCCCGGGATGGCAGGCGGACAGGCCGCCGCCGTCCGTGTTGACCGGGAGCTCGCCGGTGAGGCCCGTGCGGCCCTTCTCCACGAACGGCCCGCCCTCGCCCTTGGCGCAGAAACCCAGGTCCTCCAGCGTCACCAGCGTCATATAGGTGAACGCGTCGTAGATCTCGGCCAGGTCGATGTCCGCAGGCCGCACCCCCGCCCGTTCGAAGGCGAGCCGGCCCGAGACGGCGGCGGGGGAGACCGTGAAGTCGTCCCACTCCGACATGGTGGAGTGCGAGACGTGCTCACCGCTGCCGAGGATCCATACGGGCGCCTTCGCCGTGTCCGGTACGTACTCCTCGGCCGCCAGCAGCACCGCGCAGCCGCCGTCGCTGCGGATGCAGCAGTGCAGCTTGGTGAACGGGTCGGCGATCATCGGCCCCGACAGCACCTCGTCGACCGTGACAGGGGCGCGGAACATCGCGTCCGGGTTGGCCGCCGCGTTCGCCCGCGCTTGCACGGCCACCTCGGCCAGCTGCTCCAGGGTGGTGCCGTACTCGTGCATATGGCGGCGGGCGGCCATCGCGTACTTGGCGATCAGCGAGTGTCCGTACGGCACCTCGAACTGGAGCGGGCCGCGGGCCCCGAACGAGAGGTTCGACGTGCGGCGGCCCGCCTTGATGTCCGCTCGGGCCGTCGATCCGTACACCAGCAGTACGGCGTTGGCACGGCCCGCCGCGATGGCGTCGGCCGCGTGGGACGCCATGACCTCCCACGTCGATCCGCCGACGGAGGTGGAGTCCACCCAGGTGGGCTTCAGGCCCAGGTACTCGGCGACCTCGACCGGGGCGAGCGTGCCGAGCCCGGCGGAGGCGAAGCCGTCGACGACCGACCGGTCGAGGCCCGAGTCGGCGAGTGCCCGGCGGGCGGCCTGGGCGTGCAGGGTGTACGGCGTGGCGGTGTCGACGCGTCCGCAGTCGGCGAGGGATATGCCGACGACAGCGACCTTGCGGCGGGAAGAAGGCATGGCAGACATGAATCTGACGGTACATCAGATGAGGGGGAGTGAACCGCCGTGCGGGGCAGGGATCCTGTGGCGCCCGTCGCTCTGCGCGACTCTGGGAATCTCGCCGCTTCACCCCTAGCATGACGGCCCGTCAGATCAGAGGCTGTCGGCCTCTGATGGGAAGGAGCCCGACCATGGATGCCGCCTTCACCGCGGAACAGGACGAGATCCGCCGCACCCTGCGCGAACTGCTGGCCGAACGAGGCGGACCGGCCGGAGCCCGGAGCGCCGCCGCGACACCCGATGACCCCGACGACGGCGGGAGCGCCGCCGCGACACCGGACGGGTACGACACGGCCCTGTGGCGCCGGCTCTCCCGGGAGCTCGGGCTGCCCGGACTCGCCCTCCCCGAGGAGTACGGGGGAGGGGGCCGCGGCCCGGCCGAGCTCGCCGTCGCACTGGAGGAGACCGGCCGCGCCCTGCTGCCGTCCCCCCTGCTCGCCACCGCCGTGCTCGCCGCCCCCCTGATCCTCGCCCTCGGCACCGGCGAACAGCGCACCGCCCTGCTGCCGCCCCTCGCGGCGGGCGACCTCACCGCGGCACTGGCCGTCCCCGGCGGCTCGCTGTCCACCGCGCTCGGCCTCACCGGCGATCTCACCGGCGGCGCCTGGGCGGGCGGCGGACGGGCGGGCGGTGTCCAGGCCCGGCCGGCCGGCGGCGAGGGCGGGTGGCGGCTCTACGGGGAGGCGGTCCAGGTGCTGGACGGGCACAGCGCCGGACTGCTCCTGGTCGCTGCCCACGCGGGAGGCTTCCCGCGCAGCCGCACCCTGTTGTTCCTGGTCAGGACCGACGGACCGGAGCCGCCCGCAGGGCTCGTGCGCACCCCGCAGGCCTCGCTCGACGTCACCCGGCCGCTCGCCCGGATCCAGCTGCGCGACACCGAGGCCGAACTCCTCGGGGCCGACGACGCCGTGGACGTGACGGCCGCCCTCGCGGCCACCGGGCGCACCGCCGCGGTCGCCCTCGCCGCCGAGGCGGCCGGAGCGGCGGCGAGCGCGCTGGAACGGGCGGCCGACCATGTGGCGGAGAGCGAGAAGTCCGGCCGGGCGGCCGGATCCTTCCAGGCCGTGAAGCTCCGGCTGGCGGACCTGTACGTACGCGTGCGGGCGGCCCGCTCCGCCGCGTACTACGCCGCCCGGGACCCGGAGTCCGGCGGGCTGGCTCTCGCCCAGGCGCTGGAGGCGCTGCGGATCACCACCGCGGAGGCGGCCCACCTCCCCGGGGGTACGGGCTGCGCCCGGGAGGACGAGGCGCAGCTGTTCTTCAAGCGGGCCGCGTCCGACGAACTGCTCCTCGGCCCCGTCCACCGGCTCCGCGACCACGCGGCGGAGCGCGCCGGGATGTTCGGCCAGGAGGCGCACGACGGTCCGGCCGGGAACGGGCAGGTGACCGGGCATGGGCAGGGTGCCGGGAACGGGCGGGGCGCGGGCTACGGGCAGGGTGCCGGGTACGGGCCTGCCGGACAGGTGGCGGTCTGATGGCGCCCGGGGTCCGGCTCGTCCAGAAGGTGTCCTCGACGCGCGTCTTCGCGCGGCTCGCCCCGCATGTGGTGCCCGCCATGGACCGCACGGTGCACCGGCTCACCCGAGGCCGGGTGCTGCTCAGCGCGCAGATGCTGCCGGGGGTGGTGCTGACGGTGCCGGGGGCGCGCAGCGGGCAGCTCAGGACCACTCCGCTGGCCTGTATGCCGCAGCCGGGTGACGGAGAGCGGGGCAGCTGGATTCTGGTCGGCAGCAACTTCGGCCGTCCGGGGCATCCGGCCTGGACGGCGAACCTGCTGGCGCGTCCGGAGGCGGCCGTCATCAACTGGAAGGGCCGAGACATCCCGGTACGGGCAAGGCTGCTGGAGGGGGAGGAGCGGGCCCGGGTGTGGGAGGCGGCGCTGAAGTTCTGGCCGCCCTACGCGGCGTACCAGGCCCGGATCGACCGCCAGATCCGGCTGTTCCGGCTGGAGCGGCAGGAGCGGCCGGAGACGGTGGGCCCGTCGGAGCGGCCGGGAACGGTGGGTCTGCCGGAACAGCCGGGGACGGCAGGTCCGTCGGAGGTGCGTGACGGTCCCGTGTGACGCGGAAGCCCGGTCCTCCTCCGTCCGGGTACACCGACGGCGGACCACATGCGTGGTCCGCCGTCGGTGAGACAGGACCTGGGGTGCCCGGGATCACCGCGCGTCACCCAGTACGGGGTTCCGGCGCGGGCGCTACTTGGTCGGCTTCCTGCCGGTGATGCCCAAGTGCACCAACAGCGCGAGGTTCGGCTTGAGTTCGGCCTGCTTGACGCCCCAGGTGGTGAAGCCCTTCTGATGCGAGGCGACCGCTGCCAGCATCGCGACCAGCGAGCCCGCCATCGCCGCGGGGCTGACGTCCTTGTCGACCTTGCCCTTGGCCTGGAGCTCCTTCACCGCGTCCGTAAGGGAGTTGTTGACCGAGTTCAGGATCTTCATGCGGATCTTGTAGAACCGCTTGTCGCCCTCGGCCGCACCGAGGTCGACCACGCGCAGGATGGCGTCGTGGCGCCGCCAGAAGTCGAGGAACCCGTCGACGAGGTCTTCGGCCGTCTGCCATCCGGCCTTGCCGACCCAGGAGCGCCCGGCGACCAATTCGGTCAGTCCGGCACCCTCCTTGGCCATTTCCTCGGCGATTTCGAGGACGGCGCCCTCGACGTCGGGGAAGTACTGGTAGAAGGTTGCGGGTGAAGTCCCCGCCTTCCGGGCGACGTCGATGACTTTGACGTCCCGGTACGGCGAGGAGCTGAGCATCTCGCTGAGGCAGTCGAGCAGCTTCTGCCGCGTTGCCTGTCCGCGTCGACCGGCCACGCGGCCGTCTACGGTGCGTACTTGTCCTGTCATGCCGTCAGCTTACCGACGGGTGATCGGAGCGCGATTCGGCCGACTGCAAATGGGGAGTCCGGCAGGCGCGGTGGGGGAACTGAGGGGGTTTTGGGGGATGCGCCCCACGGTCTCCCTCTCGATGTCCACAGTCTGATTAGTGTTATCAACAGCCTGTGGACAACTTCGGTGGATAACTTTCCGTGACAGGGGTGTCCGCAGGTCGTGTATCGAAAATGTGTTCGCATCGGAGGGGCTGGAGCGCGGGCGAGCCGGTGCGCGGCTACGTTGGGTGTGACGAGCGTCACCACGTAGGAGCGTCATCGCGACGGAAGGATCCGGGCTCATGGCCGCATTCGCGCAGTCCGCGCCGTGCTGGGTGGATGTGCAGCTCCCCGACCTGGAAGCGGGCAAGCGCTTCTACGGCGAGCTCTTCGGCTGGACCTTCCGGGCGGGCGACGGCCCCTTCGCCGACGCCCTCAGCGACGGAAAGCTCGTCGCGGCCCTCGCCGCCAAGCGGGACGGCCGGATGCCGACCGCCTGGGGGGTCTACTTCGCCACCGACGACATCGGCGCCTCCGTCGCCCGGATCCGCGAGTCCGGCGGTCAGGTGATCACCGACCCGGTCCGGGCCGGCCGGTCCGGGGTGCTCGCCCAGGCCGCCGACCCCGGGGGTGCGGTGTTCGGTCTCTGGCAGGCGGGTGAACACCAGGGCTTCCAGAAGCAGAACGAGCCCGGCTCCTTCTGCTGGACCGAGGTCTGCACCCGGCGCAAGGAGCAGGTCGACGCCTTCTACGAGGAGGTCTTCGGCTTCCGCTCCACGGACCTCGACGAGGCGGGCACCGGCGATCCGGGCACCGCCGAGGCCGGTGTGGACTACCGCGTGTGGTCCCCGGCCGGCACCGAACCGGGCCCCGGCACCGCGGTCGGCGGGCGCAGCGTCATCACGGACGCGCTCCCGGCCGAGATGCCCAGCTACTTCCTCAGCTACTTCGCCGTGGCGGACTGCGACGCGTCGGTCCGTACCGCCGTCCGGCTCGGTGGCCGGATCTCGGCGCCTGCCTTCGACATCCCGTACGGTCGCATGGCGGTTCTCCAGGACGACCAGGGTGCCGTCTTCGCCATACTTCAGCCGTCGGTGTCCTGATACGGGCCGGAGTGGCACGGGACACCCCGATCCGCCCCCGGGTTCGCCACCCGGGCCTCGGCCAGGAAGAATCGGGGTGCGCACCGGCGGGCGGTGCCCACTGATGAGCCGCTGCACACGGCGGGTTTTTCGCGGACAACTCCTCACGGAGGTCCGTACGGGGAGGTGGCAGGCAAGTGGTGGAGCAGCTGACGCAGCACGACCCTAGGCGGATCGGCCCGTTCGAGGTGCTGGGACGGCTCGGGGCCGGTGGCATGGGGCTGGTCTATCTCGCCCGTTCGGCGTCCGGCCGGCGGGTGGCGATCAAGACGGTCCGTACGGAACTGGCCGAGGATCAGCTGTTCCGGGTCCGCTTCACGCGCGAGGTGGAGGCCGCCCGCGCCGTCAGCGGCTTCTACACCGCCGCCGTGGTCGACGCCGATCCGAGGGCCGCCGTGCCCTGGCTCGCCACCGCCTATGTGCCCGCGCCCTCGCTCGAAGAGATAGTGAATGAGTGCGGGCCGATGCCGACGCAGGCCGTGCGCTGGCTGGCGGCCGGCATCGCGGAGGCCCTTCAGTCGATCCACGGGGCGAAGCTCGTCCACCGCGACATGAAGCCGTCGAACGTGCTCGTCGTCGAGGACGGCCCCCGGGTGATCGACTTCGGGATCGCCTCCGGTGTCTCCAACACCCGGCTCACCATGACGAACGTCGCCGTGGGCACGCCCGCCTACATGTCGCCCGAGCAGGCGCGGGACTCGCGCAGTGTCACCGGCGCCAGCGACATCTTCTCGCTCGGATCGACGCTCGTCTTCGCCGCGACCGGCCATGCGCCGTTCCACGGGGCCAACCCGGTCGAGACGGTCTTCATGCTGCTGCGCGAGGGTCCCGACGTCAGCGGGCTGCCCGACGATCTGCGTCCGCTGATCGAGTCGTGCATGCAGATGGACGCCTCGCTCCGGCCCACCCCCGCCGAGTTGCAGGCCCAGCTCTCCCCGCACCTCTTCGCCTCCGGCAGCGACGACAGCGGTACGGCGTCGGCATGGCTGCCGGCGTCCGCCACCGCGATGATCGAGCAGCGCCGGGGCGGCGGACGCGCGGTCGCCGTCGCCCCGCCCGCGCCGGTTCCGCCCCCGCCCGTTCCGCCCGCGCCCGTGGCGCCGCCGAGGCCGTCGGCCGCCGACTGGGACAACGCCTGGCGCGGCGGCGGCGAGGGCCGCCTGCCGGCCGCCGTGCCGGCGCGGACACCCGACTCGGGCGGTCCGGTGCGGCTGACCGGCGTTCAGGTGCCGATCGGTCCGGGCCCGCGTGCCCAGGACGTACGCGCCTCGGCGGCCGCGGCCGAGGCCGGTCCGGCGACCGGCTGGGTGCGCCCGCCCGCCGGGGCGGTCACCGCCCCGACCGCCCTCGTGCCCGCCCCGGCGCGCGAGCCCGACCCGCCCGCCGCCCCGGGACGCTGGCGGCCCTGGCGGTTCCGGATGTCGAACGACGTGTGGGGGACCCCCGTCGTCGTCGGTGACCTGCTGTACGTCACCTCCTTCGAGGTGCACGCGCTGGACACCGGCAACGGGCGGCGCCAGTTCAAGACCCGTGACGTGGCCTGGGCGATGGCCGTGGACGGCGGCAGCATCCTCGCCTCCGACGGGCCTTCGCTCTACGCCCTGGACGCGGCGAGCGGCGGCGAGCGGTGGCGGGTGCAGACCGACGCGTGGGTGTACTCCCTGAAGGCCGAGCGCGGCACGGTCGTCACCGGCACCCGGGGCGGCGGCGTCCAGGCGTGGGAGGCGGCCACGGGCGAGAAGCTCTGGGAGATGACCGGCGCCCAGACGGACTTCGAGACCTCGGAGGCCGGACCGGCCCTCCACGACGGCACGGTCTACGTCTGGCAGGACGCCCGGCTGCGGGCCGTCGAGGCCCGTACCGGCACCGAGCGCTGGTCCTACCCGGTCGGCGACGCGGCCTCCTGCGGAGGGGTGCCGGTCCGGGTGACCCCGGCGCCGGACGGCTACGCGTACGTCGCCGCGGGGACCCGGGTCCTCGCCGTGGACATCGTCTCCGGCCATGTGCGCTGGCACTTCGAGTCCCCGGCGGTCTTCCTCTCGCCGCCCGCCTTCGCTCCCGGCCCGGCCGTCACCGGGGGCGGGGTGTATCTCGCGGACTACCTCGGCACGGTGTACGCGCTGGACGCCTCGACCGGCAAGGACCGCTGGCGCATCGCCACGGAGTCCCGCCAGTCGATCGAGCCGGTGCTGGTGGTGGCGGGCAACGTGCACGTCGGCAGCGGCAGCGCGCTGTACACCCTGGACGCGGTCACGGGCACCCCGAAGTGGCGGTTCGCGGCGGGCGGCGAGGTCGTGGGCGCACCGGTCGTCGCCGACGGCCGCGTCCACTTCGGCTCGGCGGACCACGTCCTGTACACCCTGGACGCGGTGGGCGGCCAGCTCCGCTGGAAGCTCGCCACGGGCGGCGAGATCACGGGTTCGCCGGTGGCGCAGGGCGGTGTGGTCTACGCGTGCAGCAAGGACCGCTGCGTGTACGCGCTGGACGCGCTGAAGGGCACCGGCACGGGCAACCGCGCCCGCGCGTAGGCCTTCCGGCCGGGGGACGAGGTGTGCGGGTGCGTCCGGGGGCCGCTTCGTCCTCAGCCGCCGGACGGGTGTGATCTGCCCGGGTCGTCCGGCCGGTCCTGGCCCGAGTCCGAGGGCGGCTCCGACGACCCGGAACCCTGACCCGGCGCCCCGGAACCCGGCCCCGGCGCAGGCCTGGACGACGGCCCCACGTACGGGTCCACCTCCGGCTCCGGCCACGGGCTCGTCTGCACCGAAGGACCCGGCTCCCGCGTCGGCGGCCAGGTGTCCGGATCCGCCGATCCCGGTGCCGCGTAGGGCTGTTCATGCCCGGGGCTCCGCCCCCGCCCCGACATCAGCGCCGCACCCAGCAGAAGCAGCACCCCACCGCCCGCCGCGGTCGCCACCCCTTGTTGCAGACCGGAACCGTCGCTCGCGACGGACAGGCTGCCCGCCGCCTGGCCCTGGCGCACCATCCACAGCACCGTGAACCCGAGCACCACCACACCCGCGAGGGCGACCATCGGCCGGTAGCGGAGCACCACGCCCACGACCGCGAGGACCGCGGCGAAGAGGAAAGGCAGCAGGATCGAGCCGATCACGGCGGGGTGCGCTCCCGTGACACCGGTGAACAGGTCGTCGATCTCGTAGTACCGCCCGAGGCGGCCGTCGTACCAGTCACGGAAGGGGCTCTGCACGGCGGCCGCCGCTCCTAGGAGAGCGACGATCGAGCCGAGGACGTTACGGATCATGGCCCGGTACCTCCCGCGGGGCGGGAGAAGGCGCCGCCGGACGGCAACACGGATACTCACCGCTCTCGACTCGACGCTACGCCGGGGCCATGACCCTCGCCACCAGACAGACGATGACGAGACCGTGACAGGGTCATGACCCGACGGCCGGGGCCGGCCCGCGATGCTGTGCGCTACGGTGTCGCGCGGCCGTCCGGAAGACCGGCCGGCCGCAGTACGCAAAGGGACAACACAAGGGGGACGTACCGATGGTGCGGCAACATGTGAAGCTCACCGTGGTCCTGGTGGCCGTGGTACTCGCGCTCACCGGATTCAGCAGCGGCAGCAAGGGCGGCAAGAGCCGGAGCGGAAAGAGCAAGTCGAGCAGCAGCAGTAGCGGCGGCGGGTGCTCCAACTCCAAGAAGAGCAACGGCACCTATCACGACACCGACTCCGACTACGACGACGACTACAGCTCGTCCGGCTCCACGTACAACACCGCGACCCCCACCGCGACCGCGACGGACGCCCCGCAGGCGTACGTCTTCCGGTGCGCGACGCCCCGCAAGGGCAAGCGCAGGGCCGTCACCGCCTCCACCGTGCGCCTCACCGCGAACGCGCAGGGCAGCCACACCTACGAGGTCGACGTGAGCTTCCTCGACGTGGCGGGCAAGACCATAGACACCGGTGAGGCGACCGTGGAGGCGGACGGCGGCGAGACGAAGACCGTCTCCGTCCGGATGGACAGCCCGAGCAAGGTCTCGCGGGTCAAGAAGTGCGCGGTCACGGCCGAGCTCGACTACTGACCCGCACCGCCACCACTCCCCCCACCCGGCCCTCGGCAGGGCCCGGATCCGTCCTGTCCGGCGTTCACCGCAGCCGGAACCCGCCGCCCCCGCCCCGCCCCCCGAAGAGCTCGGCCTGCTGCTCAGGCGCCAGGTTCCCGAGCGCGATCAGGTGCGGGGCGTGGGCGAAGGCCTGTGCGCGGGCCGCCTCCTTCGCCGACCACAGTGCCCGTACCGTCCCCTGGACCCCACCGGACGGGTACGACGCGATGACCGCCGCCGCCCGGAGCGCCGCCGCCACCGCGCCGCCGGGCGGCGTCACCTCGCTGACCAGCCCGGTCTCGTACGCACGACGGGCCGAGATCCGTTCCGCCGTCCCCATCAGGGACATCCTGGCCGCCTCGCCGAACGGCATCCGCTGCGCCATGGCGATCGCCTCGTACGCGCTGACCATGCCGTACGTGGTGTGCGGGTCGAAGAACGTGGCCTCGTCGGACGCGATGACGAACTCCGCCTCACCCAGCAGATAGAACGCCCCGCCGCAGGCCATCCCCTCCACGGCCGCGATCACCGGCTTCCACAGGTCGTTGGCCTTCGGTCCGATCGTGAGCAGCGGATCGTCGATCGTGTACGGGGACGAGGGCTGCGGGACGTCCACGCCCCGGTCGATCCCGGTGCAGAACGCGCGCCCGCCGGCCCCGGTGATCACGATCGCCCTGACCTCGTCGTCGTAACGGAACGCCCGCCAGGCCGCGGCGAGTTCGGCGGCGGTCGCGAGGTCGATCGCGTTGAGCTTCGCCGGCCGGTCCAGGGTCAGCAGCGCGACCCCGGTCCCCTGGTTCGTCTCCGTGCGCAGCGCCATCCCGGATCACCGCTCCAGCGTCCAGCGGACCAGGGGCGGCGCGTCGGGGGAGACGGGGCAGAAGACCGCCTTCACCGCCGCCCCGATCCGCAGCCGCGCCGGATCGACGGAGTTCAGCGAGGCGTCGGGACCCGTGACCACATTGCCCGCCAGCCGGATCTGCGGAGCGTCGGCCAGCTCGACGATCACCGCGTTGTAGGGGGCCTGGTCGGCGTACGCGGGCAGCAGGGGCGGATGCGGCAGCACGTACGACCAGATGCGGCCGCGTCCGCTCATCACCCGCCACTCGCTCTCGAACGACTGGCAGTGCGGGCAGCACGGCCGGGGCGGGAAGCGGAGCCGTCCGCAGTCCGGGGCGGCGCACGCCTGGACGCGCAGTTCGCCGCGGGCCGCGTACTCCCAGAAGGGGGCGCCGTCCTCGTCGACGACGGGCAGCAGCAGTCCATCCATCTCGAATCGCTCCTCAGTTCCTCAGCAGTACGGCGGACGTGGGGACGCCCTCCCCGGCGGTGACCAGGCAGGTCGAGGCATCGGGGACCTGGGCGGTGGAGATGCCGCGCAACTGCTTCACGCCCTCGTTGATGAGGTTGAAGCCGTGCACGTACCCCTCGCTGAGGCCGCCGCCGCCCGTGTTGATCGGCAGCCGCCCGCCGCTCTCCAGCGCCCCGCCCTCGGTGAACGCGGCGCCCTCGCCGCGCCCGCAGAATCCGTACCCCTCCAGGGAGAGCGGGATGAGCGGGGTGAACGCGTCGTAGATCTGGGCGACATCGACGTCACCGGGCCCGAAGTCGGCCTGCTTCCAGAGCTGTCGGGCCGCCGTCCAGGCGGGTCCCGTCAGCGGGTCGTCGTTCCAGTAGTTGACCATCCCGTGGTGCTGGGCGGGGAGGCCCTGGGCGACGGAGTGGAGGTAGACGGGCTTCTGCCGGCAGTCGCGGGCCCGCTCGGCGGAGACGATGACGCAGGCCAGCGCCCCGTCCGTCTCCAGGCAGTTGTCGAAGAGGCAGAGCGGCTCGCTGATCCAGCGCGAGGTCATATACATGTCGCGGGTCAGCGGCCGTTCGTACATCACCGCGTCGGGGTTCTGGTTGGCCCGGTTGCGGCAGGCCAGGGCGACGTTGAAGAGATGGTCACGGGTCGCCCCGTACTCGTGCATGTACCGCCGGGCGAGCATCCCGATCTCGTCGGCGGGGCGCAGCAGCCCGTACGGCCGGGTCCACTGGGCGGGGGTGGGCAGCTGCACGGCGGTGTTCTTCCACGGCCTCGGCCCCGAGCCGCGCTTCCGCGACCGCCAGGCGACGCCGACGCTCGCCTGCCCGGTGGCGACGGCCGCGGCGAGATGCGCGAGGGTCGCGCAGGAGCCGCCGCCCCCGTACCCCACCTTGCTGAAGAAGGTGACGTCACCGGCCCCGATCGCCTTGGCGACCTCGACCTCGTCGGTCTCCTCCATCGTGTACGAGGCGAACGCGTCCACCTCCGACGCGGCGATCCCCGCGTCGTCGAGTGCCGCGGTGATCGCCCGGCACGCCAGGGTCTTCTCGGACTCGGGCAGATGTTTCGCGAACCTTGTCTGCCCGATTCCGGCTATCGCCGCCTTGTCCTTGAGCGTCGCCACCCGCCACCTCCGAGGCCGTCATGACTGCTGACAGCGGCAGAGGCTACAGCTAATCTGACGGATAGTCAGCTACGGGGCGGCCACGTCGTTCCGGTTCGACGGCGGGAGGGCACGAGATGCGCGGCGACGAGGAATGGTCCACCGTCCCGAACCTGGTACGGGCGGCGGCCCGGCGGTACGGGGAGCGTGAGGCGGTGGTCGACGGCCGCACCCGGATCACGTACGGGGAACTCGGTGAACGCGTGGAGCGGGCCGCCGCCGCGTGCATGGCCTCGGGGGTGGAGGCGGGGGACCGGGTCGCGGTCTGGGCACCCAACACCCTGGACTGGATCGTCTCCGCGCTGGGGGCGGTGACCGCGGGGGCCGTCCTCGTCCCGCTCAACACCCGCTTCAAGGGCACGGAGGCGGCGTACGTCCTGGAGCGGAGCCGCGCGAAGCTGCTCTTCGTCACGGGCACCTTCCTCGGTACGTCGTACGTCGCGTCCCTGCGCCGGTCCGAGGCCGAACTCCCGCATCTGGAGAAGGTGGTGGTGCTCGCCGACTCGGCGCCCGACGACTATGTGACCTGGAAGGACTTCCTGGCGGGCGGGGAGCGGATATCCCCGGAGCGGGTACGGGCGCGGGCCGACGCCGTCGAACCGTCCGCCGCGTCCGACATCATCTACACCTCGGGCACCACGGGCCGTCCCAAGGGCGCCGTCATCAGCCACGCCCAGACGCTGCGCTGCTACGCGATCTGGAGCGAGCTGGCCGGCCTGCGCGAGGGCGACCGCTATCTGATCGTGAACCCGTTCTTCCACACCTTCGGCTACAAGGCGGGCATCATCGCGTGCCTGATGCGGGGCGCGACGATGATCCCGCAGCCGGTCTTCAGCGTGGACACGGTCCTCGCGAACATCGCCGCCGAACGCATCTCGGTCCTCCCCGGCCCGCCCACACTCCACCAGTCCCTACTGGACCACCCGGCCCGTTCCTCCCACGACCTCTCGGCCCTGCGCCTGGTCGTGACAGGGGCGGCGGTGGTCCCTCTCCAGCTGGTCGAACGGCTCCGTACGGAACTGAACATCGCCACGGTCCTGACCGCGTACGGCCTCTCCGAGGCGAGCGGCATCGTCACGATGTGCCGGCAGGGCGACCCGGCCGAGGTGATCGCCTCCACCTCGGGCCGGGCGATCCCCGGAACGGAACTCCGCGTGCTGGCCGCCCCCGGCACCCAGGGCGAGATCGTGGTCCGGGGCTTCCATGTGATGAGCGGCTACTTCGAGGACCCGGAGACGACGGCCGCCACGGTCACCTCGGACGGCTGGCTGCACACCGGCGACGTGGGCGTCCTCGACGAGGACGGCAACCTGCGCATCACGGACCGGATCAAGGACATGTTCATCGTCGGCGGCTTCAACGCCTACCCGGCGGAGATCGAACAGCTCCTGGGCCTGCATCCGGACGTCGCCGATGTCGCGGTGATCGGCATCCCCGACCCCCGCCTCGGCGAGGTCGGCAAGGCGTACGCGGTGCGCAGGCCGGGCGCGACGGTGACGGCGGACGACCTGATCGCGTGGTCACGGCGGGAGATGGCGAACTACAAGGTGCCGAGGGCGGTGGAGTTCGTCAGCGAGCTCCCGCGCAACGCGAGCGGCAAGGTGGTGAAGGGGGAACTGCGGGGGCGCTGACGCGCGCCCGGCCCGCCCCCGGGGGCGCGCTACGGGCGGACCCGGTCCCTGCGGAGACCCGACGAGCCGTTTGCCGGGGACGACGACCGGGGGTGGCCCTGCCCCGGCCGATGGCGGGGGAGGAGAGCCCTGCCCCGGCCGCCGACGGCGGAGCCCATGCGCTTCCGGCATGGTGAGAAGTACGGCATCCAGTACACGGTCCCCCCTGCCGGAAGAGCTCCCGGCGGGCGGATGCCGCTCGACGCCGTGGGCGGAACTCGCGCGGACCGTCCGTACGCGGACATGCGGCGGCCGCGACGGCTCCCCCTCCGCGCCGCCGCGGCCGCTCCCCCGTGCCCCCGTCGTGTCAGGTCTTAGGCCTTCTCGGATCCCGCGTGGTTCTCCTGCGTCTTGAGCAGGTCCTTCGGGGTGCTTCCGGCGTGGTTCTCCAGGGTGACGATGTCCTCGGCCACACTGCCCGCGTGGTTCTCCAGCGGGGTGACCGTTCCACCGTCGGCGGCCGGGCTGCCCGCGTGGTTCTCCTGCGTGGTGGCGTCGGCCTTGGGCTTCAGTACGTCGCTCATGTGTGTCTCCCAGAGGTCTGGCGTGCTTTGGTAGCCGTTGCCCGTCCGGCAGCTCCCCCGTGGGCCGCCGGACGGGCGTATCAGGGCCGTTCACCCTAACGGTGCGCTTCCCCGTGCAACCCGCCTGCCCCCCGACGCGACGGATTGATGGGGATAAGACTGACGAGTGGCGATAAACGTTCGATGAACGCCGCCGGATCGGCGGCGGAAGCCGCCTCAGGCAGCGGCTGCGAGGGCCAGGAGCTCGCGGACCTCGTCCGCCTCGACGGCCCCGGTCTGCTCGTAGATGGACAGGGCTTCGTGCCAGCACACGCGTGCGCGGTCGATCTGGCCGAGTTGCCGGAGGGCGCGTCCCAGCGTGGTCAGGACGTTGCCGCGCATCCATTCGCCCCCGATGACACGCAGGGCCAGGGCCTGTTCCGCGTGCTGGGCCGCGAGTGCCGGTTCCTGGGCCGCCAAGTGCGCCTCGGCGATGCGGAAGTGGGTGGAGCCCTCCCAGAGGCGCTGGCGGTTGCCCTGGAACACGCGTAGCGCCTCCGCCAGTTGGCCGAGCGCGTCGGCGGACCGGCCGGCCCGGGTGAGCGCGATACCGAGTGCGAAACGGCCGTTGGCCGTGCGCAGGCTCAGCCCCATGCCGTCGAAGATGGCCGTTCCCTGCTGGGCGAGTTCAACGGCGCTCCTGGTGCGGCCCATGTCCACATGGATCCGGGAGAGGTTGCACAGCGCGGCCGCCTCACCCACCAGGTTCTCGTCCGAGCGGTAGTTGTCTATGGCCTCCTGGAGGAACTTCTCGCCGTCCGCGTGCCGCCCCTGGTAGAACGCGATGATGCCGCGGTCGTTCGGAGCCCAGCAGGCGGGGATCGGGTCGCCGGATTCCCTGGCGAGCTCCATCGCGTGCCCGGCCTCCTCGTCCGCCAGCGTGAACCGGCCGGACACGAGATACACCGTGGACAACGAGGCCAGGGCCCGTGCCTCCGAGCGGGAGTCGCCCGCCGCCCGTGCGGCGTCACGCAGGGCGATGCCGGTCGTCTCGTACTGACGGGAGTTCGCCCCCGACTCGGCCAGGTCCTTGGCCGCGCAGAGCAGGTCCACGGCGCGGCGGAGCATCCCGCTCGAAGCGCTCTGATGCGCGCAGGCGAGCAGGGCGTTGGCCTCGCCGTAGAGCCAGTCCACGGCCGCGTGTCCGTCGCCGAATTCGAGGCCCGGATGATCGGGGGCCACGAGATGGACGACCGCCCGGTCGCCGGGCCGCTCCAGCGCGTAGACCCTCGCCGCCGTCGCCAGATAGAAGTCCAGCAGCCGCGACAGCGCCCGCCCCTTCTCCTCCGGAGCCCGCTCGTCCCGGTCCGCGCACGAACGCGCGTACAGGCGCACCAGGTCGTGGTACCGGTAGCGGCCCGGCGCGGCGGACTCCACGAGGGAGGTGTCGACCAGGGCCTCCAGCAGGTCCTCCGCCGCGTGGGTGTCCAGATTCAGCAGGGCCGCCGCCGCGGCCAGGGAGATGTCCGGGCCGTCCGCGAGGCCCAGGAGACGGAAGGCGCGGGCCTGGGCCGGTTCCAGCTGGCCGTAGCCGAGTTCGAAGGTGGCCTTCACCGCGAGGTCGCCCGCCTGGAGCTCGTCCAGCCGGCGGCGTTCGTCCGCGAGCTTCGCGGCCAGGACCGAGACCGTCCAGGTGCGGCGGGCCGCCAGGCGGGAGGCCGCGATACGGATGGCGAGGGGCAGGAAGCCACAGGCGGCCACCACGTCGAGGGCGGCCTCGCGCTCGGAGCTGACGCGTTCCTCGCCCGCGATACGGGTGAAGAGCTGGAGCGCCTCCTCGGGCGACATCACGTCGAGGTCGACCAGGTGCGCGCCCGCCAGGTCGACCATCCGGACCCGGCTGGTGACCAGGGCCGCGCAGCCCGCGGTGCCGGGGAGCAGGGGGCGGATCTGGGCGGCGTCGTGGGCGTTGTCCAGGAGGACCAGGATGCGGCGGCCGTCGAGCATCGAGCGGTAGAGCGCGGCGCGTTCGTCCAGGGAGTCGGGGACCGCCGAGTCGGGCGTGCCCAGGGCGCGCAGGAACGCGCCGAGCACCGTCTCCGGCTCGGCGGCACGGGCGCCCGCGCCCTGGAGGTCGATGTAGAGCTGGCCGTCCGGGAAGTGCGGGCGTGCCTGGTGGGCGACGTGCACGGCGAGGGTCGTCTTGCCGACACCGCCGATGCCCGCGAGGGCGGACACGGCCATGACCGAACCCTCCGCGGTGGCGAGGCGGTTGCCCAGTTCCCGTACGAACGAGACACGGCCCGTGAAGTCGGGCACCGTGGCCGGAAGCTGCGCGGGGCGGACCGGTGCTGCGGCCGGGGCGGGTTCGTCGGCCGGGCGGGCCAGATCCTCGTCCGCCTGGAGGATCCGCTGCTGGAGCGAGGCGAGTTCGGGGCGCGGGTCGACGCCCAGCTCCTCCGCGAGCAGCCGTCGGGTGTCGGCGTAGACGGCGAGCGCCTCGGCCTGCCGGCCGCTGCGGTACAGGGCCACCATCAGCAGTTCGCGCAGCCGCTCACGCAGCGGGTGCGCGGCGGTGAGCGCGGTCAGTTCGGAGACCGCCTCCGCGTGGCAGCCGACCTCCAGGTCCAGGTCGAGACGGGTCTCGGTGAGCTGGAGCCGCCACTCCTCCAGCCGGGTGCGCTGGTACTCCGCGTACGGTCCGGGCACGGAGGCCAGGGCCTCGCCGTCCCAGAGACCCAGCGCGTCGTTCAGCAGTTCCCGCGCCCGGCCCCGGTCGCCCGAGACCCGCGCCTTCTCGGCGTCTGCCGCCTGCTCCTGGGCCACCGACAGATCGAGCGCCTGTGGCCCTATCCGCATCGCGTACCCGCCGGAGTCGCTCGCCAGGGTCAGCGGTCCCAGCGCCTTGCGGAGCCGGGACGCGTAGGTACGTACCGCGGCCAGGGCCTGGGACGGCGGGTCCTCGCCCCAGATGGCGTCGATGAGCTCGGCGGCCGTCGCGGTGCGCCCGCCTCTGAGCAGCAGGGCCGTCAGCAGGGCGCGTTGCTGCGGCGATCCGGACGGCAGCGACTCGTCGCCCCGCCGCGCCCGCACGGGGCCGAGCAGGGAAAAGTACAGCCCGGCGTCGCCCGCCGGCCGCTGCTCCGGGGTGCGTTGCTCCGGAACGCGTCCCCGTGGCCCGTCGTCACGGCCCATTGCCGCCTCCTGTCCTGCTCTGTGCGCTGCCCGGCACGGTCACGCTTGTCCGGATCCAGCCGGGGCTATCCGGATTGCTCCATACCGTTGGTATCGCCGTCAACAGTCTGCCTTGTGAAAGGGGGGCGCGTCAGCAGTGGGTGACTCTCTGCACAAGCCCTCGACAACGATTGTGGAACGAGGCATCGCGGGGACAGCTGACGGTTCGTCAGATTGACGCTACCGTGGTACGCATGGAGACCTTCCCGAAGATCATCTCGGTGGACGACCACACGGTGGAGCCCGCTCATGTCTGGCGGGACCGGCTCCCGTCCAAGTACGCGGACTCCGGGCCGCGCATCGTCCGGGCGCCGCTCAAGGAAATGACGTTCATGGGCGGAAAGTTCGCGCCCGTGATGGGTGCGAAGGGGGATGACGGGCCGATCGGTGACTGGTGGGTGTACGAGGACCTGCACCGCCCGCTCACCCGGCTCGACACCGCCGTCGGCTACGACCGGGACGAGATCAAGCTCGAAGTCATCACTTACGAGCAGATGCGCCCCGGTTCGTTCTCGGTGCCCGACCGGCTCGCCGACATGGACGTCAACCACGTCCAGTCCGCGCTCTGCTTCCCGACCTTCCCGCGCTTCTGCGGCCAGACCTTCACCGAGGCGAAGGACCGCGAACTCGGGCTGCTGGGAGTGCGCGCGTACAACGACTGGATGGTCGAGGAGTGGTGCGGGCCGCAGGCGCACGGCCGGCTCATCCCGCTCACCCTCGTCCCGCTCTGGGACGCCCGGCTGGCCGCCGACGAGGTCCGGCGCAACGCCGCGCGCGGAGTGCGCGCCGTGGCGTTCTCCGAGATACCTCCCCATCTCGGGCTGCCGTCCATTCATACGGACGACTGGGATCCGTTCCTCCAGGCCTGCGACGAGACGGGGACGGTGATCGCCATGCACATCGGCTCGTCCTCGAAGATGCCGTCGACCTCGCCCGACGCCCCGCCGGCGGTCGGCTCCACCATCACCTTCGCCAACTGCTGCTTCTCGATGGTCGACTGGCTGATGAGCGGCAAGTTCGAGCGCTTCCCGAACCTGCGGATCATGTACGCGGAGGGCCAGATCGGCTGGATCCCGTACATCCTGGAACGCGCCGACGTGGTCTGGGAGGAGAACCGGGGCTGGGGCGGGGTGGCCGACAAGGTCCACCGGCCGCCGTCGGAGCTCTTCACCGAGCATGTCCACGGCTGCTTCTTCGACGACGCCTTCGGACTGAAGAACCTGGACGCGATCGGAGTGGGAAACGTCCTGTACGAGACGGACTACCCGCACTCCGACTCGACCTGGCCCAAGTCCCGCGAGGTCGGCGAGGCGCAGATGGGCCACCTGGACGCCGATGTCGTGGACCGCATCGTGCGCCGCAACGCGATCGACCTGCTCGGGCTGACCGCCGACGGCCTGTGGGCGGGGCCCGGCACGGGGGCGTGAACGGGGGAGGGGGCGGGGGTTCTGGCCCCGGGTCCGACGGACCCGACGTCGCCCCTCGCCCCGCCCGCTCCTGCCCCTGCCCGCTCCTGCCCCCGCCCGCCCCTGCCCCTGCCCGCTCCTGCCCCGCCCCGGTGGTCGTCAGGCCCGGTGGTCAGGCCCGGGTGTCGGGCTTGCTTGTCAGGCCCGGGTCACCGGCTCCTGGAGTTCGGTCACCCACTTCGCCCGGTCCTCGGGGCACTCCAGACTGATCTCGCGGGCGTACCCCGTCGAGCGGTAGCCGCCCGCCTCGATCCCCCGGGCCAGGGTCTGGGCCGTCGGCAGGATCCCGTCCATCGAGCCCCGGTGCACGATGGTCGCCGCCTCGAACGGGGGCAGCTCGACCACCGTGACCCCGGTGTCACCCAGTGGTCCCACCGGGGCGGAGACCGTCACCCCGGCGTGGACGACGATCGCGCCGCCACCCTCCGGGGCGTCCTCGTACCGGGCGATCCCCGGGCCTGAGGGGCGCACCCCCGCCTCGTCCAGCAGCGGGAGCAGCCGCTCGTACAGCGGGCTGATCACCGGCGTGATGTCCTGCGGCTCGTAGCTGCCGGCCACACCGGTCAGTTCCGCGACCCGCACCGCCGGAACGCTCTTGATCACGACATCGTCCATGGACATGTGTCCCTCGCTCTCGATCGACCGGAGCCTCGCCTCGACCTGGGCCAGCCCGGCGGCCGCCGCCGCCATCGCCGCCTCCAGCTCCACCCGCCGCAGCCGCAGCATCCCCCGCAGCTCCTCGGGACCCAGCTCCTCGTCGAGGACGGCCCGCACCTGCTGGAGCGTGAAGCCGAGGTCCTTGAGGGCGATGATCCGGTTGAGCCGGGCGAGCTGGGCGGCACCGTAGTAGCGGTAGCCGGTGGCCGGGTCGGTACGGTCGGGGTGCAGCAGCCCGACGGCGTCGTAGTGACGCAGCATCCGGGCCGACACCCGCCCGTACCTGGCGAAGTCTCCGATGGTGAACATGATGTCTCCCAGTGCAAGGCCTCACACGGCGTCAAGGTCAAGCATCGCAGTGGCCGGACCCGGGTGTGATGCCGGTCACTGGAACCCCTGGGCCGCTGCGGACAGGACCTGATGTGGAGCATTCCTTGAGAGCCCGGATACGGGCAGGTGACCCGGACGCGTTCGGCGGCCTCTTCGACGACTACGCCCAGACGGTCTTCCGGTACGCGGCCCGCTCGACCGGTGACTGGGCCGGTGCGGAGGACGTCGTGTCGCTGACCTTCCTGGAGGCGTGGCGGCTGCGCGGGACCCTGCGGGAGTCGGACGAGGAGCTGAAGCCCTGGCTGCTCGGCATCGCGACCAACGTCCTGCGCAACACCCGCCGCGCCGCCCGCAGACACGACGCGGCACTGACCCGGATGCCGGTCGGACCCGCCGTGCCGGACTTCGCCGACGAGCTGGTGGGCCGCATCCATGACGCGGAACAGCTCGCCGCCGCGCAGGCCGCGCTGGGACGGCTGAGGCCGAAGGAGCGGGAGGTGTTCCTGCTCTGCGTCTGGGACGGCCTGGGGTACCAGGAGGCCGCACGGGCGCTCGGCGTCCCGGTCGGCACCGTCCGCTCGCGGCTCTCCCGGGCCCGCAAGCGGCTGAAGGACCTCACCGATGACGAAATCAAGAAAATCGCAAGAAACATGGAACTACCCGGATCAGTCGGACAGTACCTGGGTGACCGCGCCACTGCGGTCCGGTCGAACGAGAGGGAGGGAAACCGATGAGTGCCGATGCCAAGAAGGTTGCGGGGGAGCTGCGGGCGCGACTGCCCGAGCCGCACGGACCGGTCCTGCCGGACGACCGTCAACGGCAGCTCAGGGAGCACTTGATGAACGAGATCAACCAGGTCCAGGCAGAGAAGTCGCCGCAGTCCGTGCGCCCGCGCCGCCACCGCGCCTGGTACGCCGTGCCCGTCGGTATGGTCGCCGCCGGAGCGCTCGCCTTCACCTTCCTGGCCGGTCCCGGACAGGGCGGCGGCGACACCGGGTACCACCTCAGCGCGGCCCCCGTGGTCAAGGTCGAGGTCGCCTCCGCGGACGGCGTCGGAGCACTGATGGAGAACGTCGCCCAGCACGCCGCGCAGGGCCCCGCGACCCGGGTGGGCAAGAACCAGTTCGTCTACGTGCGCTCGCACTACTCCAACATGCAGGCCGAGGCCGGCGACCCGCTCAAGCTGAAGACGTACATCCGCGAGACGTGGACGTCCCAGAACCCCGCGGAGGTCCAGAGCCGGCTCCGGCAGCCGGGCGACGACATCATCTGGTCGGCGCCGCGCGCCGGGGACAAGGGGCAGCTGGAGGACCTGCAGAACCAGACCTACGCCGCGCTCCAGGCGCTGCCCACCGACCCGGACGCGCTGCTGAAGAAGCTCCGTGCGGACGCCGCGTACTCCGGCACGTCCGACCAGTGGCTCTTCGAGTACGTGGGCGGCCTGATCCGCGAGAACATCCTGCCGCCGGAGACGGGCGCCGCGATTTACCGGGCCGCGGCGAAGATCCCCGGTGTCGTCATGGTGGAGAAGGCCCAGGACGGCGACGGCCGGCCCGGTGTGGCGCTGGCCCGTACGGACGAGAAGACGCACGAGCGCACGGAGCTGGTCTTCGACACGAACAGCTACGACTACCTGGGTCTGCGCGCCTACCTGGTCCAGGACACCGAGCTGGGCAGGAAGGGCACCGTCACCGAGCTCCAGGCCGTACTCGACCGAGGCGTCGTGGACAGCCGCGACGAGACGCTCGGGAAGTAGTAGAGGAGCGGAAGCGGTAGACAGCCGAAGCTGCGGGGCTTCTGCCGGACACCGGCAGAAGCCCCGCAGCTTCGGCTGTTCTCCTGTTTCTCCCGTTCTCCCGTTCGCCGGCTTCGTGGACCGGAGCCGCGCTCTTCGGCAAAGACAGGACGTCCGCAAAGGCAGGAGCCCCGCTCCTCCGCCGAGGCGGAGGAGCGGGGCTCCTTGGGTACTGCGTTACCGGCCGCGATCGGCCGACCCGGGCAACTAGGCCGGGGTGACGTTCTCAGCCTGCGGACCCTTGGGTCCCTGAGTGACGTCGAAGTTCACGACCTGGTTCTCCTCGAGGGAGCGGAACCCGGACGCGTTGATCGCGGAATAGTGGACGAAGACATCCGGGCCGCCGCCGTCCTGGGCGATGAAGCCGAAGCCCTTTTCAGCGTTGAACCACTTGACGGTTCCGGTAGCCATAAGCCCTCCTTGGGCCAAAGGGTTGCCCTGCTCCAGAACCTGCAAAGAAGTCTGAAAACTACAAAAGCCTGCGGGTTACATGCTCCGCAGGCTCTGTACTGCAAGGGAAACCAAACTGCAACTTGGCGTTGAGCCTAGCACGCAGCATGTGCGGAAGGGTAGAGGGAAAGATCACTTCACCCGGATGTTTGATTGCCGTGCGGATGCGCGCCCCGAGAGGGCCTTCCTGGCGTCTCCCGGAGCCTTCCCGAGAGCCTTCGGTCTGCCCATTCGGAGCCCCCCGGAAGAGGGGCCCGCGCGACGGCGCGCGCCCCCGGTGGGTCCGTCGTCCGGCCACGGGTCTAGCCTCGCGATGTGGACAATTCAACCGTCTCAACCGTCGCAGGCGACGACCGTCGCAGCCGGCCGCGCGTCGGCCACATCCAGTTCCTGAACTGCCTTCCCCTCTACTGGGGGCTCGCACGGACCGGGACCCTGCTCGACCTGGAGCTCTCGAAGGACACCCCGGAGAAGCTCAGTGAGCAGCTCGTCAGGGGCGATCTGGACATCGGCCCGATCACCCTCGTGGAGTTCCTGCGCAACGCCGACGACCTGGTCGCCTTCCCCGACATCGCGGTCGGCTGCGACGGGCCCGTCATGTCGTGCGTGATCGTTTCGCAGCGGCCCCTGGAAGACCTCGACCGGGCCCGGGTGGCGCTCGGCTCGACCTCCCGCACCTCCGTACGCCTCGCGCAGCTGCTGCTCGCCGAGCGGTTCGGTGTCACCCCCGACTACTACACCTGCCCGCCCGACCTCGGGCTGATGATGCAGGAGGCGGACGCCGCCGTCCTCATCGGTGACGCCGCGCTGCGCGCCAACCTGCATGACGCCCCCCGGCTCGGGCTCCAGGTCCACGACCTGGGCGCGATGTGGAAGGAGTGGACGGGGCTGCCGTTCGTCTTCGCCGTCTGGGCCGCGCGCAAGGACTACCTGGCGGCCGAGCCCACCGCCGTGCAGAAGGTGCACGAGGCGTTCCTGGCCTCGCGGGACGTGTCCCTGGAGGAGGTCACCAAGGTCGCGGAGCAGGCCGCGCGCTGGGAGGCCTTCGACGCGGAGGTCCTGGAGCGCTACTTCACGACGCTCGACTTCCGCTTCGGGCCGGATCAGCTGGCGGGCGTCAAGGAGTTCGCGCGCCGGACCGGTCCGACGACGGGCTTCCCGGCGGATGTGGACGTCGAGCTTCTCGGCGGCTGAGGCACGGCAGTGGCCGGCCCGCGTGTACGGGCCGGCCTGTGGTACGGGGTGGGTGCGGCCCGGTGCGGGACGGGACCGGCCCGACGGGCCTCTGGCGCTGCGCGCCGTCCCTGCGCGCCGTCCCTGCGCGCCGTCCCTGCGCGCCCCGTCCTTGCGCGCCCCGTCCCTGCCCCCTGTGGGCCTCCTCGGTGTTGTTCCCCCGGGAGGTGAAAGCGGGAATTGGCCCGGACCTGAAACCGATCAGTTCCGCGCCGCGCGCCGGAATTCTCCATTGGCCCGGAATGTCACTTCCTTCGCAATGGCGCCTGTCGTCCGGAATGGGAAGGGGCATCGCCGTGAAGGCAAGGCCTTTCTCTCCGCTTTCTCTCCGTGGTCGCGAACTGAAGTCCGCCCGAGTTCCGGTCCGGAACGTTCCGATCCGAGTTCCGGTCCGGAGTTTGCGATCCGTACGTGAAGCTGTCTTCGTATCCGTATCCATTCGGGCGTCCTCGGGCGGTCGATTGCGGCAGGTTGCGCGGAGAGGCCGGAATGCCGGCGGCCACTTAAGGGGTTGCTTAAATGCCGCTTCTTGTTATCAATCGGTTGCTTGGTTGCAAAACGGACCACGCATCCTGCGGGGGCTGGGGTGTGAGCGTGGGCCCGCGGAGGTGGCTCGCGGACGCGGTCGGCCGGCGGCTCCTCCGACTGGCCGGTCTTCTCCCGGGCGTTGTGTGCGATGCGGTAGCGTCCCCTGAAACAGCTGAAGTTGTTTGCGAATGCGACACGGGGAGTCTCACGTGGCTGGTGGGCCCGGCGGTATCGACCGCGGTGCGAGTCTGACGGAGCTCAAGGCTCTGTACGAGGCGTTTCAGAAGAAGGAGGGGGAGGTTCGCGACCTCATCACCCTTCTGGACGGCAAGTCCAGGAACAGCCACGACTACTGGAAGGGCCCTGGCGCCGACCGGTTCCGTGACGACTGGACCAGCTTCAAGCCGCACCTCGAAAAGCTCGCCAACTCCCTCGGCGACGGCCACAAGTCCGCAAAGAGCAGCCACGACCGGATCGACGAGGCAACCAGGTAACAGCCTCCGGACGGTGTGATGCCGGGGCGGCCCGATCGGGCCGCCACCGTACCGGCCGTTCGAGACCGTTCCTACTGTTCGAGGCCGTTTCCTGCCGTTCGGGACCGTTCCTACCGTTCGAGCAGCGCCTGTACCGGCATCACCTGGCCGTCGCGGATGAGCAGTCCACGTCCGGTGGGTCCGCTGCCGGGGCTGGGCAGCCGCATGTTGAACAGCTCGCCGTCCGACGCGCTCCGAGGCGAGAGGATCAGGCCCTGGCCCGACCGCCGGACCTCCACACCGAACCCCCGGTACTGCGAGCCGAGCGTGTCCGTGGCACCGGCGGCGATGATGCCGATCCCGCCGTCCCGTCCGGCCTGCGCGACCTCCTCCAGGGCGGTGTCGAGCGCGGAGTCGTAGAGCATCTCGGCGTCGTCGACCACGACCGCGTACGTACCGTTCGTCCGGCCGGTCAGCGCGGCGAGATCCCTTGCCGAGCTCTCCGAGTCGAGTACGCCGAGGACGCCCGGCCCGCTCTCCAGCGTACGGAGCGGAGAGCGCCGGGGAGTCACGAGGATCAGGGGCACCCGCTGGCCGAGCAGGGTGCGCGCGGCTACGAGCAGAGTGGTGGACCGGCCCGACTTGGGGGGACCCGCGACCAGGAAGCCGGGGCCGGACTCTTCCAAGTCGACTCCGATGGGCGCCAGTTCGTCGCCGCCCACGCAGAACAGCGCCCAGAGCGGTGACGGGGGAGTGAACGTGGGATCGAGCGCCCTGGCTTCCGCGGCGGTGAACCGCATGGGCAGTTCGTCCACCCGGAGCGGACGCAGGCCCCGGGGCGGAACGCCGTGCACCCGCAGCGCCTCATCGCCGATGTCCCGCAGGGCCGCCACCTGTGCTTGTCCGGCCGGATCGGGGGTCAGGAGCGCGATCTGGCTCTCCTGGACCCCGTGCCCGGTCATGCGCAGGGCCCGGCCGGGCGGCATGCTCCTGGGCGTCTCCCGGGCGGACAGGCCCGCCAGCGCGTAGTCGCCGCTGTCGCTCATCCGCAGGATGAGCTTGTCGCCGAACGACGGCGAGACCTGGCCACTGAACCCGCTCCGGTCCGCGGTCATGACGACCTTCACCCCCACGGCCGCGCCCTCCCGGAAGATCTTGATGATCAGCTCGATGAGCCGGCCGTAGTCGATGCCCTCCAGCGCCGAGGTGTACCCCTCCCAGCCGTCCAGCAGGAGCACCATCCAGGGCAGCCGGTCCTCCGGGGCCGCCGACGCGCGCTGCTCGGCGGCGCTCGAAAGCCCTTCCACGGCCAGGAGTTGCTGGCGGCGCGAGATCTCGTCGGTCAGCCGGCCGAGCAGCCGTCGCACCCGGTCGGGCTGGTCACGGGTGACCACCGCCCCGCAGTGCGGAAGCCTCGTCAGCGGCAGCAGCGCGTTGGCTCCGCAGTCGATGCCGTAGAGGTGCACGTCCCTCGGCGACGTGGTGGCGACCAGCGAACCGGCGAGGGTACGCAGCGCGGTGGAACGGCCCGACCGCGCACCGCCGATCAGCATCATGTGCTCGCCATGGACGAGATCCAGTGTGAGTGCGGCGCGTCCCTGCTCCGAGGGAAGGTCGGTGAGACCCATCCGGATCGGGGCGACCTCGTCGTAGGCCTCCGGTGGAGCGTCGGCCTTCGGCGGAGCGTCGGCCTTCGGCGGAGCGTCGGCCTTCGGCGGAGCGCAGGCCTCCGGCAGGTCGGCGACCGTCAACAGCTCGGGCAGCGGCGGGAGCCAGGGGCTCGGCCGGGTGCCGAATCCCATCAGCTCCGCACCGTCGCGTACCGCGTCGACCAGCAGACCGAGGTCGGTGACCATCGTCCCGTCGTCCTCGCCCCCGGCGGCGCGGGAGGACGGGCGGCCGAAGGTCCTCCAGTCCATTGGGGCCGTGATCGCCTTCGGGCGGTCCGTACCGGTACTCGGGCGCCGGCCGCCGATACGGGCCGACTGGACGGCCACGAGCGACTGCGCGCCTGAACGGACATACGCCCGGCCCGGCGTGGACTTCGCGATGGCCCCGGCGTCGGGCGCCTCGATGACATCCGTGGACTCCGCGCTGTCCGCCACCCGCAGTGCGATGCGCAGGTTGGTGTTGGCCCGGATCTCCTGGCTGACGACACCCGCCGGACGCTGCGTCGCCAGAATGAGGTGCACTCCGAGGGAGCGGCCTCGCCTGGCGATATCGACCAGGCCCGCGATGAATTCGGGCAGCTCGGCGACGAGCGAGGCGAACTCGTCGATGACCAGGACGAGCCGGGCCATCGGCTCCCGTTCGGGGCGGTTCCTGCGGGTGTCGTTGTAGTCCTCGATGTCCTTGGTGCCCGTCTCGAAGAGAATCCCCTCGCGTCGCTTGAGCTCCGCGGCCAGGGAGGCGAGGGCCCGCTCGGTCAGGTGCGCGTCGAGGTCGCTCACCATGCCGACGGTGTGCGGAAGGCGGGCGCAGTCCATGAACGCGCTGCCGCCCTTGTAGTCGATCAGGACGAAGTTCAGCTCATCGGGCCGGTTGGCGACGGCCAGCGACGCGATGATCGTCTGGAGCAGCTCGGACTTGCCGGCACCGGTCGTACCCGCCACCAGGGCGTGGGGGCCGTCGCGCCTGATGTCGAGCAGGAACGCGCCGTCCGCCGCGATACCGATCGGCACCTCGGTCGTCGACCCACCACGCGTCCAGACCCCGGCGACATCCGCACCCGTCGGGTCGGGCATTCCGAGCAGCGACAGCAGACGCGCAGCGGTGGGCAGCGCCGCGTCGGCGTCGTCCTGGCTCACGTCCCGTACCGGTGCCAGCGAACGTGCGACGAGTTCGCACCAGGCCGTCGACACCTGATCCGCCAGTACGTTGCCCAGGGCCTCAAGTCCTGCGCCGCTGATGCCCACATGGTGCGGGGCGTCGGGCCGCTCGCTGAGGGCTGCCCCGCACTCCTCGGGCAGCAGCCGCTCGTTCTCCTCGACACAGAGGGCGAACATGCCGAAAAGCGGCCCCTCCTTGAGGAGTTGAGGCATCCCGGGGATGCGCCGCAACAGACGCGCCCCGTCCAGGACGATCAGGGTGTACGGATCGGGGCTCAGCCGTCCCGCCGAGCCGAACCCCTGGGATGCGGCCTTCCTGCGCTCCAGTTCCGCCAGCAGCTCCTGGACCCGGCGCCCCACGGCCTCGGGGTCGGAGCCGACCAGCGCAAGACAGGTCTGGCCCGTCCGGGGGGTGGTGTGGGGCAGCCAGTGCACCCAGGTCCAGACGTTCCGGGCATCCGGTGACGAAGAGAGCACGACGAGTGAGAGATCCCGGGGACTGTGCAGGATCGCGGCCTGCGCGACCAGCCAGTTCGCGACACCGAGGGCGGGCCCGCGGTCCCCCGCGACACCGACGACGCCCAGTTCGGCGAGCGGCAGCACGGCGGGGACGTCCGCGAGGACGGGCGGCAGCGCCGACTGGTCGAGGGCACCGCCGTCGGCCGGGCGCAGTTCGACGTCCGAGGGGAGAGCGGCGAGACCGGCCCGGAGCTGTAGCGCGTCGGGATCGACGATCCGGCGCTCCCAGAGCCGTCGACGCGGGCCGGTGGCCCACAGGAGCAGCTCCGCCGGATCCGGATGGGCCTCCCGGCGTTCGCGCTGCTCCTCCTTGCCGAGTTCGGCCAGCTTCGTCGCGTGACCGGCACTGTCCGCCCTGTACTGCTTCACCGCCCGCTTGTGCCGCTTGCGTTCGTGACGGGCCTCGCCGGCCCAGTAGCCGATCATCATCAGCGGGCTCATGGCGCAGAAGAACAGCGTGTAGAGCTGCTTGGTCATGACGTACATGCCGACGCCGAAGAAGGCCGGAATCATCGAGGCAAGCAACTGGAGGCGCGGTCCCTCGCCCTTCACGGGCTCGACCGGGACGATGAGCCGGGGGCGCCGTCGCGGGGGCGACAGTCTCGGCGGACGGTTGTAGGCGTGGCCGCCGTCCTCCGTGGGGGCCAAGTGGGCGTCCGGCTGCTGCGGTTCCCGCAGTCCGATGACGGAGTCACCGATGCGGACGACCGCGCCCACGGGCCAGTCGCAGTCCTCGGTCACCATTTCGTCGCCGAGGGAGGTGGAGACGCCTTCTTGGGGATGGAGCGTGACGGCCCCGTCCAGACCGACCGAGAGTTCGAGGGCGAGCGGGGGCAGCGAGCGGTCGGCGACGGGAAGGGTGCACGCGGGACCGGTGCCGATGGTCGATCTGCCGGCCTGGACGCGGGCGACATGCCCGGAACCCGGCCCGCCGCTGACATGGAGTTCGTACCGCCCGGTGGGCTCCCCGGCCCGCATGAACGGCCCGATGGTCTCGTCCGTGGTGACGCGGACACCGTCGCGGAGGACGGACCGGGCGGGCAGATCCGGCGCGCACCAATGGCCGTCGACCCAGATCCCGTGCGCGATCCCGGCCTCGCGGGGCGCCGGTAGCCGGCCGCCCCAATCGGACTGAAGAGGCACGACGCCCTGGGCCGGCGCCTGCCGGCCCCCCGCCTGCCCGACTTCTGCCTGCCTGTGTCCCGCTTGCCTGTACCCGGCTTGCCCGACCTCCGCGGGCTCGTGACTGGTGTGCCTGCGCCCCGCTCCCTCGCACCCGGCGGGCCCGTGCCCCGCTTGCCCGTGCCCGGCGGGCCCGGCGTGCCCGTACCCGGCCCCGGACGCACGCTCGTCGCTATCGGCCAGGCAGGCTGCCACATCGGCTGCGGTCGCCTCGTCCTCCAGGGTGACCAGGTGGTCCTGGGGGGCAACTCCTTCCCGCACGACCGTCACCAGGACTCGCATGGACTACTTCCTCCCGGCCCGCGGTCGGACCGCCGGTTCATGGATGGGGCGTTTGTGGATGTATGACCGGGGCAGCACGTTCATGGATGATGCATGGACTTCTGACAAGGCTCAGGGCCATTCATGTGGACGGTTGATGAGGGACGTTCATGAGGGACGTGCATGAGGGACGTGCATGAGGGATGTGCATGAGGGACGTGCATGAGGGATGTGCATGAGGGACGTGCATGAGGGATGTGCATGAGGGATGTGCATGAGGGACGTTCATGAGACCGGCAGCTTCTGTCGGGCGTCCTTGGCCGACTGCTCGCACGTACGGGCCTCTTCGCGAAGTGCCTCCGCCACCGTGTCGCACTTCGCCCGCCAGGACTTCAACTCACCGCGTGTGCGGTCGGCGTGGGGCCCCTTCCACGTCTTCATGGTGGTCGTGGCGTAGGTGTGCGGGGCGTCGACGATGCTCGCGACGTGGTCGGCGAGACTGCGGAGCCGGCTTGCGCGTCTGGTGAGCTCCTGGACTTCCGCGTCTGTCATTTTCTCAATCTCTCCGATTGATTCGGTTGCGACCGCACTGTTCTGTTCCGTAGCCCTCTTTTGGAACGCGTGTTCCGAAAGCCATGCTTCGGAAGCCGTGTTTCGGAACGCGGGTCTATGGAAGCCTTATTGGCCTACTTGAGCCGAAGGCGGTCACACTGCTCCATCGAATGCCGGGTTCGCCGGATGCACTACTCCGACCCGACGCCCGAGTCGTTTGTTCGAGGGGTGATGATCCGGTTGACCGCTGTAGTCGCCGCGCCGAAAGATTTCAGATCGAACGTGTCGACCTCCTCGAAGACGACAGCCAGCGCCAGATCGACCCCATCCACGTCACCGGACGCGGCCCCGAAGCTGCTGAGGAATTACTGCTCGAACTATGAGCATGGCCATCTGACCCAGGCCGTCTGTGTTGACGTTCCGCATAGTGCTCCCCAGGTGATGCCTTACGGTGACGGTCGCTTGGGTGTGGCCTTCCTCGGTGGGGAGCGGGTTGGCGATTTGACGCTTCGGCGGCTCTGTTTCAGCTTCTCCCCGGCTGGTTCAGTTGCCGGTTCGGCGCCCGGCCATTCAGTCTCCGTAGTGGGCTTCATCGGTGCCTGGCAGGTTGTAGAGCCGGTTGCGAGGTGCGTCGGGCGAGGTTTATCCGAGTGCTACTCGGATGGAGTCTCCGACGGCAACTTCTTCAGGCGCCGTGAGAGTGCGGTCAGGGCTGCCCCGGTCGATGTCAAGTCCGACGTATCCACTTGCTCAAATACGATAGCCAAGGCCAGGTCCACTTCGTCGGCATCGCCAGTGACGGTGATGTGGCTGGATACGCCTTTCCCGGTGGTGTTTTTTCTGTGCGAGCAAATGATGGACAATCCTGGGCGCCGCAGGCTGCCATGCGCTGTGAATCCGCTGGCTGTGTACTCGTAGGCTCTGCCCCGGTAGGTGAGATGCAGGATGCGACCTTTCTTGCGGAGCCATTGCGTACCGATTCCGAGCTCAACGGGAGCGGCGTTGACGCTGAGGTGGGCGTCTTCGAGGGTCGGACGTGCAACACCGCAGGCAGTAGCACGATAGGTCGCGTTTGCGACCCGTGCTCCAGTCACGTGCACAGTGCAGCAGCCGTCACTCTTCCGCATGGAGATCTTCTGTACCGTGACAGTCACTTCGCCGAAATGGCCTGCGATTCCCGTTCGGCCGATCTCGTTCTTGGTGAAAAATGGTTTCAATTCGAACTCGAAGTAATCCATGGATGCCCACCTTTCGCAACTTCCTCAGAACCAGTTCATGGGATTGGCCTTTTTGGCCAGACTCTTGGCGCCATAGGAAATTCCGTACTTTACGTTCGACGCTTTGTTCGCAGCCCAGTCGGCTGCTGCTCCTACTCCGTTTCTGATCTCTTCCGAGTGCTCTATGACTTTGGCGCTGCCATAGACCAAACCGGTTCCAAGTGCCAGGCCGTGTGACAGGTGTAGGGGCGATCATGGCCAAGGTCATGGATGCGTTAAATCCGGCCTCTGCCACATCCGCCACATATTCGACGCCTTTCTCCTCGAAGGCCTTGTGTGGATTTCCCAGTGCACCAAGGTTGGCGAAGCCGATACCTGCTGCAAGGGCGCTACCACCAATTCCGACGTATCTGAAGAATCCCCCGGCAGCGCTTGCTGTCTTGAGTCCGAAGAGTAGTGGCGAAGCCGACTCCCCGATACTGATCGAATTCTTCGCGACCTGAAAGCTGTGGGCGTTATTGAATACTCGCAAAAGATTAGCCTGGCCAGAACGTGCAACTGTTTGTCCGGTGTGTGTAAGCCCGCCGAACGCCCTTGCCAGATGATCGTTTCCAACTATTGATCAGAAACTCATTGGGTTCACTCGTCGAGGACGTATCGGACGTGCGGGGCTTTGAAGTAGCCGGTGACGATGTGGGGCTGGCGCTGTCG